>NZ_CP071246.1:919915-1226554 GCF_021496665.1 Corynebacterium sp. CNCTC7651 | reverse complement strand
TGCAGGTTTAGCCCCACGAGCTTGTCCCAGAAGTCCAGCTCCTTCTCCGCCAGCGGCACTTTGTTGTCGCCCATGCCCGCGTTGTTGAACGCAAGGTGCAGCGCGCCGAAGGTCTCCACGGCGAAGCGCACGGCTGCTTCGTTGCCCTCGCGTGTCGACGCATCCAGTTCGAACGCCGCGGCGCGCTGCTCGGTGCCGTCGTTAAGCGCGACCGCAACTGCCTCAGCTGCCGCGAGGTCAAGGTCCGCGATGACCACGCGCGCACCCTCCTCGGCGAGCCGCGTCGCCGTCGCTTTGCCGATACCGCCAGCACCGCCAGTCACAAGCGCAACTTTGTTGTCGAAACGTCCCATAAGAATTCCTCCTTCGTGTCTTCACCCCAAGCGTAAGCCCGTTTCGGCCTAGAATCCGCGGGTATGACTTCCCACTCTTCTCACGCCGTCCTCGGCGGATTTATCGCATCCCTCCTCTCGCTTGCCGGCTGCAACGTCACCGACGCCATTCCGAAGCTGGGGCAGGCGCTTGACGACGCTAATGGTAAGGCCGAGATCGTCGTCAGTGATCTGCTCCCGAACTCAAAAAAGGCCGCAGTAGTGTGCCCGTACAGCGGTTTCGCTGCGGAAGAGGTGTTCGGGCGGAAGGTGTTCAAGGACTTCGAGGACACTGCCGAGGGTTCGAACTGGCTCGTGTGGCAGAGCGAAAACGGCGCGCTTGTGAAGGAGCAGCTGGGGCGCGAGAAAGTGGACATGTGCAGCGGCGACAACGGGGTGAGCGGATTGCTTGAGCTCGCGCCGGGGGACACCCTGGTGTTCAACCAAGAGGGTGAGGCGTGGGTCCTCACTGAGATCCGGTAGCCAGGTGCGCCGGCTGGACTAGCCAGCCTGCCAGCCACTGAATCGGTTCAGAGCGGCGCGGATGCGGTTCGCCCCGTGGCGGTGGGGCACACTCGATTGGTGTTGAAAATCACCAAGGCTGTTCGCGCTGCTTCCCTGGCAGCCGCTGTACTTTTCACCGCGGCGTGCTCCGCGACGGGCGGTGCTCCGCCGAGGGACAGTGCGTCGGGTACGGCTGGCGGGGTGGACACCCCGCGTTACGTGGTCGCGATGGTCACGCACGGCGCGCCCGGCGACACGTACTGGGATCTCGTGCGCAAGGGCGCGGAGGACGCGGCGAAAAAGGACAACATCGAGCTGCGCTACTCTTCGGACCCGCAGGCGCCGAACCAGGCGAACCTGGTGCGTTCGGCGATTGATGCCGGGGTGGACGGCATTGCGGTGACCCTGCCCAACGCCGAGGCGATCGGGCCGGCGGCGCGTGATGCGGTGGATCGCGGCATCCCCACGGTTGGCCTGAACGCCGGCATGAGTGAATACACCAACTATGGGCTGAGCGGCTTCTTCGGCCAGGACGAAACAGTTGCCGGAACGGCGGCAGGTGAGCGGCTGAAGGAAGAAGGCAAGAGCAAAACCCTGTGCGTGATTCATGAGCAGGGCAATTCTTCCCAGGAAGCGCGCTGCGCCGGTGTGAGCAACGGGCTCGGCGGCACGGTCGAGTTGCTGTACGTCAACGGCCAGGACCTGACCTCGGTGCAATCGACGATTACCTCGAAGCTGCGGCAGGACCCGAGTTTCGACACGGTGTTCGCGCTCCAGGCGCCGGTGGCGATTCGAGCCACCGAGTCGGTGAAAGAGGCGGGTGCGACAGCGGACGTTGTCACCTTTGACACGAACGCCGAGCTTGTCGACGCTATCCGGGACGGCCGCGTCGCCTGGGCCGTGGACCAGCAGCCGTACCTGCAGGGATACCTGGCGGTAGACGCGCTGTGGATTGCCAAGCGCAACGGCGGAACGCTTGGCGGCGGGCAGCCGGTGTACACGGGGCCGAGCTTCGTTGACCAAACGAACGTGGAGCAGATTGCAGAAGCTGCCAAGGCAGGCATGCGATGAGTACCGCGGTGTCAACTGCAGATGATCGCCTGCGCACGCGCAAGGGGTTTGCCAAGCTGATCCGTCGGCCGGAGCTTGCCAGCTTGCTCGGCTTCCTGGTCATCTTTGCCCTGTTCATGGCGGTTGCCCCGGCGTTTCGATCCTTCGAGGCAATGGCCACCATCCTCTACGCCAGCTCCACGCTGGGCATCGTGGCACTGGCCGTGGGCCTGCTAATGGTGGGCGGGGAGTTCGACCTGTCCGCCGGCGTGGCGGTAACTACCGCGGCGCTTGCCGCGACAATGCTCAACTACAACCTGCACCTGAACTCCTGGGTGGGGGCGTTCCTCGCACTGGGCATCTCGCTGGCGATCGGGGCGCTCAACGGCGTGCTGGTCTCCCGCACGGGGATCGATAGCTTTTTGATCACCCTGGCAGCGTTCCTCATGCTGCAGGGCCTCAATCTGGCCGTAACCAAGCTGGTGACGGGGCAAGTGGCAACGCCGACGATCGCGGACATGGAGGGCTTCCCATCCGCCCGGGCGTTTTTCGCCGGCACCTTCACCATCGGCGGGGTGCGCGTGAGCGTGATGGTGCTGTGGTGGCTGCTGTTTGTCGCCATCGCGTCCTTTGTGCTGTTCCGGACCAAGTTCGGTAACTGGATTACGGCGGTCGGCGGCGATGAGGATGCGGCCCGCGCGGTGGGTGTGCCGGTGGGCAAGGTGAAGATTGCGCTGTTCATGACGGTCGGGTTCGCCGCCTGGTTCGTCGGCATGCACACGCTCTTTGCGTTCGACTCCATCCAAGCCGGCCAGGGTGTGGGCAACGAGTTCCTGTACATCATCGCCGCGGTGATCGGCGGTTGTGCGATGACAGGCGGGCGCGGCACGGCGGTGGGCACGGCGATTGGTGCGCTGATCTTCGGCATGACCAATCAGGGCATTGTCTACGCGGGGTGGAACCCGGACTGGTTCAAGTTCTTCCTCGGCGCGATGCTTTTGTTCGCGGTGTTCACCAACACCTCCTTCGCCAACATGACCAAGGGGAGGTAGCGCGATGGCCATCATCGAATTGCGCGACGTTACCAAGTCCTACGGCAGCTTCGACGCGCTGCGCGGCGTCAACCTCGACATCCGCGAAGGCGAAGTGACGTGCGTGCTGGGCGATAACGGCGCCGGCAAATCGACGCTGATCAAGATCCTCGCGGGTCTGCACACGCCCACCACGGGGCAGATGCTTATCGACGGTTCCCCGACCACCTTCACCTCCCCCCGCGACGCGATCGAGGCGGGCATTGCCACCGTGTATCAGACGCTGGCGATTGTGGATGAGCTGAGCGTGTGGCGGAACTTCTTCCTGGGCCAAGAGCTCACCGGTGCCTTCGGCACGCTGAAGCGGGAGGAAATGAAACGCATCTGCTCCGAGCAGCTGCTGCAGATGGGCATCGACATCCCGGACGTGGACGTGGAAGCGGGCAAACTTTCCGGCGGTCAGCGCCAGGTGATTGCGATTGCGCGCGCGGTCTACTTCGGTGCGCGGGTGGTCATTCTGGATGAGCCGACGGCGGCGCTCGGCGTGAAGCAGTCCGGGGTTGTGCTGCGGTTCATTGCGTCCGCACGCGATCGCGGGGTGGCAGTCGTCTTTGTCACCCACAACCCGCACCACGCGTACCTGGTGGGTGACCACTTCACCATTTTGAAGCTGGGGCGCCAGGAGCTCGACGCGGCGCGGGCGGAGGTCACGCTCGAGGAGCTGACGCGCGAGATGGCCGGCGGCGGGGAGCTGGAGGAGCTCAGCGCCGAGCTGCGCCGGGCGGAATAGCTACTGGGCGGGGTTGCTACTGCTCCTCCCGCAGCCTCTCCATGTCCTCGGTGAGGCCGACCATTGCGTCTTGGCAGGCGACAATGCCGTCGAACGCTGCGCGCAGGGCGGCTGTAAGCTGCGCGTCGGAAAGACCGGCGGCGACGCTTGTTTCCGCCTCAGTGCGTACGACCAGGGTCTCTCCGCGGTTGACCACGATCGCCCGGGCATCCAGGAACGTGGAGTTGACCTGGTTGGCGGCGAGGTAGATCGCGGCATCGGGGGAGTTGCTGGGAATGTCCGTGCCAGCGTCCGCACGGACAATCAGCACGGTGTCCAGCAGGACGGCTAGCACGGCAAGGCCGTTGATGTTGGCTTGGGCAGATCGCCCTGTGCCTCCGTCGTCAAGCGTGATGCCCAGCTCCCAGGCGGCGGCGATGACGCGGTCGATGGTGACAAGGGTGGGGTTAGTGGTCATCGTGCGGGTCCTCCCAGGTGACAAGGGTGGGGAAGCTGGTCTCGAGGAAGTCGAAGGCCTGCAAGGTGGCATCGATCGAGTTGACGATGAATGCGCCGAGCTGGTTGAAGGACGCGCCTTCGGCGATGTTCAGGGTGCGAATCCCGGAGGCGGCGAGGGTGCCGTCCTCCGACTCGAACATGCGCAGCGTGGGCGCGAAGTGGGTCTGGTTGTGCTCATTGACCGCGAAGAGGAGGTGGGATGCCATGTCAGCGGGCACAGTGCCGCGCCAAATCGCCTCGAAGACAAGGATGGGGCCGTCGATGGCGACGACGAGCGCCGTGTTGACGAAGCCGGAGCGCACCAGCTGTTCCTCAACGCGGTGCTCCAGGTCCTCTTCCTTGAAGATGGCGGCGACCGCTTCGGCGGTCACCGGCTCGATTCGGTGGTCAGTCACAGCAATTCCTCCTTGCCTAGTTCGTGGGCCAGCGCGGCCTTGAGGGTGGGGTAGCGGAAGCGCCAGCCGGCGGCCTGGGCGCGGGCTGGAACCACACGCTGGTCGGCGAGCGCGAGTTCTTCGCCGCCTTCCTTGCCCAGAATCAGTTTGGGGCCGAACTTCGGTATCGGGAGAACATCCGGACGGCGGAGCATATCGGCCAGCGTGGCGGACATCTCCTTGTTTGTCACCGGGTTCGGCGCGGTGGCGTTGATCGGACCGCGAACGGATGGGTCCACCAGCGCGCGGGTGTAAATATCCGTCAGGTCATCGAGGGCCACCCAGGACATCCAAAAGTCGCCGTCGCCAAAGCGGGCGCCCAAGCCCGCCGAGACGGATGCCTTGAGCACCGGCAGCAGCCCACCGGCGCCGGAGAGCGCGAGGCCGGTGCGGATGTTGACCACGCGCAGGCCCTCTACCTGGGACGCGGCCTCCCAGTCACGGCACACTTCAGCGAGGAAGCCCTCGCCTGGGCCGTCCTCCTCGACGTACTCGCGGTCGCCCGCATTCGTGCCGTAATAGCCGACGGCGGAGGCTGAAACGAACGTCGATACGCCGCAGCCAGCCGCAACCTCGGCGAGCTTGCGAGTGGGGCCGACGCGGGAGTCGCGGATCTTGCGCTTCTTCGCTTCAGTCCAGCGGCCCATGATGGATTCGCCTGCGATGTGCGCCACGGCGTCCACGCCCTCGAGCAGATCATCCGCGGGGTTGTCCGGGTCCCAGTGGCGCTCGCCCGGGCCGGCCTCGCCGCGGGTCAGGCCGATCACCGTGTGGCCCGCTGTGGTGAGCTGGGCTTTCAAATGCGTGCCGACGAGGCCAGATGCGCCCGTCAGCGCGATGACCAGCGGCTTGGTCTCGGGGAGGGACTGCAGGAACGTGATGTCCTCCACCAGCTGGTGCTGGCGGTACGCCCACGCGGAACGCAGAGCGAACTCCGGCACATTCGCCTCCACGGTGTCGGTGACACGGGTGGCAGGGTCGCCGTCCGCGGTGGCCGCGTCCTCGAAGTGGTGGGTGTGGCGCCACTGAGTGGCCGCCTTGATGGGCTGGTTCACTGCCTCATCAACAAACTGCTCGCCCGCGACGTAGCCGTCCACCTGGTGCTGGGCAACCCAGGTGAGTCCGCCGGGCAGCGAAAACACAGTGGTGCCGCCGCGCAGAGACTGCGCTTGCTCCACAGGCTGCATGGGTAAAAACGGGGGAGTGAGGCGGACGACGGCGCCGGGGCGGGAGTGCCATTCCCAGACGGTGCCGCGGTCCGCGGGGACTATGTGCGAGGTGTGTAGACCCATAGCCCGCCAGGCTACAGACTTCGGAGGAAACGCCGGCTGAGTGCTACGCTGGCAGGAGTCTAACCACCTTTAAATTCCGCACAGAGAGGCGGGGAAGGAGGTCCGATGAGTGAGAGTAACCGCGCGACGGTTGAGCTATTGACGGCTCAAGACGTCGGGCGAACTATCGCACGCATCGCGCACCAGATTATTGAGAAGACGGCGCTGGACACTGAGTCGTCTGCCAAAGTCATGCTGCTGGGTATTCCGTCGGGGGGTGTGCCCTTAGCGCAGCGCATAGCGGACGCGGTTGAAGAGTTCAGCGGGGTCACGGTGCCGGTAGGCAGCCTGGATGTGACGCTGTACCGCGACGACTTGCGCGATAAGCCCCACCGCGCGCTGCGGCCGACGAACATTCCGGGCGACATCAACGGCGCGACCGTCATCTTGGTGGACGACGTGCTGTATTCCGGGCGCACCATCCGCGCGGCGCTGGACAGCTTGCGCGATATCGGCCGCCCCCAGGTGATCCAGCTGGCAGTGTTGGTGGACCGCGGTCACCGCGAGTTGCCCATTAGGGCGGATTACGTGGGCAAGAACATCCCCACCGCGAAAACCGAGGATGTGACCGTGAGCCTCACGCCTATCGACGATTGCGATGGCGTCACCCTGACCAAGGAGGCGGAGTAGATGAAGCACCTGATCAGCATTCAAGACTTGACCCGCGAAGAAATTGTGGGCCTGATGGATGAGGCCGACCGCTTCCGCGAGGCGCTGGACGGCCGCGAGATCAAGAAGTTGCCCACGCTGCGCGGGCGCACCATCTTCACCCTGTTCTACGAGAACTCCACGCGCACCCGCTCCAGCTTTGAAACCGCGGGCAAGTGGATGAGCGCGGACGTGATCAACGTCGCCGCATCTAGCTCCAGCGTGAAGAAGGGCGAGAGCCTAAAGGACACGGCGGCGACGCTGGCTGCGGTGGGCGCGGACGCGATTGTGATGCGCCACCCGGCCTCCGGCGCGCCGAACCTGCTGCGCCAGTGGCTGCCTGAAACCAGCATCATCAACGCGGGCGACGGCCAGCACCAGCACCCCACCCAGGCGCTGCTGGATGCCGTGACCATGCGCCAGCACATCGGCGATGTGGCGGGCAAGCACGTGATCCTGGTGGGCGATATCCTGCACTCCCGCGTGGCGCGCTCCAACGTTGACCTGCTCAGCGCGCTCGGCGCGCGCGTGACCCTAGTCGCCCCGCCAACGCTCATGCCAACCGGGGTGGAGCACTGGCCGTGCGAGACCACGCACGACTTTGACGCGGCGATTGAGCAGCAGCCGGATGTGGTCATGATGCTTCGCGTGCAGGCGGAGCGCATGCACGGCGGTTTCTTCCCGTCCCACCGCGAGTACGCCACGCTGTTCGGGCTCTCCGCCGCGCGGGCGGAGAGGCTGCGGGAGGACGCGCTGATTATGCACCCCGGCCCGATGCTGCGCGGCATGGAAATCAACTTCGACGTGGCCGACCGCCCTAACACGGTAGTGCTGGGCCAGGTATCCAACGGCGTGTACACCCGCATGGCCGTGCTGTTTACGCTGCTGGCAAGCGGCGAGGAAGGAGCGCGCGCATGAGCACGCTAGCGCTGAACAACGTCCGCCCGTACGGCGAGGACGTGACCAACATCCTCATCGATGTCGACGGCGGTGTGATCGAATCCATCGGCGCAGAGCCATTCGCCGATGCTGACACTGTCCTTGACTGCGGGGGTAACATCCTCCTGCCGGGCCTGGTGGACATGCACGTGCACCTGCGCGAGCCGGGTCGCGAGGACACCGAGACCATTGCCACCGGCTCCGACGCCGCGGCCAAGGGCGGCTTCACCGCCGTGTTCACCATGGCGAACACCCAGCCGGTGATTGATCAGCCGTTCCTGGCGGAAGCGGTGTGGAACAAGGGGCAGGAGTACGGCAAGTGCGACGTGTACCCGGTCGGCTCCATCACTCAGGGGCTCGCAGGCGAACAGCTCACTGAGATCGGGCTGATGTCCCGCAGCCACGTGCGCATGTTCTCCGACGACGGGCGCTGTGTAAATGACCCGCAGCTCATGCGCCGCGCCATCGAGTACGCCAAGGCGTACGACGTCATCTTGGCCCAGCACGCCGAGGACCACCGCATGACCGCGGATGCCTGCGCCCACGAGGGCGAGACCGCGGCCAAGCTGGGCTTGCGCGGCTGGCCGCGCGTGGCGGAAGAATCCATCGTGGCGCGCGACGCGATCATGACCCGCGACTATGGCGGGCGCTACCACCTCTGCCACGCCTCCACCGAGGGCACCGTCGAGCTCCTGCGCTGGGCGAAGGGCCAGGGCATCGAGATCACGGCCGAGGTCACCCCGCACCACTTGCTGCTTACCGACGACTGCTTGAACACCTACGACGGCAACTACCGCGTCAACCCGCCGCTGCGCGAGGCCCGCGACACCGTGGCGCTGCGCGACGCGCTGCTCGACGGCACCATTGATGTTGTGGCCACCGATCACGCCCCGCACGGCTCCGAGGACAAGTGCGTGGAGTTCGAGCACGCGAAGCCCGGCATGCTGGGCCTGGAGACCTCGCTGGCCGTCGTCGCCCAGGTTTTCGTCCAGTCGGGGCTAGCGGACTGGCGCTTCGTTGCCAAGGTTATGAGTGAACGCCCGGCGGAGATCCTCCGCCTGGAGGACCAGGGCCGCCCGATCGCTGTAGGCGAGCCGGCCAACCTGACCTTGGTGAACCCGGATGCGACGTGGGTTGTCCACGGCAAAGAACTGCAATCCAAAGCATCCAACACCCCGTACGAGGAGATGGCGTTCAACGCGAAAATCGTGGCCACCTGGCTGCGCGGCACGACCACATACATGGAAAAGGACTTCTAATGAGCAACCACCGCATCCCTGCCGTGCTGGTCTTGGCCGACGGCACCGAATTCCCCGGCTTCGCAATCGGTGCGGGCAGCACCGGCGCTGAGGCCGGCACTGAGGCTGGCGCTGAGGAGATCGAAGGCACCTGCACCCACACCGTCGACATGTTCGGCTACCAGCGAGAGATGACCTCGCCGGAGCGTGAGGGCCAGATCCTGGTCTTCGCCGCACCCCAAATTGGCAACGTGGGCTGGAATAGCGAGGACAGCTCGGGCGATGGGTCGATTACTCCCGCGGCGGTGGTCGTGCGCGATGTCTCGCGCATCCCTTCGAATTTCCGCTCGCAGCGCAGCCTCGAAGAAGAGCTGCGCAACCAAGGCGTGACCGGCATCCGCGGCGTGGACACCCGCAAACTGGTCCGCCACCTTTCCAAGACCGGCCCCCAACAGGCCACCATCCAGATCCAGGAGGCCAAATAAATGAAGCGCGACGATCTCAACCACGTCATGGTAATCGGCTCCGGCCCGATCGTCATTGGCCAGGCCTGCGAGTTCGACTACTCCGGCACCCAGGCATGCCGCGTGCTCAAAGAAGAAGGCATCCGGGTCACGCTGGTCAATTCCAACCCGGCGACGATTATGACGGACCCGGAGTTCGCGGACGCCACCTACGTCGAGCCGATTGAGCCCGGGTACATCGACAAGATCCTCGCCCGCGAGGCTGAGAAGGGTCACCCGGTGGACGCGATCCTGCCGACTCTCGGCGGCCAGACGGCGTTGAACACCGCGATCAAGCTGGACCGCATGGGCATCCTGGCCAAGCACGGCGTGGAACTCATCGGCGCGGACATCGACGCGATCGAGCGGGGCGAGGACCGCCAGAAGTTCAAGGACATTGTGGAGAAGGTCGGCGGCGAGTCTGCCCGCTCCCGCGTCTGCTACACCATGGAGGAGATTGAAGAGACCGTCGCGGAGCTCGGCTTCCCCTGCGTCGTGCGTCCCTCGTTCACCATGGGCGGCCTCGGCTCCGGTCTGGCCTACAACATGGATGACCTGCACCGCATCGCGGGCGACGGCCTCGCCGCCAGCCCCGAGGCGAACGTCCTGATCGAGGAATCCATCCTCGGGTGGAAGGAAATGGAGCTCGAGCTCGTCCGCGACAAGGACGACAACTGCATCACCATCGCCACCATTGAGAACGTGGATGCGATGGGCGTGCACACCGGTGATTCCGTCACCGTGGCCCCGGTGCTGACCATGACCGAGCCGGAAGTGACCAAGATGATCGAGCAGGGCAAGGCGATCATCCGCGAAGTGGGTGTGAAGACCGGCGGCTGCAACCTGCAGTTCGCCATCAATCCCGAAGACGGCCGCATGATCGTCATCGAAATGAACCCGCGCGTCTCCCGCTCCTCAGCGTTGGCATCGAAGGCCACCGGCTACCCGATCGCGAAAGTAGCTGTGCGCCTGGCCATCGGCTACACCCTCGACGAGATTGCCAACGACATCACCGGAGGCGAGCTCACCGCGCTGAGCGAGCCGACGCTGGACTATGTCATTGCCAAGATGCCGCGCTTCGCGTTCGAGAAGTTCCCGGGTTCAGATGAGACGCTGGGCACTTCCATGAAGGCCGTCGGCGAAGCGATGGGCATCGGCCGCAACTACATCCAGAGCCTGAACAAGGTCATGCGCTCTATGGAGGACAAGCCGAGCGGTTTCTGGACCAAGCCGGACGAGTACCTTGCCGGCGAGCGCGCCACCGATGTCGCCGCGGTGCTCGAGGACCTGAAGGTTCCCACCGACAAGCGCATGTACGACGTTGAGCTTGCGCTGCGCCTAGGTGCCAGCATCGACGAGGTTTACCGTGACTCCGGGATCGACCCGTGGTTCCTCGCCGAGGTGGAGGCGCTGGTGGAATTCAGGCAGGTGCTTATCGACGCTCCCGTCCTCGACGCTGAGCTCTTGCGCGAGGCGAAGGCGTACGGTCTGTCCGATGCCCAGATCGCGGCGCTGCGCCCGGAGCTGGCCGGTGAGGACGGCGTACGTACGCTGCGTTGGTCGCTGGGCATCCACCCGACCTACAAGACGGTGGACACCTGCGCCGGCGAGGTCGAGGCGACAACCCCGTACCTGTACTCCGCCTACGAGCTGGATCCCGATGCTGAGAGCGAGGAGGGGCTGACCAGCGACGGTACGAAGGACAAGGTCATTATCCTCGGCTCCGGCCCGAACCGTATCGGCCAGGGCATCGAGTTCGACTACTCCTGCGTGCACGCGGCGCTGGAGCTTTCCCGCGTTGGGTATGAGACGGTCATGGTCAACTGCAACCCGGAAACCGTCTCCACCGACTACGACACGGCCGATCGTCTTTACTTCGAGCCGCTGACGTTCGAAGACGTGATGGAGATCTACCGCGCCGAGAGCGCGACCGGCAATGTCGCGGGCGTGATCGTGCAGCTTGGCGGCCAAACGCCGCTGGGTCTTGCGCAGAAGCTCGCCGATGCCGGCGTGCCGGTGGTGGGCACCACCCCGGAGGCGATCGACATGGCCGAAGACCGCGGCGAGTTCGGCAAGGTGCTCGACGCCGCTGAGCTGCCGGCCCCGGCCTACGGCACCGCAACTTCCTTCGAGGAGGCCCGCAAGGTGGCGGCCGGCATTGGTTACCCGGTGCTAGTTCGCCCGTCGTACGTGCTCGGCGGGCGCGGCATGGAGATCGTCTACGACGAGGACAGCCTGCACGACTACATCGACCGCGCGACCGAGCTCTCGCCGGATCACCCGGTGCTGGTGGACCGCTTCCTGGATTCCGCAATCGAGATCGATGTGGACGTGCTCTGCGATGGGGAGCAGGTTTACCTCGGCGGCGTGATGGAGCACATCGAGGAGGCCGGCATCCACTCCGGTGACTCCGCCTGCGCGCTGCCGCCGATGACGCTCGGTCCGGACGACATCGACAAGGTGCGTCGCTCCGCCGAGGCGCTGGCGCACGGCATCGGAGTGAAAGGCCTGATGAACGTCCAGTTCGCGCTGAAGGACGACATTTTGTACGTCATCGAGGCGAACCCGCGCGCGTCTCGCACCGTGCCGTTCGTGTCCAAGGCGACTGGCGTGCACCTGGCCAAGGCGGCGAGCCGCGTGATGATGGGGGCGACGATCGATGAGCTCAAGGCGGAGGGGCTTATCCCGAGCGCCTACGACGGCGGCTCCCTGCCACTCGAGCACCCGATCGCGGTCAAGGAGGCTGTGCTGCCGTTCAGCCGTTTCCGCACCGCCCAGGGCAAGGTTCTGGATACCATCTTGGGCCCAGAGATGAAATCCACCGGTGAGGTCATGGGCCTCGCCCCGTCGTTCGGTGTGGCTTTCGCCAAGGCTGAGGCAGCGGCGTTTGGTGAGCTGCCGACGGAGGGCACCGTGTTCGTCTCCGTGGCTAACCGCGACAAGCGCACGCTGATCTTCCCCATTCAGCGTCTGTACACCATGGGCTTCAACGTGGTTGCTACGGCGGGTACTGCGCAGATGCTGCGCCGCAACGGCATCGAGTGCGAGACCGTGTTGAAGGCCTCCGAGGTCCGCGATGGTGCCGACGGCAAGAGCATCGTCGACCGCATCACCGACGGCGAGATTGACCTGATCCTGAACACTCCGGCCGGCTCCGCCGGTGCGCGTCACGACGGTTACGACATTCGTGCCGCGGCAGTGGCGGCGGGTGTGCCGATCATGACCACGGTGCAGGGCGTGACCGCCGCCGTGCAGGGCATTGAGGCGCTGCGCGGCAACGAGGTCACCGTGACCAGCCTCCAGGAGCTCGACCACACGGGTGAGCAGTAATGGCGGCGAGCTTCGGTGAGCGTCTGATTGCCGCGGGTGAGCAGCGCCGCAGGCTGTGCGTGGGCATCGACCCGCACGCCAAGCTGCTGACCCAATGGGGCCTGCCGGATTCTGCGGACGGTGTACGCACTTTCGCGCTGACGTGCGTGGAGGCGTTCGCGGACGTTGTTGCGGTGGTGAAGCCCCAGGTGGCGTTTTTCGAGCGCTTCGGATCCCAGGGGTTCGCGGTGCTGGAGGAGACGCTCGCGGCGTTGCGCGAGACCGGCACGCTGAGCATTGCTGACGCAAAGCGCGGCGACATCGGATCCACCATGGCCGGATACGCCGCGGCGTGGCTCGCGCCGGGGTCCCCGCTCGAGGCTGATGCGGTGACGCTTACGCCGTACCTCGGCGTCGGCTCGCTCGCGCCCGCGGTGGAGCTGGCGGCCGAGCATGGCAAGGGCGTGTTTGTGATGGCCGCCAACTCTAACCCGGAGGCTGTGGAGTTCCAATCGGCTACGCTGGGCGTGCCGGAGGCGCCGACCGTTGCACAGTTCATGGTGGACGAGTGCGCGGCGCTAAATGCGCAGTTCGGGGCTTCGCATGTGGGCGTTGTGGTGGGAGCTACCGTCGATAAGCACCTTGCCCTGGATGAGCTTTCGGGGCCGGTGCTGATGCCCGGTGTCGGCGCGCAGGGGGCGACGTTTGAGGACGCGGATCGCCTCGGCGGGTCACGAACCGAGCTAGTGTTTCCGAGTGTGTCCCGGTCCGTGCTGGCGCATGGGCCCGGGGTGGCTGAGCTGCGGAAACAGGCGGAAGAGCTCGCTGGCCAGCGCCTTTCCGGCGGGTCTATTTAGGCCGAGGGAAAAACCCTGGTAGTTTAGTCCCGTCGACCCGTTGACGTGGCTAAATGCCAGTTGCGTCAGCGCGGCAGCACTTTCGCAGTGCTACACTTGGCCGAAGCCTCGAAGTTGCAACGGTGCAATTCTCGTCGGGTACATTCTGGCGGTACCGCTGCAGCGGTCTGGGGACGGTCGATGCTAAGACTTGAAGACCGAACCGAACTACTACTTTTTGGAGGAATCCGTGGCACTTCCACAGTTGACCGATGAGCAGCGCAAGGCAGCACTGGAGAAGGCGGCTGAGGCCCGTAAGCAGCGCGCAGAGCTCAAGGCGTCCCTGAAGCGCGGCGAGACCACCCTGAAGGATGTCCTGGACAAGGCTGACACCGATGAGATCGTCGGCAAGACCAAGGTCTCCGCTCTTCTTGAGGCTATGCCGAAGGTGGGCAAGGTGAAGGCTCGCGAGATCATGGAAGAGCTCGAGATCGCTCAGACCCGTCGTCTGCGCGGCCTGGGTGACCGTCAGCGTCGCGCTCTGCTGGAGCGCTTCGGCTACTCCGAGGACTAAACCGTGGCAGAGGACACGTCCCGCGGCCGGCTTGTTGTTCTTGCGGGCCCGTCTGCGGTGGGGAAATCCACCGTGGTGCAGCGCCTGCGCAGCGACGTGCCGGATCTCTATTTCTCCGTGTCCATGACCACCCGCGCCCCGCGGCCTGGTGAGGTGGACGGCAGGGATTACTTCTTTGTCTCGCCCGCACAGTTCCAGGACCGGATTGATGCGGGGGAGATGTTGGAGTGGGCCGACATTCACGGTGGCCTGCAGCGCTCCGGCACTCCCGCCGGCCCGATCCGTGAGGCGCTTGCCGCAGGGCAACCCGTCCTGGTGGAGGTCGATCTTGAGGGTGCACGCAACATCAAGCGCCTGATGCCGGAGGCTGCCACCGTGTTCTTGGCGCCGCCGTCGTGGGAGATTTTGGTGCAACGGCTGACCGGCCGCGGTACCGAGACGGAGGATGTGATTGCGCGCCGGCTTGAGACGGCCCGCGAAGAGCTGAACGCGCAGGGCGAGTTTGACAGCGTTGTGGTGAACGACGATGTGGAGCGTGCCGTGGCCGCGATCGCGGAGATTCTCAAGAACCAATAACCAAATCGAGCGTTAGACGAGTAGGAATTAAGTGAGCAACGTAACCGACGATCTGTCGCAGACCACCGCCGAGGCCCCGGAGGCGGCGCAGGAGCGCGTCTACGATGAGCCGGAGGGCATTACCGCACCCCCGATCGATGAGCTGCTGACCAAGGTTTCGTCGAAGTACGCCCTGGTCATCTTCGCAGCTAAGCGCGCTCGCCAGATCAACAGCTTCTACCAGAACTCGGACGAGGGTGTCTTTGAGTTCATCGGCCCGCTGGTTAACCCGGAGCCGGGCGAGAAGCCCCTCTCCATCGCGCTTCGCGAGATCCAGGCGGGCCTCCTCGAGCACGAAGAAGGCCGCTAAGCCTGCATCTGCTTCACCGCGCGCTTGCGCGCGGAACGACGGCGCTGTACCGGCGCGGTGTGCGTACACTTGGCCTCTATGACTCTGTCTGAGACCAAGGGAGACACCACTGCCGAGTACAGCGTCGTCGTTGGCGTTAGTGGGGGAATTGCGGCATACAAGGCGTGCCATGTGGTGCGCGACTTCAAAGAGCAGGGCTGCGACGTGCGAGTCGTGCCCACCCCGAATGCATTGGAGTTTGTGGGTGCCGCGACGTTTGAGGCACTTTCCGGCAACCCGGTAGACACTGGCGTGTTCACGCGCGTGGATGAAGTGCAGCACGTCCGTGTTGGCCAAGAGGCTGACCTTGTGGTGATCGCCCCGGCGACAGCGGATGTAATGGCCCGGATCGCGGCGGGGCGGGCGGATGACCTGTTGACAGCCACAGTGCTGGTTGCCACTTGCCCGGTGGTGGTCGCCCCAGCGATGCATACAGAGATGTGGAACAACCCGGCGACGCAGGCGAACGTGGCAACGCTGCGCTCGCGCGGCATCACTGTGTTGGAACCCGCGCACGGGCGTCTGACCGGCAAGGACTCTGGCCCTGGCCGGATGCTGGAACCAGCGCAAATTGCGGATCTGGCTCGCACGGTGGCGGAGACTGGCGCGTTCGGCCGGGGACTTGAAGGTAAGCGTGTGCTCATCAGCGCGGGCGGAACGCAGGAGAACATTGATCCTGTCCGCTACATCGGCAACCGCTCGTCCGGACGGCAGGGGTTTGCCCTTGGCGAGGTTGCGGCGCAGCGGGGCGCAAAGGTCACCATTGTCGCTGGTGCTGTGGACGAGCTGGAAACACCGGCCGGGGCGGAGATTGTGCGGGTGCGCTCCGCACGCGAGATGCAGGACGCGATGCTGGAGCGGGTGGGGGATGCGGACGTGGTCATCATGGCGGCCGCGGTTGCGGACTACCGGCCGGAGCACGAGGCCGACTCCAAGCTGAAGAAGGGCATCGCGGACGACGATTTGTCCACCGTGCGGTTGGTGGAGAACCCGGACATTTTGAAATCGATCGTCGAAAAGCGGGATGCGGGGGAGACGGACGCGGTGATTGTGGGGTTCGCGGCGGAGACAGACAAGCCCCTGGAGTACGGGCGCGCGAAGCTGGAGCGTAAGGGGGCGGACCTGCTGATGGTGAATTCTGTTGCCGGCGGCAAGGTCTTCGGCGAAGCGAGGAACCAAGGTTGGATCCTTGGCGCGGACGGGTCCACGGTTGAGGTGGAGGACGGATCGAAGCAGGTTGTAGCGGTGCGGATTCTGGATGCGGTGGAGGCGCTAGGCGGTGGCGAGGTCGTCTCATTGCCAAGTTAGACAGCTTGGTCTATTGTGGAAGCATCCAATCAGCAAAATCCTGAAAGTGTGAGACTGCTTTGTCTGTAACCCCCGTATCTGATGCCTCCGTGGGCTCGTACTACCGCCTGTTTACCAGCGAGTCCGTCACCGAGGGCCACCCGGACAAGATCTGCGACGCGATCTCTGACTCCATCCTGGACGACATGCTCTCGCAGGACCCGGCCTCCCATGTGGCGGTGGAGACGCTGGTGACCACGGGTCAGGTGCACGTGGTGGGTGAAGTACGCACGGAGGCGTACTCCAACATCGCCAAGATTGTGCGCGACAAGCTGGTGCAGATCGGCTTCACGTCCTCCGAGGTGGGCTTTGACGGCGCGACGTGCGGCGTGAACGTGGCAATCGGTGACCAGTCCGAGGAGATTTCGCAGGGCGTCACCCAGTCGCAGGAGGCCCGCGCCAACGCGGAGGTGGAGGACGTGGAGCAGTCCGGCGCCGGTGACCAAGGCCTCATGTTCGGCTACGCCACAAACGAAACCCCGGAATACATGCCGCTGCCGATCTCTACCGCGCACCGTCTGTCTCGGCGCCTGTCCCAGGTGCGCCACGACGGGATTGTGACTGGCCTGCGCCCGGACGGCAAGACACAGGTGACGTTCGCATACGACGGTGAGACCCCGGTCCACCTGGACACGGTGGTGATTTCCACCCAGCACGACCCCGACTTCACGGGTGAGGCGCTGGAAAACGCGCTGCGTACCGAGGTGCTGGAGTGGGTGATCCGCGATGCCGGCCTGGAGCGCTTCTACAACGAGGACACGAAGCTGCTGGTTAATCCGTCCGGCTCCTTCGTCGTCGGCGGCCCGATGGGTGACGCGGGCCTGACCGGCCGCAAGATCATCGTGGACACGTACGGCGGCATGGCCCGCCACGGCGGCGGTGCGTTCTCCGGCAAAGACCCCTCAAAGGTGGACCGCTCCGCAGCGTACGCAATGCGGTGGGTGGCCAAGAACATCGTGGCCGCAGGCCTTGCGGACCGCGTTGAGGTGCAGGTGGCGTACGCCATCGGCCGCGCGAACCCGGTGGGTCTGTATGTAGAGACCTTCGGCACCGCGGCTGAGGGGCAGACGAACGAGTCCATCCAGCAGGCCGTGGAGAAGGTTTTCGACCTGCGCCCGGACGCGATCATCCGCGAGCTGGACCTGCGCCGCCCGATCTACGCGCAGACTGCGGCTTACGGCCACTTCGGCCGCACCGACGTTGACCTGCCGTGGGAGCGGCTGAACAAGGTCGACGACCTGAAGGCTGCGGCGGGCGTCTAGCGCTCGGGGTCTTCCTCGCGCCACTGCGCTTTCGCCCGCTCGGACTTGCGGTGATTGCGCAGGGCAATGATGCCGACGATGATGCCCATAAGCACGGGCAGCCAGATTTCGGCGTACTCCAAAAGCCACGCTACCCAGTCCGGCAGGTCGGGCAGAGTGATGTCGGGGAAATTCCAGTTGGGGAGCGGGAGCTCCACCTGAGGCAGATCGGGCGTAGGCAACTCAACGTGGGGCGGGCGTAGCGGCGGCAGCTCCCAGTCCGGCAGCAGATCGAGCAGGCGGCTGATCAGCCGGGCCAGGACCGGCGCGAGAAAGAGCCCAAGGAGGGCGAACCCGCCCTTGCTCAAGCCCTCCGCCATCGGGATCATCGTGCGGCGAAATGCGCTCTTCTGCATCATCTCGTGCCGGCGCGCGCCGCGGGATCCGGCAGGCGGCTCGAACTCCACGATCGTCGGGCCCTCGCGAAATTCGATCTGCAAGATCTCTTTGAACGGGCTCATCGAAATCTTTAGGTGGGGTTTCGCACGGTCCGTGCTCAGACTCACCATTGGGACAAGCCTGTCGGTGCCGCCCCCAAGGAGCTTCCCGTGTCCGAAGAGCGGCACCCTTGCGCTCTCCACGTTTTCGTAGCGCGCTTGCGGCTGCCCGTTCACGCTGACTTCGAGTCGCACCGGTGGGTTGGTCATCCGGCCTTTGACGCGGGTGCGTATCGACGCTTCCCCTGTAAGCCACTCGGCTTCGTCCTCGCCTGCAGGGGGCTCAGCGGGGTCGGAGGGCCAATCGTCGTAAAGCAAGCGAAAGTCCCGGTCGAAGCCGGAGCGGACCTCGATGAGGCCGTACTGCGGGTGGTTGAGCTCCCAGCGTTCCATGCGTTACGCAGCCTGCTTGGTGCGGTTGAGCCGGGTGCGGTTGAGTTGGGAGCCGGCGAGCATGGCGAGCCAAGCGGTTGCGACGCAGCCGATGAGGTAGAGGAAGGTGCCGTCGTTGAAGTACAGCGCTTTGGCTACCCAGAACCCGACGCCGGCCAGAATGGGGAGGGAAGCGGTGGTGCGGAACGTAGCGCCGTCGACAAACCCGGCCACCGCTGCGACACCGAAAATGAACGCGATGATGGGCACGACGGCGCTATCACCCCCGCCGAACGCTGGGATGAGGAGCCACGGGCCGAAAATGTAGGCGACGAGCATGGCAATTGGGGTGGCGTATTGCCACCCGCTGCGGCCCTGGGGCGCCGACGCTTCGCTCATGGTGCCACGGTAGCAGTTGATTTGGACGGGTTAGCGGCGTGTGTACACCGTGCCGGCCTGCGGGTTCGGGATCAACTTGTCCAAGCTCACTGGGCGGAGGCCCTTTGCACGCAGCCCGTCGATGACGCAGGGCACCGCATCCACGGTGGGCTTGTGAATATCGTGCATGAGGATGACCGAACCGGGCTTAGACCCCTCCACCGCGAGCGTGCAGGTCTTGTCAGGGTTGCGGTGCTTCCAATCGCTGGTGTCTACGTCCCAGATCGCCACCGCCAGGCCGCGGTTGCCGGAGGCCGCGACTACGCGCGAGTCATACTCGCCGTAGGCCGGGCGCATCCAGTGCGGGGTTTGGCCCGTGGTGTTTTCGATGGCGCGGTTCGTGTCGTCGAGCTGTTTTCCGATTGCGTCCTCGTTGAGCTTGGGCAGGTGCGGGTGGGTGTACGTGTGGTTGCCAATGGTGTGGCCCTCATCCCGCATGCGCTGCATGATCTTCGGGTTGGCGTTAGCGTTGCCGCCGACGACGAAGAAGGTGGCCTGCGCGTTCTTTTCCTTCAGGATGTCGAGCAGGGTGTCTGTGATGGCCACCGGGCCGTCGTCGAACGTGATGGCCACGCAGTTCACGCACAGGTCCGGCACCGGCTCAGCTGGGCGCTCCACTCCCACTTCCGGCGCCGGCGGCGGCGCCGGCTGAGGGGCGGGCTCTGCCGGCCGCAGCTCGCGCGGGATGGCGCCGCGGAGCTGTGGAGGCAGGGCCTGGAAGCCCTGGCGCCACGCGTTGTGCACCGCGTCCGAACTCGTGGAGGAAAACTGTCCGACGCGCGACAGGGCCGCAGCAGGCTGCGCCACGGGTACCAGGAGTGCGAGCGAGCACAGCGCAGCGGCTGCAGCTTGAGCGACGCGGTTCATGTCCGGACAGGCTCCGATGGTGTGGAAGAGGCGGAAGGAGTTATCGCTTGCAGTATGCTCCCCGCGGCTGGGGAAAGCGAGTCTTAGGTTCCCTTCACGTTGAGGACCTGGCGAAGCTTGTGCTTGACCTCGATCAAGTCCGCGCTATCCGCAATTACTTGGTCGATCTCCTTGTATGCGTCCGGGATCTCGTCCACCCACTCTTCACCCGGACGGTACACAATGCCCTGCATGCGCGCGTCCAGATCGTCCGCCGTGAAGCGTTTTCGCGCTTCCGTGCGCGAGTAGCGGCGGCCAGCGCCGTGGGGTGCGGACCGCAGCGCCGGCGGGTACGCCTTGCCGGCGACAACGTAGGATGCCGTACCCATCGACCCCGGGATGAGCGCCAGCTGGCCCTCTTCCGCGCGGACGGCGCCTTTCCGCGTCAACCACACCTGTTTGCCGTAGTGCTCCTCCTCAACGGTGTAGTTGTGGTGGCAGTTCACCCGCTCCACAATCTCCACCTCCGTGCCCATCCACTCGGCCAGGCAGGTTGCGAAGCGGTCCAGCATTTCCTCCCGGTTGAGGTAGGCGAAGCGCTGCGCCCATGCCAGCTCGGCGATGTAGCTGTCGAACTCCGGGGTGCCCTCCACCAGGTACGCCAAATCCGGATCCGGGATGGGGATCCAGTTGCGCACCACGTACTCCTGCGCGGCCGCGATGTGTTTCTGCGCGATGCGGTTGCCCACGCCGCGGGAACCCGAGTGGAGGAACATCCACACCCGATCCTCCTCATCCAGGCACAGCTCGATGAAGTGGTTGCCTCCGCCCAATGAGCCCAGCTGCTGCCGCCAGTTCTTGGAGTGGGAAAGGTCCACGGAGGTGTCGTCGGCAAGCAATGCAAGCTCCTTGCAGCGCTCCGCGGCGGTGCCTTCGATGTGCCAGTCGTTGTAGTTGCCGGGGGAGAGCGGGATGGCGCGCTCGATGGCGTCGCGCAGCGCCTCAAGTTGCTTGCCCTCAAGGTCGGCGGCGGTGAACTGCGTGCGGGCACCGATCATGCCGCAGCCGATGTCCACGCCGACGGCGGCGGGGATGACGGCACCGATGGTGCCGAAGACGGTGCCCACCGATGAGCCCATGCCGAAGTGCGCGTCCGGCATGAGGGCCACGTGGGGGTGCACGAAGGGCATGGAAGCCGTGTTCTGGGCTTGCGCCAGGGTGTTGTCGTCCACCTCGGACGCGAAGTTGATCACGGCCGGGGTGTGTGCTGCGATGGCTGCAATTGCCTCGCGCGTGCGCGCGGCGGCCTTCTTGCTGGCTTTGCCGCTGCGCCGTGGGGCTCGCATTGGAATCTCCTTTGGGGGTCAGGCTGTACCCGCGGCGGAAACGAAAAACGCCTCCACCGCAGTTGGTGTGAGGCGTCCGAGTTGCCGGTAAGTCTAGCTGATGCTGACCCTCCCGCACCCGAACGCGCGTATGCCAAATTGCGCATGCAGTAGTTGCTGCTTCAACTGCTGATTTCCGCGCATCGGATGTGTCCTTCGGGTGTAGGTTCGGCGACTTTTCAAGCCGGAGCCGAACCTAGCAGGGCAAAAACATCTGGTCAAGGGTTTGTGGCGGATCTAGCGCTACACTCCTGTTGCATGTCCAATGCCCAAGCCAAACAGCTCCCCGTCGCCCGGGTGCTGCCGATGCTTGGGCCGCCGCACCTAGACCGGCCGTTTGATTACCTGGTGACAGAGGAAGACGGGGAGGCGGCGCAGCCCGGTGTGCGGGTGCGGATCCGCTTCGCTGGCCGGTTGGTGGACGCGCTTGTTCTAGAGCGCAGGGCCACATCAAACCACCAGGGCAAACTGCGATTCATTGAACGGGTGATCTCACCTGAGGTGGTGGCACCGGAGCAGCAGCGCACGCTCATTGATGCGCTAGCGAACCGCTACGCCGGAACCAGGCCGGATCTCTACCGCGCGGCCATCCCGGCGCGGCACGCCAAAGCGGAAGAGACGGATACGTCGACGTCGTGGGAAGCATTGGGGGAGGCGCAGGAACCGGATCTTTCGGCGTGGAGCGGCTACGAGTATGGGGAGTCTTTTGTAGATGCCGTGCTGGACGGCAAGCTGGCGCGCGCCGCGTGGCAGGTGGCACCCGGGGACGATTGGGCGGAGGCGTTGGCCGCGCTGGCGGTGAAAGTGGCGCTTGGCGGTGGCGGGGCGCTCATTGTGGTGCCGGATCAGCGCGATGTGGACCGTGTGGAGGCAGCGCTGCGCGCGCACGTGGCGGCAAAGCAGGTGACTACCCTGACTGCGTCGCAGGGGCCGCAGGCCCGCTATTCGCGGTACTTGTCTGTGCTGCACGGGCAGGGGCGAATTGTGGTGGGCACACGCTCCGCGGCATTTGCGCCGGTGGTGAACCTGCAGCTGATGGCGCTCATGCACGACGGGGACGACAGTTTGGTGGACCCCCGGGAGCCGTATTTCCACGCACGCGAGGTGATGACGACGCGATCCGCGATCGAGCGCGCCTCCCTGATCATCGGCGGGTATTCCCGCACTGCGGAGGCGCAGCTTTTGGTGGAAACGGGGTGGATGCACGAGCTCGTCGCTCCGAAGTCAAGCCTGCGCGCCCGCGCACCCCACATCCACGCTGCCGGCGACTCCGATTTTGAGTTGGAGCGAGACCCCCGCGCCCGCCAGGCCCGCTTGCCGTCGGTGGCGTTCCAGGCGGCGAACGCCGCGTTGGACCGTGGGCAGCCGGTGCTTTTTCAGGTTCCCCGGACTGGCTACATCCAGGCGCTTGCGTGCGGGCAATGCCGGGAGCCGGCGCGCTGCCGGTGGTGTAACGGGCCGTTGGGGTTGCCGTCAGCAAGCGAAGCCGTAGCCCCCACCTGCCGCTGGTGCGGGCGGGTGGACGCGCAGCACGTGTGTCCCGTGTGCGGCTCGCGCAAGGTGCGTGCGGTGGTGCTGGGCACGGAGCGTACTGCGGAGGAGCTCGGCCGCGCGTTTCCAAAGCACCGCATTCTCACATCCTGGGGGGAGAAGGTGCGCGACACCGTGCCCGCCGCGCCTGCCTTGGTGGTGGCGACTCCGGGGGCGGAGCCGCGTGTCGACGGCGGAATGTACGGCGCCGCAGTCTTCCTGGACACGTGGGCGCTGCTCCAGCGCCCTGATCTGCGGGCGGTGGAAGATGCGTTTGGCAAGTGGATGGCTGCCGCCGCGTTGGTTGCGCCCCACACTGCCGGCGGCGAAGTGGTTGTGGTGGCGGACCCGGCGCTGCCGGTAGTGCAGCACCTGATCCGGTGGGACGCACCCGGATTCGCAGCCCGCGAGCTGCTGCAGCGCCGCGACGCGGGGTTCCCGCCTGCGGTGCACATCGCATTGGTGGACGCGCCGGATAAGGCGCTGGATGACTTCTTCGAGCACGTTGACTTGCCGCAAGGCACGGAGCTGCTTGGGCCGGTGGATCTGCCGGGGGGCGTGAACCTGCCGGGCGAGTGGGATGAGGCTGCGCTGGGGCCGGCGCAACGGATGCTGGTGCGTGCGCCGCTTGCGGGGCGGGATGCATTGGGCAAGGCGCTGCGAGCGGGTGCGGTGAGCCGAGCGGCGAGGAAACAGGACGCCCCGCTGCGAATCCAGGTCAACCCCATTGACATCGGGTAAAGACGCTGGGTAGAGGCGTTGGGTAGCCCAAGGCGCCGCCAGTAGACTTGGCGGGCATGGCTATCAGACCGCTTCGCTTGTTCGGAGATCCCGTGCTCACGTCTACGGCATCGCCTGTCACCCAGTTCGATGGCGGGCTGCACCGCTTGGTGGAGGACATGCTGGAGACCATGGACGCCGCCGGCGGAGTGGGGTTGGCGGCGCCGCAGGTGGGCATCGGGCGGCGGGTGTTCGTGTTCGACTGCCAGGGCATGCGCGGGCACCTGGTCAATCCGGTGTGGCGGCCGCTTGGCACCGAGGACCAGGTTGGCCCCGAAGGCTGCCTGTCTATTCCGGGCATCCGGGCAGACATTGCGCGCCACGACACGGTGGTCGCCTCTGGCGTTGACGTGTATGGCCGCCCTGTAGCGCTGCGGGCCACCGGGCTTCTGGCGCGCTGCATCCAGCACGAAACAGACCACCTGGACGGGGTACTGTTCCTTACACACATGGAGCCGGAGGCGAAGAAAGCGGCCATGGCGCAAATCCGCGCCGCCGACTGGTTCACCGCATAGGAGGAGGAGACAGGCATGCGTCTTGTGTTCGCGGGCACCCCAGAACCCGCCGTCGCATCGCTCAAGGAGCTCATTGAGTCCCGCCACGAGGTGGTTGCGGTACTCACACGCCCCGACGCCCGGAAGGGGCGGGGGCGCACCCTGCACCCGTCGCCAGTCAAAGCCCTGGCGGAGGAGCACGGGATTGAAGTGCTGACACCGGCGACGCTGAAGGATAACGAGGAAATCCGCCAGCGCCTGCGCGACCTCGCGCCGGACTGCATCCCGGTGGTGGCCTACGGCAATCTCATTCCGGCGGACATGCTGGACATCCCCACCCACGGCTGGGTAAACCTGCACTTCTCGCTGCTGCCGAACTGGCGCGGCGCGGCACCCGTGCAGCACGCCATTCTGAACGGAGATGCCGACACGGGCGCCACGGTGTTCCGCATCGACGAGGGCTTAGACACCGGCGACATCCTGCACGTCCTGGCCGAGCCCGCTGCGTCCGACATCACCGCGGATGAGCTCCTTGGCCACCTCGCGGTTAGCGGCGCTGCCACGCTGGTTGAAACCATGGACCGGCTGGAGGACGGCACGATCGAGCCCACACCGCAGCCGGAGGAGGGCACCTACGCGCCCAAGATCACCGTGGAGCAAGCGCGCATTGACTGGACTCAGCCGGCAGACATCGTGGACCGCGCCATCCGCGCCTACACCACCGCGCCGGGCGCGTGGACCACACTGGGCGGCGAGCGTGTGAAAGTGGACCGCGTGACCCCGACGGATGCGGCGGATCTCGCGCCGGGCGAAGTAGCGGCCTCCAAGAAGGAAGTGCGCGTAGGCACCGGCACGAGTGACGTGGTGCTGAGCCGGATCCAACCGCCGGGCAAGAAGATGATGGTTGCCGCTGACTGGGCGCGCGGCGTGGATACTGAGGGGATGGTGTTCGAGTGAGCGGCGGGTTCAGGTCTCGCGCGGCTGGACGGCGCGAGGATCCGAAGAAGCGGCAGGGCAAGCAGCCTGGCGCCCAGCAGGGCGGCCAGCAGAAGAAGCCTTCGCGCGCCACGCAGCGCTACAGCGTGAAAGGCCGCCCGGCCTCGATCGGTGACGCGCCGCGCGAGGCTGCGTTCGAGGTGATCCTCCGCGTTACCCGAGACGGCGCCTTCGCCAACCTCACACTGCCTGGGCTTCTGAAGGAACGCAAGATCAAGGGCCGTGACGCGGCCTTTGCCACGGAGCTGACGTACGGCACGCTGCGCACGCTCGGCGTGGTGGACGCGGTGATCGCAGAATGCTCCTCCCGCCCGTTGGAGGAGATAAACCCGGAGGTGCTCACGGCGCTGCGCTTGGGCGCCTACCAGTTGCTGTACACCCGCGTGGAGGACCACGCGGCGGTGGATACCTCGGTGCGTCTGGTGGAAGCGGCGAACCAGGAGAAGGCCAAAGGTTTTGCCAACGGTGTCCTGCGCTCTATCGCGCGCATGCCCGCGGAGGAGTGGTTTGCGCGGCTTGCCCCGGAGGGGGACGTGGAGCGCCTCGCGTTCCGGCACGCGCACCCGGCCTGGATCGCCCGCTCCTTCGCTACTGCGCTGGGCGAGCGTGCGGACGCCGAGTTGGAGGCGGCGCTGGAAGCCGACTCGGAGCGCCCAATTGTCCACCTTGTTGCGCGCCCGGGCGAGATGAGCGCGGAGGAGCTCGCGCTGACCACCGGCGGGGAGGAGGGCAAGTACTCGCCGTACGCGGTCTACCTGCCGGAGGGTGACCCGGGGCAGCTGCAGGAGGTGCGCGACGGGTTGGCCGGCGTGCAGGATGAGGGGTCTCAGCTCATCGCCCGCGCCGCCGCCGAGGTTCCGGTAGAAGACGATCAAGGCCGTTGGCTGGATCTGTGCGCGGGCCCGGGCGGCAAGGCCGCGCTGATCGGCTCACTCGCGGCGATTGACGGCGCGCACCTGGACGCCATCGAGGTCGCCCCGCACCGCGCGGAGCTGATCCGCAAGGCGGTGGGGGATTTGCCGGTGACGGTCAAGGTCGCCGACGGTCGCGACCCCGGCCTTGAGCCCGGGTACGACCGCGTGCTGGTGGACGCCCCGTGCTCCGGCCTCGGCGCGCTGCGCCGCCGCCCGGAGGCCCGGTGGGTCAAGGGCGAAGAAGACATCGTGGAGCTAAACACGCTGCAGGCCGAGCTGCTGGCTTCGGCGGTGCGGTTGGCAAAGCCCGGCGGTGTGATCGTCTACTCCACGTGCTCCCCGGATGTGCGTGAGACGCGAGGGATCGTCGATAAGCAGAAAGCCCTGGGCGGGGTAGAGGAGCTGGATGCGCGCGAGTTTGTGGGCGAGATGGGGGACGTGGGCGAGCACCTGAGCGTGCAGATGTGGCCGCACCGGCACGGGACGGACGCGATGTTTATTGCCATCCTGCGCAAGCTCGGCGAAAGCTAGGCTGGGAACCATGATTTACATCGCCCCATCGATTCTGGCTGCGGACTACGCCGCGCTCGGCGAGGACGTGCGCAAGGTGCCCAACGCAGACCTCATCCACGTGGACATCATGGACGGCCATTTCGTGCCCAACCTGTCCTTCGGCCCGGACGTGACCAAGGCAGTCAACGGCGTGACGGAGCAGTTCCTGGATATGCACCTGATGATTGAGCAGCCGGAGCGCTGGTTTGAAACCTACGCTCAGGCGGGCGGGGACCGGATGGTGTTCCACGTGGAGGCCACCGGGGACCACATTGCGGCGGCCAAGCAGTGCCGCGGCCTGGGCGTGCAGTCCGGCTTTGCCGTGAAGCCCGGCACGCCAATCGAGCCGTATTTGGGCGACCTTGAGCATTTCGACGAGGTCATGGTGATGAGCGTGGAGCCCGGTTTCGGCGGGCAGAAATTCATGCCGGAGGTGTTGAGCAAGGTGATGCTGCTGCGCGACGCGATCCGCGAGCAAGGCCTGGACACCATCATCGGCATCGACGGAGGCATTGCTAACGCCACGATCGCCCAGGCAGCGGAGGCCGGCGTCGACGCGTTCGTGGCGGGCTCCGCCGTTTTCGGTGCGGATGACCCGGCGGCCGCCGTGGAGCGGCTGCGCCAGCTGGCGCAGGAGGCGGCGGGCAATTAACCCCGAGACACTGGGCACCGCCGCGGGCAGGGCGATCGCGGCCGGGGAGACCGCTCGCGGCCGCACGTCCCCGAATCCTCCCGTGGGCTGCGTGCTTATCGACGATTCCGGGGAACCCATTGCCATAGGAGCCACCGAACCGGCCGGCGGTGCGCATGCCGAGGTCCAAGCGCTGCGCGAGGCGGGCGAGCGCGCCCGCGGCGCGACCGCAGTGGTGACGCTTGAGCCGTGCAACCACACAGGCCGAACCGGGCCGTGTTCGCGGGCGCTGGTGGAGGCCGGGGTGCGTAAGGTGATCTACCTGACCGCGGACCCGAACCCGGAGGCAGCCGGGGGAGCGGCGTACCTGCGCGAGCATGGCGTTGAGGTGGAGCACATGCCGGTGCGTGTGGCCGCGCTCCAACCGTGGCTGACCGCGGTGCGCCTGGGCCGGCCGAGCGTGACCTTGAAGTTTGCGGCGACCCTGGACGGATTCACCGCCGCCGCAGACGGGACGAGCCAGTGGATCACTGGCGAGGAAACCCGGGCATTCGTGCACGAGGACCGTGCGACGCGCGACGCCATCATCGTGGGCACGGGCACGGTGCTTGCCGACGATCCCTCGCTCACCGCCAGGCACCCGGACGGGACGTTGTATGAGCAGCAGCCGCGCCGCGTGGTCGTCGGCACGCGTGCGGTGCCGGCCGGGTCGAACCTGGACCGGCTGGGCTATGAGCAGTACGCCACCCCAGAAGAAGCGCTGAGCGCGCTGTGGGAGACGGGGGCGCGCGACGTGCTGGTGGAAGGCGGCGCGGGACTGGCGAGGAGTTTTGTAGCGGCTGATCTGGTTGACGCCGTCCAGGCATACATCGCGCCGATGTTGCTCGGCGCTGGGCGCGGGGTGCTCGGCGGTCCCGTCGCCGCCACGTTGAGTGGGGCACACCGGTTCCGCAGGACGTTCTCACGCCCTTTTGGGGATGACGTGCTCATTGAATTGGAGAAGGAACAGTAGTCGCGATGTTTACGGGACTTGTAGAGGAAATTGGAAGCGTCGAAAAGCTTGAGCCCCTGGGCGACGCCGTGCGGATTGCAGTGCGCGCGCCGAAGGTGACGTCCGACGCAGCGCTGGGGGACTCGATTGCGGTGGACGGGGTGTGCCTGACTGTCGTGGAGGCGGCGGACGGGGTGTTCAGCGCGGATGTGATGCGTGAGACGCTGGACCGTTCTCGCATCGGCAGCTACGAGGCGGGGGCGCGCGTGAACCTGGAGCGCGCGGTGGCAGCCGGCGCGCGCTTGGGCGGCCACATTGTCCAGGGGCACGTGGACGGGCAGGGCGAACTGCTCGCGCGCACGCCGTCCGAGCACTGGGAGGTGTTCCGCTTCAGCCTGCCGGAAGCGCTCGCGCAGTATGTGGCGGAGAAGGGCTCCGTTGCGGTGAACGGCACCTCGCTTACCGTGTCCGCGGTGGGCGACGACTGGTTCGAGGTTTCGCTCATTCCCACCACGTTGCGGGACACCACTGCGGGGGAGCTAAGCATCGGCGAGGCCGTGAACCTTGAAGTGGACATTGTGGCCAAATACGTGGAGAAAATGCTGGGGGCTAGAGTTAACGCCCATGAGTGACAACGCCCGCCTGGATACCGTCGAGGACGCAATTGCAGCCATCGCCCGGGGTGAGGCCGTTGTAGTGGTGGATGATGAGGGGCGGGAAAACGAGGGCGACCTGATCTTCGCCGCTGAGCTTGCCACGCCCGAGCTGGTCGCCTTCATGGTGCGCTACACCTCCGGATACATCTGCGTGTCCATGGAGGACCAGGACGCAACCAGGCTCAACCTGCCCCCGATGGTGGCGCAGAATGAGGACGCCCGTGGCACTGCGTACGCCGTCACGGTCGACGCCGCCACGGGCACGACGGGCATTTCTGCCCGCTCGCGCGCGGAGACAATTCGCCGGCTGGCGGATCCGGCGTTCGGGGCCGAGGATTTCACGCGGCCCGGGCACGTGGTGCCGCTGCGGGCGCGCCGCGGCGGCGTGCTGGTGCGGGACGGCCACACCGAAGCGGCGGTGGACTTGGCTCGGCTGGCCGGCTTGCAGCCAGTCGGTGCCCTGTGCGAAATCGTCTCGGAGGATGATCCGACCGATATGGCGCGCTTCGACGAGCTGCGGCGCTTCGCAGACGCGCACGGGCTGAAGATGATCTCCATCGAGCAGCTCATCGCGCACCTGCGGCGGGAGGTTCGCACGGTGAGCCGTGTGACGGAGACGCGCCTGCCCACCGAGTACGGCGAGTTCACCGCCTACGGCTACCGCAATGACGTTGACGGCACCGAGCACGTGGCGCTTGTGGTGGGCGATGTCCACGAAGGCGAGGACGTGCTGGTCCGCGTCCACTCCGAATGTCTGACGGGAGATGTCTTCGCGTCACGCCGCTGCGATTGCGGCCCGCAACTGCACGAATCAATGCGGCGCGTGCAGGAAGCCGGCCGCGGCGTGGTGGTGTACATCCGCGGGCACGAGGGCCGAGGCATCGGCTTGCTTGCCAAGCTGGAGGCCTACCGGCTGCAGGACGAGGGCCTGGACACCGTGGACGCGAACTTGGAGCAGGGCTTGCCTATCGACGCTCGGGAGTACTCCGTGGCCGGGCAGATCCTGGCGGATCTAGGGCTGGCATCCTTCACGGTGATGTCCAACAACCCGGACAAGGTCGAGGCGTTGGCGGGCTTCGGCCCGCAGGTGCTGGGACGCACTAGGATCGAGATCGCACCGTCGCACGACAACATCGTGTACCTGCGCACGAAGCGTGACCGGATGGGCCACGACCTTGAGCGGGTGGGCGAATACCTGGCGCTGCACCCGGAATTGAACTGACACGCAACACAGACACGGAAATAAGGAGCACACATGTCTTCCACCGGAGCCCCTGAGGAGTATCAGTTACGCGCCGAGGGGTTGACCCTTGCCGTCGTATCCACCCGCTGGAATGACCGGGTGGTGGAGCTGCTGGAGGAGCGCGCTCTAGCAACCGCGGCTGAATTGGGCGTGAAGGTGGACGCGTACAAGGTGGATGGGGCGCTGGAGTTGCCGGTAGTGGTGCAGGCTTGCGCCCGCCGCTATGACGCGGTGGTGGCCCTTGGATGCGTGATTCGCGGAGAAACCGCGCACTTTACGTACGTGTGCCAGTCCGTTACCGAAGGCTTGACCCGGATTGCGTTGGACGAGGGCACACCGATCGGGAACGCCGTGCTCACCGTCGAGGATGAGGACCAGGCGTACGAGCGCGCTGGCGGCGAAGACGCTAAGGAAGACAAAGGGGCGGAAGCTGTCCGCGCGGCGCTCGGTGCGGCCCTAGAGCTGCGCAAAGTACGCTCCCTCCCGGTGAAGGGCTAGTATCAACCGGAAGTATGAGTTCCGTTTGTGGAGGGTTGGCAGCACGGTGAGCGAGAAGCAAAGCGAAACAAGGAGCCAGCTGAGCGATCGCGAACTGGCCTACCTCACCGCCCTAGACCCCCACGCCGCGACGACAACGAAGCCGTGGGAATTTGAGGTCCGATCCCAGTACCTGCAGCGCGTTGCCATCATTTGGATTTTGATTGTGATGGCCGTGCACATCTTCATGGCCTCTGTGGTGGATGTGGAGTTCACCGGGGTAGCCATTACCGGGGTGGACAAGTTCGCCTTCGTCGGCGTAGGCCTGATCATCTCCGCGGTGTCCTGGATCTGCCTGACACGCCCGCGCGTCCGCGCAAACGAGGACGGGGTGCAGGTAGTCAACATCATCGGATCACGGTTCTACCCGTGGGTGGTCATTTACGGCCTCGCGTTCCCCAAGGGCTCCCGCATGGCGCGCCTTGAGCTGCCGGACTTCGAGTACGTTCCGCTGTGGGCCATCCACGCTGGGGATAAGGAGCGCGCTATAAAGGCGGTTGAAAATTTCCGCGTGCTCGAGGCCAAATACATGCCGGAGGATTAGGCGGCTGCAGTGGCAAACCCGAAGAACTACCGCCCGGCGCCGGGGACCATTCCCACGGAGCCGGGCGTGTATAAGTTTCGCGACCAGAACGGCCGCGTGGTGTACGTGGGCAAGGCGAAGAATCTCCGCGCCCGCTTGAACAACTATTTCCAGCCGCCGAACACCCTGCATCCGCGCACGCGCCAGATGGTGTTTACCGCGGCGTCTGTGGAATGGACGGTGGTCTCCAGCGAGGTCGAGGCGCTCCAGCTGGAGTACACCTGGATTAAGCGGTACGACCCGTGGTTCAACGTCATGTACCGCGACGACAAGACGTACCCGATGCTCGCCGTAAGTGTGAAGGAGCGCTATCCACGCGCGTTCTTCTACCGCGGCCCCAAGCGCAAGGGTGTGCGCTACTTCGGCCCGTTCTCGCACGCCTGGGCGGTGCGGGAAACGCTCGACCTACTCACCCGCGTCTTTCCCATCCGCACGTGTTCAAACGGCGTCTTCAACCGCCACGAGGCGCTCGGCCGGCCGTGCCTGCTGGGCTACATCGACAAATGCGCTGCGCCGTGCGTGGGGCGCGTGAGCGAAGAGGAGTACGACGAGATTGTCGCCGGCTTCATGGGCTTCATGTCCGGCCGCTCCGACCAGCTGGTCCGCGGCCTGACCAGGCAAATGGAAGAGGCGGCGCAGCAACTCGAGTTTGAGAAGGCTGCCCGGCTCCGGGACGACTTGGGCGCAGTGAACAAGGTCATGGAGCGCCAAACCGTGGTGCTGAGCACGGACACGGACGCGGACATTATCGCCTTCGCCACCGACGAGCTCGAGGCCGCGGTACAAATCTTCAACGTCCGCGACGGCCGCATCCGCTCACAGCGGGGCTGGGTTGTGGAAAAGACCGGCGATGAGCCGGGGAGCTTGGAGCGTCTCGACGACGGTGAGGTGGACCCCGCCCTTCCAACACTGATGCAGAACTTTTTGGTGCAGTACTACTCAGATGCGGTGGAGCGGGTTCGCCTCGAGGAAGAAGAGGATGCCAAGCTGCGCGAGCAGAAGGTGCGCCGCCGTGGTGTGGACCAGGAATCCCGCGCTGAGGTGAAAGCGCCCGTGCCAGTCCCGCGTGAGATTCTGGTGGAGACCATGCCGGACGAGCTCGCCGACGTCACAGAACTGCTCACGCAGTTGCGCGGCGCGCAAGTGGATATCCGCGTTCCGCAACGCGGCGACAAGCGCGCGCTGATGGAGACGGTGCACAAGAACGCGGCCGAGGCGCTGCATCAGCACAAGCTCAAACGAGTGGGCGACCTTACCGCGCGCTCCCAAGCTCTGCAGGACATCCAGGATGCCCTTGGGATGGATGAGGCGCCGCTGCGCATCGAGTGCACCGACATCTCCCACATCCAGGGCACCGACGTTGTCGCCTCCCTGGTGGTGTTTGAAGACGGCCTGCCCAAAAAGAACGATTACCGCCGCTACCGCATCAAGGAAGCGGCGGGTGACGGCCGCTCGGACGACGTCGGCTCCATCGCTGAGGTCACCCGCCGACGCTTCAAGCGCTACAACGAAGACAAGCTGGCCAATCCGGACGAGGTGGCGGAGGAGCAGACGTTTGCCGACGAACGTGAGGAAAGCGACGTTGAGACCACCGGCGGCGCAGCATCGAAACGCTTTGCCTACCCGCCGCAGCTGTTCATCGTGGACGGCGGCAAGCCCCAGGTCAACGCCGCTCAAGCTGTCTTCGATGAGCTAGGCATTGTCGACGTGCAGCTGATCGGCCTGGCGAAACGCCTGGAGGAAGTGTGGGTTCCGGATGATGATGAGCCGGTGATTCTGCCCCGCAACTCGGAGGGCATGTACCTGCTCCAGCAGATTCGAGATGAGGCGCACCGCTTCGCCATCACCTACCACCGCCAGCAGCGTTCGAAGCGGATGCGGGCATCCGCGTTGGACTCGGTGCCGGGGCTCGGGCCTGCGCGACGCACCGACTTGGTGAAGCACTTCGGCAGCGTGAAGAAGATCAAAGATGCGTCCGTCGAGGAAATCCAGGAGGTAAAGGGGGTAGGGCCGAAGCTCGCACAAACGATCTTCGACCATCTCCATGCGGACGGTGGTTAGGATGTGGCCTATGCGCACTCAGGACCACGCGGGTACTCATCGCCCTGTCATCATCACCGGCCTATCCGGTGGTGGCCTGTCCACTGCGGCCAAGGTGTTTGAGGATAAAGGCTGCTTCGTTTCCCAGAACCTGCCCCCCAGGATGATCGTTGACCTGGTGGACCTGGTGGCGTCGGACGATTCTCCGGTGGAGCACCTGGCGGTGGTCACCGATGTGCGTGCCCGCATGTTCGGTTCCTTGATGGAGACCATCGAGCAGATTCGGGAACGGGGATACTCGCCGTTCATCCTGTTCCTCGAGGCGCGGGATGAGGTGCTGATCCGCCGGTTCGATTCAGTCCGCCGCACCCACCCGCTGCAGGGCGAGGATACGCTGCAGGACGGCATCACCCGGGAGCGCGAGTCGGTTGCGTCGGTGCGCGCCACGGCGGACGTGATCATCGATACGTCCAACCTTTCTGTGCACGACCTGCGCCGTGCGGTGGAGGCCTCCGTAGGCGAGCTTGCCATCGGCCGCCAGCACATCACCGTGGAGTCTTTCGGCTTCAAGCACGGCTCCCCGCGGGACGCAGACCTGATTTTGGATGTGCGTTTCCTGCCTAACCCGTACTGGGTGGAGGAGCTGCGCGATTACCGGGGCGTGGATGAGCCGGTGTCGGACTACGTGCTGTCTCAGCCCGGCGCACAGGAATTCGTGGACAACCTGGTGCAGCTGCTGTCCTCCACGCTCGCGGGGTACAGGCACGAGGGCAAGGACTTCATCACGGTGGGCATTGGCTGCACCGGCGGACACCACCGTTCGGTTGCGGTGTCGGAGGAACTTGGCCGCCGCCTGCGCCAGCTTGGCAACGTGGACGTAAACGTTATGCACCGCGACCTCGACCGCCAGTAGCGCCCTTACCACGCTCGTCTTAGCGTTCCTGCGTCACTTGCGCGCACGAACATTTTTCTAGAAAGGCCGAAACCTTTGAGCGACACCCCCTCGGATCGCCTCTCTTTTACCTGCCTTGGAGGCGGTCACGGTTTGTACCAGACCTTGCTGGCTGCTCGCGCTGCTGAGGCTAGGGAGATCAACGCGGTGGTCACCGTAGCGGATGACGGCGGCTCATCCGGCCGTCTCCGCAGGGAGCTGGACATCATTCCACCGGGCGATCTCCGCATGGCCCTGGCTGCCCTGACGGCGGAGAGCGAGGAAGGCGAGCTCTGGCGCGACACGCTACAGCACCGTTTCGGCGGCACGGGGGCCATGGCCGGGCACGCTGTGGGCAACCTCATCTTGGCGGGCCTGAGCGACCAGCTGGGCAACATGCAGGTGGCGTTGGACACCGTGGCCCGGTGGACCGGTTCAGTCGGCCGCGTCATCCCGCTGTGCGCGGAGCCGCTGCAGATCGAAGCAGACGTTGCCGGGCTGGACGATGATCCGCGGGTACTGCGCCCGGTGCGCGGCCAAGTTGCGGTTGCAACAACACCCGGCACCGTGCGCCGGGTGCGCCTCCTGCCCAGTAATCCGCGTGCGACAGCCGAAGCTGTTGACGCCATCATGCGCGCAGACGTAGTCACCATCGGCCCGGGCTCCTGGTTTTCTTCCGTCATTCCGCATCTCCTGGTGCCAGAGATCGTGGACGCGCTCAACCGCACCGACGCCACGGTTGCGGTGGTGCTGAACCTCTCGCCGGAGGCGGGGGAGACGCACGGGTTCACAACAGAGCGCCACATCCACGTCCTTAGCCAGCATGCGCCCGGGCTGAATGTTGACTGCTTCCTGGCAGACACGCTTGTCTGCCCGACCGAAGGGGAGCGCACGCACCTGCGGCGTGCGGCAGAGTCGGTCGGAGCGCAGATTGTGTTCCGTGACGTGCGTGAATCCACAGAGTCCGGGGATGTCCTCAACCGGCATGATCCGGCCAAGCTTGCTGCCAGCCTCCTGACCGCCGCGGCCGCGCGCTAAGCTTGAGCGCCTAGACAGTAGGCGTGTGACGAAAGGATGTCCCGGTGGCGCTGACCGCGAAGGTGAAGGATGAGCTGCTTGGCGTGCGCCGGACCAGCGCGGAGGCGCGGGCGGCTGAGGCCACCGCGCTCATCCGCTTCGCCGGCACCTTTGAACCGTTGCCCCGTGGCGTTGCCCTGGTGTGCGACTTTGCGGAGATGAAGGTGGCGCAGCGTCTTGCCCTGCTTCTCGACGATTGCTGTGAGGCCCCCAGCCGAATCGAGACGCTGGAGCCGGGCAGCGCCTCCAAGGACATTCGCTATCAACTCATCGTGGATGAGGGGGCGGAGGACGTAATCCGCCGGCTGAAGTTGGTCACGCCGTCCGGTCACGCGATTGTGGGCATGCCGCGCCAGGTCATCTCCGGCTCTATCGCGGGCGTGGAAGCCGCGTGGGCTGGGGCTTTCCTGGCCCGCGGAACGTTGACGGAGCCGGGGCGCACCGCGGCACTCGAGGTCGCGTGCCCTGGCCAAGAGGCGGCGCTTGCGCTTGTCGGCCTGGCCCGCCGGTTGGGGGTTGCGGCCAAGACACGCGAGACCCGCGGGGTGGAGCGCATCTCCATCCGCGACGGGGAAACCATCGGCATTCTGCTGAGCCGCATGGGCGCCCAGCGCGCACGGCTGGAGTGGGACGAGAAGCGCCAGACCAAGCAGCTCGGCGCTCGGACCGGCCAGCGCCTTGCCACGTTCGACGATGCGAATACGCGCCGCTCCGCGCAGGCCGCGGCCACCGCAGCGCGCAGGGTTGAGCGAGCACTGGAAATTCTTGGGGACGATGTGCCGGAGCACTTGGCCGAAGCTGGCTTCCTGCGCGTCGAACACCGCCACGCTTCGCTGGAGGAGCTGGGCCGGTTGGCGGACCCGCAGATGACCAAGGACGCAGTAGCGGGCCGCATCCGCCGCCTCCTGTCGCTCGCTGACAAACGCGCGGCAGAGCTGGGGATCGAAGACACCCACGCAGCCGCGGAGGCCGCGGAGGAGCTTGGCGGCGAGGAAAGCTGACGTCGGCAAGCATCCTGCTCCTCACGATTCTGCCCCTGCACGGAGTTTCCGACGTGGCTACACTTGGAATCATCGGATCAAAGAGGTCCGGTTAGTCCGACGAAGTCTCACTGTTAAAGAGGAGTAAATACTGTGACTACCCGCATTGGCATCAACGGTTTCGGTCGTATCGGCCGCTCCGCGTTCCGCATTATCCTGGACAAGTTCGAGGGTGAACTTGAGGTTGTCAAGATTAATGATCTGACTGACAACAAGACGCTGGCGCACCTGCTGAAGTACGACACCGCATACGGCCAGCTGGGACAGGACGTTACGTTCGACGATGAGTCGATCACCGTTGCCGGCCGCCGCATCGAGGTTACCGCTGAGAAAGATCCGGCAAACCTTGCATGGGGTGAGGCAAACGTCGACATCGTGCTGGACTGCACCGGCCGCTTCACCAACGGCGAGGATGCGAAGGCTCACCTCGACGCCGGCGCGAAGAAGGTCATCATTTCCGCTCCGGGCAAGAACGTCGACGGCACCTACGTGTGGGGCGTGAACCACACCGACTACACCGGCGAGCAGAACATCATCTCCGCAGCATCCTGCACCACCAACTCCCTGGCACCGGTTGCCAAGGTGCTGGACGAGGCTTTCGGCATCAAGTCCGGTCTCATGACCACCATCCACGCCTACACCGGGGACCAGCGCCTCCAGGACGCGCCGCACAAGGACCTGCGCCGTGCCCGCGCTGCGGCCCAGAACATTGTGCCGACCACCACTGGTGCTGCAAAGGCTGTTTCCCTGGTGCTGCCAAACCTCGAGGGCAAGCTGGACGGCTTCGCAATGCGTGTGCCGACGATTACCGGTTCCGCCACCGACCTGACCGTGCAGCTGAACAAGGAAGTCACCGTTGACGAGGTCAACGAGGCCATCAAGAACGCCGTGCAGGACGAGACCCTGGGCGTCGCCCTGGAGTACACCGAGGACCCGATTGTCTCCTCCGACATCATCGGCAACACCCACGGCGCAATCTTCGACGCTGGCATGACCCGCGTGATTGACGGCAATCTGGTCAAGGTCATCTCCTGGTACGACAACGAGTGGTCCTACACCTCTCAGTACGTCCGCATGACCAAGTTCGTTGCGGACCAGCTCTAAATCCACCTGATGGGGGCCCGGTGAGTGTGCGAGGAGCACGCCCCGGGCCCTTTGTGGCAGAACCCCTCTTTTACAACTTTTAATTAGGAGAAATTCAATGGCTACCCAGACTTTGCAGCAGCTTCTCGACGAAGGGGTGGACGGCCGCCACGTCCTCGTCCGCTCCGACTTCAACGTCCCGCTTGACGACGAAGGCAACATCACCGACGCGGGCCGCATCGACGCCTCCCTGCCGACGTTGAAGGCCCTGCTCGACGGTGGCGCAAAGGTGATTGTGATGGCGCACCTCGGCCGCCCGAAGGGCGAGGTGAACTCCAAGTACTCCCTGGCACCGGTGGCGGAGGCGCTGTCCGAGCGCCTAGGCCAGTACGTTGCGCTGGCGTCCGATGTGTCCGGCGAGGATGCGCACGAGCGCGCCAACGGCCTGACCGAGGGCGAGATCATGCTTGTGGAGAACGTGCGCTTTGACAAGCGCGAGACCTCCAAGGACGAGGCTGAGCGCGAAGAGTTTGCTAAGGAGCTCGCCGCGCTGGCCGCGGATAACGGCGCCTTCGTTTCCGACGGCTTCGGCGTTGTCCACCGCGCGCAGACTTCTGTGTACGACGTTGCCAAGCAGCTGCCCGCCTACGCAGGTTTCCTGGTTGACACGGAGGTGGAGACCCTCTCCCGCGTGAAGGACGCGCCGGAGCACCCGTACGTAGTGGTGCTCGGCGGCTCCAAGGTGTCCGACAAGCTCGGCGTGATCAAGGCGCTTGCGGAGAAGGCGGACAAGGTCATCATCGGCGGCGGCATGTGCTACACCTTCCTTGCAGCTCAGGGCCACAATGTGCAGAAGTCCCTCCTGCAGGAAGACATGATCGATACCTGCAAGGAGCTCATGGACACCTACGGCGACAAGCTCCTCCTGCCGGTTGACGTTGCAGCAGCGCCGGAGTTTGACAAGGACGCCGAAAAGAAGATCGTGGGCCTGGATGAGATCCCGGAGGGCTGGATGGGCCTGGACATCGGCCCGGAGACTGCGAAGAAGTACGCCGAGGCAATCGAGGATTCCAAGACCGTGTTCTGGAACGGCCCGATGGGTGTGTTCGAGTTCCCGAACTTCGCGGACGGCACCAAGGCTGTGGCTGAGGCCATGATCGCGGCGACCAAGAACAACGATTCCTTCACCGTGGTTGGCGGCGGCGACTCCGCGGCATCCGTGCGCACCCTCGGCCTGGACGAGGACGGTTTCTCCCACATCTCCACTGGCGGCGGCGCCTCCCTCGAACTCATCGAGGGCAAGGACCTGCCGGGCGTGGCAGTGCTGTCGAAGTAAACCGAGCACACAATCTCAAGGAGCTGAAAAATTATGGCACGTAAACCGCTGATTGCCGGCAACTGGAAGATGAACCACGACCACCTTGAGGCGATCTCGAGCGCGCAGAAGCTGGCGTTCGCGTTCCCGAAGGACGGTTACGAGTTCGTTGACGTTGCGCTCACTGTTCCGTTCACCGACCTGCGCTCCATCCAGACCCTGGTGGAGGGCGACAAGCTGCAAATCACCTACGGTGCGCAGGATGTCTCCGCGCACGACAACGGTGCCTACACCGGCGAAATCTCCGCATCCATGCTGGAGAAGCTGGGCTGCACCTGGGTTGTGGTCGGTCACTCTGAGCGCCGCGAGTACCACGGCGAGACCGACGAGCTGGTCGCCGCCAAGGCAGCTAAGGCGATTGAGCACGGCATGAGCCCGATCGTATGCGTGGGCGAGCCGCTGGAGATCCGCGAACAGGGTACCCACGTGGACTACGTGGTCGACCAGACACGCGCCTCGCTTGAGGGCCTGGACCTGTCCAAGACCGTCATCGCGTACGAGCCGGTGTGGGCCATTGGCACCGGCAAGGTCGCCTCTGCCGAGGATGCGCAGGAAGTGTGCCACGCCATCCGCGAGCTGGTGCGCGAGCTGTCCGACGACGCTACCGCGGATGCTATCCGCATCCTCTACGGCGGCTCTGTCAAGGCAGATTCCGTCGCCGAGATCGTGGGCCAGCCGGATGTGGACGGCGGCCTTGTCGGCGGCGCGTCCCTCGACGGCCAGGACTTTGCCAAGCTCGCCGCCGCTGCGGCGCAGGCTGTGCAGTAAGACCTGCATACGTTTCCCGTCCCCCGTGTCCAGTTCTTGGGCACGGGGGTTTGTGGTGTAGGGTGGTGCGCATGACGCTTGCCCTTGAGATCGTGCTGGTCATCACCTCTATCCTCTTGGTGGTGTTTATTCTGCTGCACAAGGGCAAGGGCGGTGGCCTGTCCACCCTCTTCGGTGGCGGCGTGCAGGCCAACCTCTCCGGTTCGACCACGGTGGAGAAGAACCTTGATCGTGTGACCGTGATCTTGGCCATCATCTGGATCGTGTGCATCTTCGGCCTGAACCTCACCCACACGTTCGCTGTGCCGGCGTAAGCCACTCGAGCATACAATCGAGGCCCCTGTCCTCCAAGCTCCTAGGAGCGGAGAGGATAGGGGCCTTTGGCGTGAGGCAATAGTCGTAGTGCCTAGATCTGGCTGGCGGCGTCCTCGGTGATGAAGAGCTCCGTCTCCAGCCGGCCTTGAGCGCCGGCAACCGGCCAGTCTTCTGGGTCTGCGCCTCGGTGAAACGCCGCGGCAGCCTCCGCCTTCTCAGCCCCGGAGACCAGTAGCCAGACCCGGTCCGCACGTTGGACCGCGGGCAGCGTGAGGGTGGCGCGTTCTGCAGGCGGCTTCGGGGAGTCAGTCACCGCCACGACAAGTGCGACGCGTTCCCGCACAGCGCCGGTGTGCGGGAAGAGGGAGTTGATGTGGCCCTCGCCGCCCATGCCGAGGAGGTGGATGTCAAAGCCCTGCGGCGCGTACTGCTCAAGCGCCTCGGCGTAGTTGTTGACTGCAGAATCCATGTTGCCGCCCTCGAGCGCGTAGCCATGAATGTTGGCCGCTGGGATCGCCACATGATCAAGCAGCGCGTCTCGTGCTTGGCCCTCGTTGGAGTCCGGGTGAGAGACGGGAACGTTGCGCTCGTCGCCGAAGAAGACGTGCACACGGGACCAGTCGACCCGGGATTCTGCGTTTTCGCGCTCCCGCACCTGCTTGAGTAGCGCGATGCCGGCCGTGCCGCCGGTGAGCACCAGCCGGACAACCCCGTCACCGTGCGCACCACCGCGCGGGTCGGACTGGATGGTGTCGATCTCGGTGATGAGGAGGTTCGAAGTAGCGTCGATAAGCGCGGAAAGCTCCGGGAATACCTGCATGTTAGCCCACCTGCACGTGTTCGAGGCCGGCGAGCGCCCGGCCGTAGGTTGCGTCTGGGTCGAGGTGCCGCAGCTCCTCGGCGAGGCAGTCTGCGTCCGTGCGGGCCTCCAGCGCAACAAACGTGTCCGGGCGGTTTGGCACGGCAACGCGGACAGTTTGGGCATCCACGACCTCGACCGTGATGTCGCCGAGATTGGATGCAAGCACGAGCAAATCGATCGGCGCGCCGTTATCCGCGCGCGGGGTGTCCTCTGCGGTGTGGCGAGTGACGGTGACGTGGAGTGCGCTGGAGAGCCAGCCGGCGGCGACATCGACGCTTGGGTCATGGGCGGGGCCCGTGATTTCGACGCCAGTGATGATCGCGTCTGGGCAGCGATCCAGGGCCGAGGCGACAACGCCGCGCCATGGGGTGATGCGGGACCACATCATGTCGCTATCGCCCGGGGTGTAACCATTCGTCGCCCGCAGCAGCGCGTTGCCGGTGACGTTACGGTGCGTGTTGGAGATGCGGCGCTGCGCGATATTGCCCAGCGGCGCCGCTGCGGGACGTGCGGGCGCGGTGGTGGGCCACCAGGCGACGATGGGGGTGTCCGGCAGGAGTAGGGGAGTGACCACGGCATCCAGGTTGTCCGTCAGCTCCCCGTGGAGCTGCATGACCACCATTTCGGAGGCCCCAGCATCCGCGCCAACCACAATCTCTGCGTCGAGGGAGGTGTGCGCGTCCGAATCGCCGAGGATGAGGACCAGCACGCGGGCGGGGTGCTCGCGCGTGGCATCCCTAATCGTGGCAAGGATGTCGCGCACGTTATCGCGTGCCTTCACCGCCACCAGCAGGGTAAGCACGCGGCCGGTGGCAAGGGAGTAGTTCTCGCGGGCGTTGATCAGCGTCGACGCGATCTGCCGCGTTGTCGTGTCCGGCAGGGAGATGATCATTTACGGGCGCCTCCATTCGCGGCCGTCTTTGCGCAGCATGCGGTCAGCGGACTCCGGGCCCCACGTACCGGCTTGGTACTCGTCCGGGCGCCCGCCTGCCGCCCAGAACTCCAAGATCGGGTCGAGGATCTCCCAGCTTCGTTCCACCTCGTCATTAGTGGGGAAGAGGGAGGACTCATCCAACAGCGCATCCAGGATCAGGCGCTCATATGCCTCGGGCGACTGCTCCGTGAATGCCTCAGAGTAGGAGAAATCCATGTTCACGTCGCGGACTTCGAACGCGGAGCCCGGCACCTTGGAACCGAAGCGCATGAGCACGCCCTCGTCCGGCTGCACGCGGATGACCACGGCGTTGTTGGTCAGCAGGTCGGTCTGGCCCTCGGTGAAGGGCTGGTACGGCGGGCGCTTGAACACCAGCGCAATCTCGGTGACGCGGCGGCCAAGGCGCTTGCCGGTCCGCAGATAGAACGGCACGCCGGCCCAGCGGCGGGAGTTGATCTGCAGCGTGCAGGCGGCGTACGTCTCCGTGGTGGAATTCGGGTCGAACCCCTCCTCCTCGCGCAGGCCCACCACGTGCTCCGAGCCCTGCCAACCCGCGGTGTACTGGCCGCGCGCGGTGGTCTCCTCGAACGGGCCGACCGGGGTCGTCGCCCGCAGCACCTTCAGCTTCTCCGCCTTGAGGCGGCGCGGGCTAAAGGACGTCGGCTCCTCCATCGCCACAAGCGCGAGCAACTGAATCAGGTGGTTCTGAATCACGTCGCGGGCGGCGCCGATGCCGTCGTAGTAGCCGGCACGGCCCCCGAGCCCAATGTCCTCCGCCATCGTGATCTGGACGTGGTCGATGTAGTGGGAGTTCCACACCGGCTCAAACATCTGGTTGGAAAACCGCAGCGCCATGATGTTCTGCACGGTCTCTTTGCCCAGGTAGTGGTCGATGCGGAACACCGCGTTCTCGGGGAAGACAGTGTTCACGACGGCGTTGAGCTCGCGTGCCGACGCTTGATCGTGGCCAAACGGCTTCTCAATAATCACCCGTCGCCAGCGGGAAGAACCATCCTCCCCGTGCTGCGCAGCCATGCCGCAGCGGTCGAGCTGGTTGATCACGCCCGCAAAGTGCTCCGGCGGGACAGAGAGGTAGAACGCCCAGTTCCCGCCGGTGCCGCGGGTGGCATCCATCTCGGCGAGGAGGGCGGCGAGGCGATCAAAGGCAGCATCGTCATCGAACGCGCCGGTGACAAAGTGCATGCCCTCCGCCAGGCGGGTCCACACGTTCTCGTTGAACTCGCACCGCGAGGAAGCGGTCACGGCCTGCTTGACGTAGGCCTCGAAATCCTCCTTGGACCAGTCCCGGCGCCCAAACCCGACCAGTGTGAACCCGGCGGGCAGCAGTCCGCGGCTTGCAAGGTCGTAGACCGCGGGTAGCAGCTTCTTGCGCGCCAAATCTCCGGTCACGCCGAAGATGACCATGCCGGACGGGCCGGCGATGCGGGGCAGGCGGGTGTCATCGAGCGCGCGGAGCGGGTTTGCGGGTGGCGCCGGGTGTGGCCGCGTCACTTGAGGTTAGCCTCCATGGAATCCAGCAGTTCCTGCCAGGCATCGACGAACTTGTCCACGCCCTCGCGCTCCAGCACTGCGACCACGTCGCCGAGGTCGATGCCGACTGCCTCCAGCTGATCGAAGATTGCCTGGGATGCCTCGGCGGTTCCGGTCAGGGTGTCGCCTTTGACCCCGTTGCCCTCGATCGCCGCGTCGATGGTGCCTTCCGGCATCGTGTTCACGGTGTCCGGTCCTGCCAGCTCCACCACGTACATGTCCGCCGGGTAGTCCGGGTTCTTCACGCCGGTGGACGCCCACAGCGGGCGCTGCTTGTTGGCCCCAGCCGGCAGGTCAGACATGTCAGCGAACTCGTCCAGGAACACCTGGTAGGCCAAGCGGGCGTTGGCGATGCCGGCCTTACCGCGCAGCGCCAGCGCCTCATCCGAACCGATGGTCTCGAGGCGGTTGTCCACCTCGGTGTCCATGCGGGAGACGAAGAAGGACGCGACGGAGTGGATCTTGGACACGTCGTGCCCGTTGGATGCGGCGGCGCGGATGCCTTCCTTGTAGGCCTGCACAACCTGCTTGTATCGGTCCACGGAAAAGATGAGCGTGACGTTGACGGAAATACCAGCTGCGAGGGACGCAGTGATTGCCGGCAGAGACTCGTCCGTCGCCGGGATCTTGATCATCACGTTCTCGCGATCCACCAGCTTCCAAAGCTCGGCGGCCTGGGCGACGGTCTTCTCCTCGTCGGCGGCGTAGCGCGGGTCCACCTCGATTGACACGCGGCCGTCCTTGCCGCCGGATGCCTGGTACACATCCGCGAAGAGGTCGCAGGCATCCTGCACGTCCTTCACGCTCATGGCGTAGACGGCGGCGTCCGCGAGGGAGCTGGCCTCCCGCAGTTCCGCGAGCTGTGCGCTGTACGCGTCCCCGGTGGACATTGCCTTGGCAAAGATTGCCGGGTTGGTGGTCACGCCGACAATGGACTTGGACGCCTTGATCTCGTCCAAGTTGCCGGAGGTGATGCGGTCGCGGGACAGGTCGTCGAGCCAGGTGGAGGTGCCTGCTGCAAGCAGGTCATCAATTGCGGTCATTCGGAATTCCTCTTTTCTGATCTGGCGCTGGTGCGTGCTGCTGGTCCTAGATGCCGTCGCCGCGCGTCGGCTCCGCCTCGGTGTCACCCACGCGCTCGCTGGTGGGCACGGAGCGGTCTTCCGCGACGCAGCTCAGGGTCTCTCGGGCTACGCGCAGGACATTCTCCGTCGTAAAGCCGAAGCGCTCGAAGAGCTCCGAACCCGGGGCGGAGGCGCCGAAGTGCTCGAGGGAGACGGCGCGGCCGTGCTCGCCCAGGAAGCGGAACCACGGCATAGCCACGCCGGCCTCGACGGAAACGCGGGCCTTGACGCTGCGGGGGAGGATCTCGTCGATGTATGCGTCCTCCTGCTCCATGAACCACTCCATGCACGGCATGGACACGACGCGGGTGGCAACGCCCTCCGCCTCGAGGGCGGCCGCTGCCTCCACGGCGTACTGCACCTCAGAACCGGTGGCGATGAAGATCAGGTCCGGGGTCTCCTTAGATTCCTCCACCAGCACGTACGCGCCGCGGGCGACGCCGTCGAATGCCTTTTCCTTCGTGCCCTCAAGCACCGGGAGGTTCTGGCGGGACAGGGCAAACGCCTTCGGCTGCTCCTTCGCCTCGAGCGCGGCCTTCCACGCAGCGGAAGTTTCGTTCGCGTCCGCCGGGCGGATGATGGCCAGATCCGGGATGGCGCGCAGCGCCGTGAGTGTCTCCACCGGCTGGTGGGTCGGGCCGTCCTCGCCCAGGCCGATGGAATCGTGCGTGAACACGTAGTAGCCGTCGATGCCGGACAGGGCGGCAACACGGATGGAGGGGTAGAGGTACTCCGAGAAGATGAGGAAGGTGCCGCCGTAAACGCGGGTGCCGCCGTGCAGGGCGATACCGTTCATGACAGCGCCCATCGCGTGCTCGCGGATGCCGAAGTGCAGGTTGCGGCCGTACGGGTGGGCGGTGAACATCTCGGTGGAGATTTCCTCCGGGCCGAAGGACGGTGCGCCCTTAATCAGGGTGTTGTTGGAACCTGCGAGGTCGGCCGAACCGCCCCACAGCTCCGGCAGCGCCTTCGCTGCCGCCTGGATCGCCGCCTCGGAAGCCTTGCGGGTGGCCAGGCCCTTCGCGTCCGCGTCCCAGGTCGGGAACGCAAGCTCGCCCTCGCCCCAGCCCTGCGGCAGCTCGCGGGCGGTCAGGCGGTCGAACAGCGCCTTGCGCTCCGGGTTCGCCTCTGCCCAGGCAGCGAACTGCGTATCCCACTCAGCCCGCTTCGCGGCCGCGCGCTCGCCCAGCTTGCGGGTGTGGGCGATTACCTCAGCCTCCTCGGGGAAGGTCACCTCCGTGTCAAATCCCAGCACCTCCTTGACACGGGCGACCTCTTCGGCGCCCAGGGCGGCGCCGTGGACGGCACCGGTGTTCATCATGGTCGGCGCCGGGTAGCCGATGACGGTCTTCACACGGATGATCGTCGGACGCTTGGTGTCCGCCTGCGCCTCAGCGACAGCGGCCTCAATGGCGGCAACGTCCTCGCCGGACTCCACGGTCAGGGTCTGCCAACCGTAGGCCTCGTAGCGCTTCATTACGTCTTCGGTGAATGCAATCTGGGTGTCATCCTCAATGGAGATGCGGTTGTCGTCCCAGAACAGGATCAGGTTGCCCAGCTGCTGCGTGCCGGCCAGGGAAGATGCCTCAGAGGTCACGCCCTCCTGCAGGCAGCCGTCGCCCGCAATGACGTAGATGTAGTGGTCGAACGGGGACTCACCCGCCGCGGTGTCCGGGTCGAACAAGCCGCGCTCCCGTCGCGCCGCCATTGCCATACCCACTGCGGAGGCGAGGCCCTGGCCGAGCGGGCCGGTGGTGATCTCGATGTGGTCGGTGTGGTTGTACTCGGGGTGGCCCGGGGTCTTCGATGCCCAGGTGCGCAGTGCCTTCAGGTCCTCCAGCTCGAGGCCGAAGCCGCCGAGGTAGAGCTGCACGTATTGGGTGAGGGAGGAGTGGCCGTTGGAGAGCACAAAGCGGTCGCGGCCCACCCAGTCCTTATCATTCGGATCCACGCGCATCACGCGCTGGAAGAGGGTGTAGGCGAGCGGAGCGAGTGACATCGCGGTGCCCGGGTGGCCGGAGCCGCAGTTTTCCACTGCGTCCGCGGCCAGGACGCGTGCCGTGTCCACAGCCCTCGTATCGGTCTCCGTCCAATCCGCAGGGTAGTTGCGGACAGTCATGGCCTCAAGTTCTGGGGGCAGCGTTGCGGTCACGTGTTCCTCACTTCATTGTTCACGGTGCGGTGCCGGAAGGCACCGGCACCCCTGGGCGTTTCCCGCTTGATCCTACCGTTTGGGTAGCGCCCCGGCGTGCAGGTGGAGGGTGTGGGCGGTCGGCTCCAGTCCGCGTCGATTCGTTGCGCACCGCGAGTCAGGGCTAACATCATCCGAAGGAATGATGCCGAGGGTGTGAGGAGTCGAGTTGGAGACCATCAAGGCGTATTTCGCGTTGACGAAGCCGAGGGTCATCGAGCTGCTCCTCGTCGCCGCGATTCCCGCGATGCTCCAGGCAGACCGCGGCGAGGTGCACCTGTGGCTTGTGCTTGCCACGCTGATCGGCGGCTGGATGGGCGCAGGTGCCGCGAACACTTTCAACATGGTCGTGGACTATGACATCGACCAACTGATGGGCCGCACGCGCGCACGCCCCCTGGTGCGCGAGCGCGTGACCAAGCAGAAGGCCCGGGTGTTCGCCTGGGTGTTGCTGGTGGTCTCCGTGCTCTGGCTGGGCCTGCTCTGCAAGTCCTGGCTCGCAGCCGGCTTCATCATCTTGACCAACCTCTTCTACATCTTCGTGTACACGAAGTGGCTGAAGCGCCGCACCTGGCAGAACGTGATCTGGGGCGGCGCCGCCGGCTGCATGCCGGTGCTTGTCGGCTGGGCCGTGATCCGCGACAACGTGCACGACGGTTCACCCGACAATTGGTGGCAGGCCGTGGTGATGTTCCTGATCATCTTCTTCTGGACACCGCCGCACACCTGGGCGCTGGCCATGAAGTACAAGGACGATTACGCCCGCGCGAACGTCCCCATGCTGCCCGTAGTGGCAACCCCGGCGGAGACCACGCGCCAGATTGTCATCTACTCCTGGATCACCGTGCTCACTTCGCTGCTGCTGGTGCCTGCAGCTTCCTGGATCTATCTGGTGGTGGCGCTGGTCTCCGGCGCGGTCTTCTTGGCTATGGCGACGCGCCTGCACAACGGCGTGGTGCGCGGCGAGAACGTCAAGCCATTGAAGCTGTTCATTCTCTCGAACAACTACCTCGCCGCGCTGTTCCTGGGGCTCTCCGTGGACGCTGTGCTGGGCTTGCCCACCCTGTTCTAGGAGCTCGTGCTTGCCGACGTTCGGATAACCACCGAACCGGTTGTCTTCCTCGCCTCAAGGTCTTCGTGGGCCTTGCGGGCATCTGCGAGCTCGTAGGGTTCTTGTACGCGCACCGTGAGCGTGCCGTCTTCGACTGCCCGGGCGACGGCCTGAGCTCGGGCACGGAACTCTTCGTCGGTGGCGGTGTAGTGGGCCAGCATGGGGCGGGTGACAAAGACGGAGCCGGCCTGCTTGAGCTGCTGCAGGTCCACGCCCGTCACGTCGCCGGAAGCGGAGCCGAAGGAGCAGACCAACCCGCGGGGGCGCACCACATCCAGCGCGAACTGGAAGGTGTCCTTGCCCACGCCGTCGAACACCACGTCCACACCTTGGCCGCCGTTCGCTTCGCGGATCTGGTCCGCGAGGTTGTCCCCGTAGTGGAACACGCCGGTCGCGCCCACCTCCCGGGCGAGCTCGGCTTTCTCCTCTGTGGAGACGACCGAATAGACCTTCGCACCCTTGGCGGAGGCAAGCTGGGTGAGCATGAGGCCAACGCCGCCGGCACCGGCGGTAATGACTAGGGAAGTCTCCTCCGAAACCGGGTACGCGTCCGTAATCAGGTAGTGCGCTGTCATACCTTGCAGCAGCATTGAAGCAGCGACTTCTGGGGCGACACCCTCCGGCACGGCCACAATGCGGCCGCGGTTGACCACGGTTTGTTCCGCGTAGGTGCCTTTGCCCTCGTTAAAAGCGACGAGGGTGCCCTCCGGGATCTCGCCGGACGGGTCAAACGCCACACGACCGCAACCCTCTGAGCCCGGGACGTACGGCAGCTCACTCGGGTAGGCGCCGGAGCGGAAGTAGGTGTCGATGAAGTTGACGCCGGCAAAAGAGACGTCGATAAGCACCTGCTCCTGAGTAGGAGTGGGTGCTTCGATGTCGGTGTAGGTGAGGACCTCGGGCCCGCCGTGGGAAGAAACTTCGATGGCTTTCATGCCACCGACGTTATACCAGCAGGGGCAGGCGGCGTTTGCCGTGGGAGTAGAGGAAGGCGGAGAACGCGACCACAACGGAGCTCATCGCGATGTGCACCGGAATGGTCCAGCGCGGCACGCCCATGCGGAACTGGATGACGCCGATTGTCCACTGGACCAGAATCATGGCGACCAGTACCAGTGCGGTGTTGAACGCGTCCTTGGGGGCCTGGTGCTTGCGCAGCAGGTAGACCGCGATCAGGGTGAATGCGAGGTAGACGTAGAGGCAGGCGGCGTGGACGTAGGCCAGCATCTCGGTGTCCAGGGCGAGGCGGCCCTCCATGCCCACCCCGGAGTCGCCGGAGTGCGGGCCGGAGCCGGTGACCATGGTGCCGGTGACAAGCACGAAGCACAGCGCCACGGCGGCGGCGACCACGAAGCGGCGGATGCTTTCCGGGTAGCGGGTGGTGGGCGCGGCGTCATCGGTTTCCGCGATGCGCATGTAGAGCATGGCGGCAACCCACACCAGCACCATCGACGGCAGGAAGTGCACTGCGACGGACCACCAGCGAAGATCAAGAAGCACCGAGATGCCGCCGATCACGGCCTGCAGCACCACGCCGAGGAACGAGATCCACGCGAGGACTTTGATTTCCTTGCGACGGCCGGCGCGGACAACAGCGACCAGGACGGCGATGGATGCCGCAGCGACGACGAAGGCGAGCAGGCGGTTGCCGAACTCGATGGCCTGGTGAATCCACGGCGCCGCGCCGGCAACCGGGACCAGCGAGCCTTCGTGGCAGAGCGGCCAGGTGTCGCAGCCCAACCCGGAGCCGGTGACGCGCACGAGCGATCCGGTGACGGTGATGCCGCCTTGGCACAGCAGCAGGATCATGGCCAGGGCGCGCTGGAAGGCCACTGTGGGATCCTGCCAAGGTTGAGTGAGGCGCTTGATGCCGGTGTTGCGCGCGGCAGGCGCGGTGGCGTCGACGTGTGTCGTGCTCACGTGGGGCTCCCCTTATGCAACTTTGGATTGATATTCGCTGGCTAGTGTAACTGACGGGGTCGCGAACTTAGCCATCGAAACGGAACCAGCGGGACGCCAGCCCGATGCCGGCCGCGGCCCAGAGGATCAGCGAGACCCAGGCGAGCACATTGAATGAGCCCTGGAGCGATGCAGTGAGTGCGCCGGCCAGCGCCACGGTGGGCACCGCGTTCCACCAGCCCGCGTTGACCAGGTCGCCGGAGTAGGCCACCCAGCCGAGCACGCCCATGAGCACCAGCCAGATCAAGTTCGCCAGCGCCAGGACGAGCTCAGAGGACAGTGTGCCGCCCATCAGCAGTCCAAGGGAGGTGAACGCGGCTACGCCGACGAGGAGGGTGATCAGCCCCAAGATCGCGCCCGCGGGGCCCACCCGCCACCCGAGAGCAGCAGCCACCCCGCCGAGGACGACGATTTGAACCGCCACCGTGGCCAGCACGCCCAGGATTTTGCCTGCGATGATCACCCACGGCGGCACGCCTGAGGCGCCGGTGCGCTTGAGGGCTCCGTAGCGGCGGTCAAACGCCAGCGCGATCGCCTGGCCTGTGAACCCGGCTGAGGACGCGGCGACGGCGAAGACCATGGGCACGATGAGGTTGAAATCTGCATCGCCGAAGATCGGCACCTTTGCCGCCGCGACCAGCAGTGCCAGCGGGATGATGATGTTCAACAAAAGTTGCTCGCCGTGGCGGAGCATCAGTTTGGCCTCGATGCGCCCCTGCGCCGCTGCCATGGCGCCGAAGCTTGCGGGCTGCGGCTTCGGGGCGAATACGCCGGGCTTGAGGGCGGTGTGGAGTTCTAATGTCTCGTCCGTGCGCTGCATGCTAGCTCCTCAACTCTCGGCCGGTGATGTCCAAGAAGACGTCCTCCAACGTGCGGCGGGCAACGTTGAGCTCCCGAATCAGTACCCCTTGCCGGGCCGCTTCCGCGGCAATCGTGCCAATTACGTCGGGAGATGGGTACCCCTTGATGCGATAGTGCAGCCTGCGGGGCTCCTCCGCGCGCAGAGCGAAGCGCGCGAGGGTGCTATTCAACTGCTCCAGATGGAGGGGCTCTGCGGTATCGACAGCAAGGACTGGGTATTCATTGTGGTCCGTAAGCTCCGCAACGGTGCCCTGGGCGACCACCTCACCGCGGTCGATGATGACAACGTGGTCGGCGAGGGTTTCCGCCTCATCCATCAAGTGCGTAGTCAAGATGACGGAGGTGCCGTCGCGGCGCAAGGCGCTGACAATGTTCCACACTGCGCGGCGCGATTGGGCATCCATGCCTGCAGTCGGCTCATCCAGAAACACCAGTTCCGGGCGCCCGATTATGGCTAATGCTAGGGATAGGCGCTGCTGCTGGCCGCCGGAAAGCCTGCGGTAGGTGGTTCCGGCTACGCCGCCGAGCCCGAGGAGTTCCATCAGCCACTCCGGGTCATGCGGGTTGACGTTGTAGCTGGCGGCCAGCTTCAACATTTCGCGGACGGTGATGCCGGGGTAGGAGCCGCCGCCTTGGAGCATGATGCCGATCCGGTCCCGTACCTTCTGCGGATGCGTAGCCGGATTGACACCCAGCACGCGAATTTCTCCCGATGTGGGGGCCAAAAAGCCCTCGCACATGTTCAGCGTGGTGGATTTCCCGGCCCCGTTGGGGCCAAGCAGGGCGAGCACCTGACCAGTCTTGGCTGTAAACGAGACTCCGTTGACAGCAGTGGTGTTGCCGAAGCGCTTGACCACGTGATCTACAACCAGGACGTCACTCATGGCTGGTAAGTGTAGCCTTAGGTGCCGTGATCTCCGGCGCGCGCCTGTCTTCGCCTGAGCGCGGGGGAGTGGCGTGGTCAAGCGTTACAGCCCCATGCCGCAGCGCACCCCACCCCACGGCGGCAAGCGCGGCAAACCCCGCGGCGGCAAGAAGGTACACGGTGAGGACGGCGTGGGGGATCATCCCGGTGCCTGTCGGAAGGACGACGAAGCACAGCACGGCACTGTATGCAGCCAGCCCGGCGCGGGTGGCGGGACGCGTGGCCCAGGCGGCAAGCGGCACGATGGCCCAGAGGGGGTACCACGGTTGGACGACGGGAAAGAGGACAACAAGCACCAGGGTAGAAATGCCGAGGCCGCCCACGGGGTGCATGGCTCCGGTGTAGGTGCGCCACAGCATGATCGCCATGACGATGCAGGCGATGTGTGTCTGATCTGATGTAGTTGGTCCAGTTCGTCTTGGGAAGTAGGCCGTGTTGGCGGCCTGTTTTGGTCCGTTTCAGCGCGGAAAATTAGGCCACTTCCCCATGTGGCTGTGACTGGTGTGGCTCCTTTTTAGAAAGGGAAGGGCCATGCCGATAACCACCCCCAGTAGGTTTCTGTTCCTGAGAAATGTCCCATCTTCGTTTGGCCGCGAGGTCCGGGACTTGGGTTTTCAGGAAGGGACCAGAAAGTAGATGACGATCAGCATGACCACGATCGAAACTATCAGACAGCTCGATGACGAGGGAATGTCCAGACGAGCGATTGCCAAGGCGGTGAACGTGTCGCGCGCTACGGTCGATAAGTACGTTAACCAGGACGATTTCAGCCCAACCGTGCCGGTGAAGACACGCAAACCAGGCTCAATCGTGCTGGGTGAGGCGTTGTGCGCTGTGATTGATGGTTGGCTCGAGGATGATCAGCGCATGCCACGCAAGCAACGCCACACTGCGCAACGCATCTGTGACCGGCTGATTAACGAGCATGGCTATACGGGCTCGTATTCACCGGTGCAGCGCTACGTCAAGCAGTGGAAACAGGACCATAAATCCCCGGGGGATGGGTTCATGGAGTTGGAATGGTCACCGGGGGTCATCCAGGTCGATTTCGGCCAGGCAGAAGTCATCATGGCGTCAGCCGCAAGGGTTGTGCACCTTCTGGTGGTGACGTTTCCGTATTCAAATATGAGGTTTTGCAGGGCCTTTGCCGGCGAAACCGCTGAGTGCGTCATTACCGGGCTTTTAGATGTCATCGACACCGCCGGCGGGGTGCCGACTGAGATGGTCTTCGATAACGCGACCGCCGTTGGGCGCCGTGTCGGCCCGAAAGTGGTGGAATCGGAGCTTTTCGCCGCGTTCAAAGCGCACTATAGGACGAAGGCTCGGTACTGCAATCCGTACTCGGGCCATGAGAAAGGCAATGTGGAAAACGCGGTCGGCTTCATCCGCCGAAACCTGCTTGTGCCTGTGCCGGAAGTAGCCTCCCTAGCGGAGTTGAACACCATCTTGGAGTCCGGGTGCGCCGCGTTTGCTACCCACACCCACTACAAGAAGGCAGCCACGGTCGCTGAACTGTTCAAACAGGATCAGCAAGCGCTCAAAGCGTGCCCGTCGGTGCGGTTTAACCCGGTGCGTTTCGACGTGCGCCGCACCGACAAAACCGGCGTTGTCACCCTAGACGGCAACCGTTACCTGGTCGGGCCTGCCTGGGCGAACAGGCAAGTCACGCTGGAGTTGTCCCACGACACCGTCACCGTTTTAGACGACGACACCAGACGCATCATCGCATTGCCGAGAGTTTTCGGTACCGCAGACTCGACGGTGATCAACCCGATGAGTTTGCTGCCTGGGTTAGCGAAAAAACCCGGGGCGTGGACGAACTCACCGCTTCGCCATCACCTGCCGGACGCTGTCGTGGGCTACCTCGACGGGGCGGATACCGCTACACGCCGGGAGTTTTTCACCCACGCGCAAACCACCGCCACAGAATGCGGATTCGACGCCACCGTCACCGCAGCCGCCGCACTCTTAGAGACCAACGCCCAACCAACCGGGCCTCATCTGGGTATCGCCGCATGCTACAGCTCCCCACCACCACCACAACACACACGAGCGAACCTCACCACCTATGACCAGCTCCTTGCCACCACAACCACCTCACAGCATGCGGAGGTGACCTCACAGTGAGCACCGATACCACCAACAACAAAGACCGCGTGGTGGCTCTTGGCCGCCAGCTCTACCTCACTACCGCCGTGTTACGCCAGTGCGCAGACCATGCCACCCCACGCCAATGCGACATCCTCATTGAGCTCTTCGAAGCGGAGCTTTCTTCCAGGGCCGCATCAAGAGCGCGGCGCCTGATGCACCGCGCGCGTGTCCCGGTACGCAAAACCCTCGACAGCTACGACTGGTCCCCGGTCACCTTGCCCGCCGACATCACCCGCGAACACCTCACCACACTCGACTTCCTCAACGGGTGTGAAGACCTCGTCTTCTACGGCGACGTCGGAACCGGCAAAACACACCTCGCCATCGCACTGGTCACCGCGGCATGTCTCAGAGGCATCCCGGCACGGTTTTTCACCGCCGCAGGACTCGTCGACCATCTACGGAACGCGAAACACGCAGGCAAACTCGACAAAGAGCTCGCATCCCTAGGCAAAAACGAACTCCTCGTCATCGACGAACTCGGCTACATCCCCATCGACACCGACGGGGCAAGACTTCTGTTCCAAGCAATCGCCGACGCGTACGAACAACGCAGCCTGATCATCACCACCAACCTTGCATTTTCCCAATGGGGCCAAGTCTTCGGAAACGACGACATGGCAGCCGCCGCAATCGACCGCATCGTCCACCACGGCCGCATGATCACCTTCACCGGCCAGTCCTACCGCATGGCAAACGCCCTCATGAAATAGCCCCGAAACCCCAGCAACGCTCACACGGCCCAAAACCGTGCAGACCTGGCCTAAAAAACCGAGCCGAAATGGCCTACTACAACTTGACAAAACACAGCGATGGTGGCCCCGGTGCCGCGCGCGATGGCGATGGCGCTGTCCGTTGTGTCTCCGAACCCGAGGGATTCGCTCAGTTGGCCCGCTATCAAGCCGACGCTAGTTGTCAGCGAAAGCCAGCTGCGGATTTGCGCCGCGCCGCCCTGCACGAACGCCCAGCCGAAGCCCACGCCGCTGGCAATCGAGGCGACCGTAGCTGTGGCGCCGAGCACCGCCGACTGGATGGCTGCTGCTGCGGCAATGGCGGGCGCGGCGCTTCTGGCGCGCAATCGATTGCCCACCGCCAGCTCTCGGGCGAGCGCCATGCCCATGAAACCCAGCCCGATAAAGCCCGTGACCTTGACCAGGCCCGCGCAGGAGATCAGCGCACCGGAGCACAGGAACAGCGCCCAGCCCTGCGCTGCTGCGCCGGGAACCCGCAGCCGTTCCAGCCCGCGGCAGCCAATCTCCAAACCCACCAAGAGGAACCCGAGCATGAGTGCCTCATTGTGAATGCCGCCGATGAGGTGCAGGATCGCGAGTGGGTTGCATATGCCGAGCCACAGCGCGCTCGGGCCGCCCACACCCAGCCGGCGCCCGAGGTGGACGCTGGCCCACGCGGCCGCGAGTACCCCGAGCAGCGAAATCGTCCGGTGCGCCACTACTGCGGTAAAGATCGCGTCGCCGGTCGCGCGCGAGATGGCGGCTGCCGCTGCGAGCGCCACGGGGCCGTAGGGGCTCGGGGAGTGCGCCCAGATTGCCGGGACATTTTTCGCGAGGGGATTCAGCGGCCCCAACAAGTCCACCGGCCCGCCCCAGTACGGGTCGAAACCGTGCCGGACAATGGCGCCTTGCGCAAGGTAGGAGTAGATATCCTGCGAGAACAAGGGTGCTGTGAGGATGAGCGGTGCCGCCCACAGCAGCAGCGTGGTCACCATGTCGCGCGGGGTTACCCCGTTGGCAGCGGCGCGGCTGCCAGTGCCTACAAGCCGGCCGAGCCACAGCCAGGCCGCCACCAGCACTCCCACGCCCACGAGCGCTACCGCGGAGCCGCCGACCATGCCCCACACCTCGGGCCACGGGCCGGGCACCACCGGCAGCGCGCCCCCGCCAAGGCCGCCGAACGCGACGATCGCCGTGCCCAGGGTGCCGACAGCGCGCACCAGGTGCAGCTTGCTTATCGACGCTCCTCTATCCACGCTCTTGGATTCTAGGACTTGAGCTGTACTAAATACTGCAATGACCTGGTCTAGGCAACCCGGTGGGGCGAAATGAATTTGCGCACACTAGTGTTGTGGAAAGGCGAAGGCCCTGAGGGCTTTCACCAAATGAACGTCGTAAAGCAACATGCACGAAGGCGAGGTGGACTGGGTGGCAGAGCGAACCCGCAGCGGCGGCGGCGATACCCGCCGTGCCGTCATGGCGCAGTTGCTCAAGCGCGGCCCAGTCAGCGCCGCGGATCTTGCTGATGGCCTTGGCCTTTCCGCTGCTGGCGTGCGTAGGCACCTGGACGCCCTGGTTGCGGAGGGGCTGGCGGAGACGTGCAGCCCCAACCAGGTGGCCGGGGAAGAGGCTGGCCGTGGCAGGCCGCCGAAGCACTTTCGGCTCACCGATGCAGGGCGGGACCACTTTGGCACCAGCTATGACTCGCTGGCGCTGGAGGCCGTGGATCTGATCAAGGATCTTGGCGGCGAGGGCGCGGTGCGCACCTTTGCAAAGGGCCGGATCAGCAAGATCCTCGGCGGTGTGCGTTCTGCCGCGGAAGGTGAGGCGGACGATGTGGAGGCCGTCGTGGCAGAAGTCGCGGCGGCGCTGGAGGACCACGGTTACGCTGCAACGGTCACCCGCGCCGGCGGCGGCATCCAGATCTGCCAGCACCACTGCCCAGTCTCCGCAGTCGCCGCGGCGCACCCCGAGCTGTGCGAAGCGGAGCACGAGGCAATCGCCGAGCTTGTGGGCCGCCACATCCAGCCGCTTGCGCTCATCGCCGATGGGCACGGCATTTGCACGACAAATATTCCTCTCTCCGTCACTTCACCGGCGGGAGACACCAATGAAAGGAGCGGAGCTTAAATGACGAAAGCAACCCCCGCACCCGGTCTTGAGACGCCGATGAATGATGACCAGATCATCGAGTCCATCGGCGCCTACAACTACGGTTGGCACGACTCGGACGTGGCCGGCGCCTCGGCCCGCCGCGGCCTGAGCGCCGACGTTGTCGCGGATATTTCCGGCATCAAGCAGGAGCCGGAGTGGATGCTCAACCAGCGCCTGCGCGCCCTGGAGATTTTTGAGAAGAAGCCGATGCCGACGTGGGGCGCGGACCTCTCCGGCATCGATTTCGACAACATCAAGTACTACGTCCGCTCCACCGAGCAGCAGGCGGCCTCCTGGGAGGACCTGCCGGAGGACATCAAGAACACCTACGACAAGCTGGGCATCCCCGAGGCGGAGAAGCAGCGCCTTGTCGCCGGTGTCGCGGCGCAGTACGAGTCTGAGGTTGTGTACCACCAGATCCGCGAGGACCTTGAGGCCAAGGGCGTGATCTTCGTGGACACCGACACCGCGCTGCGCGAGCACGAGGAGTTGTTCCAGGAGTACTTCGGCACCGTCATCCCGGCGGGCGACAACAAGTTCTCCGCCCTGAACTCCGCCGTGTGGTCCGGCGGCTCCTTCATCTACGTCCCGCCGGGTGTCCATGTGGATATCCCGCTGCAGGCCTACTTCCGCATCAACACCGAGAACATGGGCCAGTTCGAGCGCACCCTGATCATTGTGGATGAGGATGCGTACGTGCACTACGTGGAGGGCTGCACCGCCCCGATCTACAAGTCCGATTCCCTGCACTCCGCCGTGGTGGAGATCATTGTGAAGAAGGGCGGCCGCTGCCGCTACACCACCATCCAGAACTGGTCCAACAACGTCTACAACCTGGTGACCAAGCGTGCCCGCGCCGAGGAAGGCGCGACCATGGAGTGGGTGGACGGCAACATCGGCTCCAAGGTGACCATGAAGTACCCGGCTGTGTGGATGACCGGCGAGCACGCGCGAGGCGAGGTGCTGTCCGTCGCCTTCGCCGGCGAGGGCCAGTTCCAGGACACCGGCGCGAAGATGGTGCACCTGGCGCCGCACACCTCATCCACGGTGGTGTCCAAGTCCGTCGCCCGCGGCGGCGGCCGCTCCGCCTACCGCGGCCTGATCCAGGTCAACGCCAATGCCCACAACTCCGTGTCCAACGTCGAGTGCGACGCGCTTTTGGTGGACGACATCTCCCGTTCGGACACCTATCCGTATAACGACATCCGCAACGACCGCGTGACCCTGGGCCACGAGGCCAAGGTGTCCAAGGTCAGCGAGGAGCAGCTGTTCTACCTCATGTCCCGCGGCATCCCGGAGGAGGAGGCCATGGCGATGATCGTGCGCGGCTTCGTCGAGCCGATTGCCAAGGAGCTGCCGATGGAATACGCGTTGGAGCTTAACCGCCTCATCGAACTGCAAATGGAAGGATCGGTGGGCTAGACCGATGACTGAAGTTGTAAACCCTGTCCAGAACGCGACCCCGCACAACACCAAGGGCGACGTGTTCCAGTCCTTCAACGTGGAGGATTTCCCGGTCCCCGGCGGCCGCGACGAGGTCTGGCGCTTCATATCCCTGCGCCGTATCCGCGGCCTGCACAACGGCACCTTCCCGGAACAGACCGACGTGCAGCTGCGTGTCGACGCACCCTCCGAGGTCACCGTCGAAGAAGTCGGCGCGGACGACGACCGCCTGAAGGTGTGCGGCGGCCCGGCCGACCGCGTTGCTGCCCAGGCGTGGACCTCCGCGAAGCACGGCACGATCATTTCGGTGCCGCAGGAGGCCGTGCTCGACGCCCCGATCGAGGTCACCATCACTGGTGCCGGCCTGGACAACACCACCTTCGCCACCATCCTGGTGGAGACCGGCCGCCACTCCGAGGCGACTGTGATCGTGCGCTACGAGGGCTCCGGCATCCACGCAGACAACCTCAACTTCCATGTGGGGGAGGGCGCGCGGCTCAACGCTGTCGTCGATACGCAGTGGGCGCGCGACGCCGTGCACATCGGGCAGCAGGCGATCCGGGCGAACCGCGATTCCGTCATGCGCCACACCGTTGCAGCCTTCGGCGGCGAAATTGTCCGCGTGTCGCCGCGCGTGACTTTTGCCGAGCCGGGCGCGGACGTGGAGCTCAACGGTGTGTACTTCGCCGATGACGGCCAGTACATCGAGACCCGCATGCTGGTGGACCACTCTGTGCCGAACTGCCGCTCCAATGTGCTGTACAAGGGCGCGCTGCAGGGCGACAAGTCCTCGGGCCTGCCGGAGGCACGCACCTGCTGGGTGGGCGACGTGCTGATCCGCGCCGCCGCGAAGGGCACCGACACTTACGAGACGAACCGCAACCTGGTGCTCACGGACGGCGCCCGCGCCGACGCAGTGCCCAACCTGGAGATTGAGACCGGCGAGATTGCCGGTGCCGGTCACGCCGCTACCGTCGGCCGCTTCGATGAGGAGCAGCTGTTCTACCTGCGCTCCCGCGGTATCCGCGAGGAGGAGGCGACGCGCCTGATCATCCGCGGCTTCTTTAACGAGGTCCTCAACCAGATTCCGGTGGAGTCCGTGCGCGACGAGTTGATCGCGCGCGTCGCCGGCGAGCTCGAGCAGAACAACAACTAAAGGAAAACTATGTCCACTCTGGAAATCAAGAACCTGCACGCAAACGTCCTGCCGACGGAGGAGGGCCAGGAGGCCAAGCCGATCCTCAAGGGTGTCAACCTGACCATTAACGGCGGCGAGACCCACGCGATCATGGGCCCGAACGGCTCCGGCAAGTCCACCCTCGCCTACACCATCGCCGGCCACCCGCGCTATGAGGTGACCGAGGGCGAGGTGCTTCTCGACGGCGAGAACATCCTCGACCTGGACATCGACGAGCGCGCACGCGCCGGCCTCTTCTTGGCTATGCAGTACCCGGTTGAGGTTCCGGGCGTGTCCTCCTCCAACTTCATGCGCTCCGCAGTCAGCGCCGTGCGCGGCGAGGCCCCGAAGCTGCGTGAATGGGTTTCTGAGCTCAACGCTGCGCGCGACGCCCTGGCCATGGATGCCTCCTTCAGCGAGCGCTCCGTGAACGAGGGCTTCTCCGGCGGCGAGAAGAAGCGCCACGAGGTCATGCAGCTTTCCCTGCTGAAGCCGAAGTTCGCCGTCATGGATGAGACCGACTCCGGCCTGGACGTTGACGCGCTGCGCATCGTCTCCGAGGGCATCAACCGCTACCAGGAGGAGACCGGCGGCGGTGTGCTGATGATCACCCACTACAAGCGCATCCTCAACTACGTCCGTCCGGACTTCGTCCACGTCTTCGCCGGCGGCAAGATCGTGGAGACCGGCGGCGCCGAGCTCGCTGACCAGCTCGAGGCCGAGGGCTACGAGAAGTTCATCTAATGGGCTATCTGCTTGCTGACGGCGGCGAGGGCGGCGTGTCCGCTTCCCCGCTGAACACCGACGCGATCCGTGCCGAGTTTCCGATCCTGTCCCGCACCGTGCGCGACGGCAAACCGCTGGTGTACTTGGATTCAGGTGCCACCTCGCAACGGCCGCAGCGCGTGTGGGATGCGGAGCGGGACTTCGTGCTGGGCTGCAACGCGCCGGTGCACCGCGGCTCCTACCAGCTCGCCGAGGAGGCGACGGACGCCTACGAGACGGCGCGAGACCGTATTGCCGCGTTCGTGGGCGCTGACGGGGACGAGATCGCGTTCACTAAAAACGCCACCGAGGCGCTGAACCTGGTTGCGTACGTGCTGGGCGATGACCGCGCCGGAGACCTCCAGGTGCGCGAGGGCGACACCGTGGTGATCACCGAGCTGGAGCACCACGCCAACCTTGTGCCGTGGCAGGAGCTGTGCCGGCGCACCGGCGCCACGTTGAAGTGGTACGCGATGACCCCGGACGGGCGAATCGATCTTGATTCGTTGGAGCTGGACGACACCGTCAAGGTGGTCGCGTTCACGCACCAGTCCAACGTCACAGGTGCCCATGCCGACGTGGAGGAGATGGTGCGCCGCGCACAGGAGGTTGGTGCGTTGACGGTGCTGGACGCGTGCCAGTCCGTACCCCACATGCCGGTGAACTTCCGGGAGTTGGATGTGGACTTCGCCGCGTTCTCCGGCCACAAGATGTGCGGCCCGAACGGCGTTGGCGCGGTCTACTCCAAGCACCTGAACGAGCTGCCGCCGTTCTTGACGGGCGGCTCCATGATCGAGGTCGTGCGCATGGAGGGCTCCACCTACGCTCCGGCGCCGCAGCGGTTCGAAGCCGGCACGCAGATGACGTCCCAGGTGGTCGGCCTGGGCGCGGCGGTGGAGTTCCTCGAGGAAATCGGCATGGCCAACATTGCGGCGCACGAGCAGAAGCTCACCGCGTACGCGTTGGAACAAATGCAGACTGTTGAGGGGTTGAAGATTGCGGGCCCGCTCACCGCGGAAAAGCGCGGCGGGGCGATCGCGTTCACGGTCGAAGGCGTGCACCCGCACGATCTTGGCCAGGTGCTCGACGCGGAGGGCGTAGCCATCCGCACCGGACACCACTGTGCGTGGCCCGCGCACCGCGGATTGGACCTGCAGTCCACCTCGCGCGCGAGCTTCTACCTGTACAACACGCTGGATGAGGTGGATACCCTGGTTGCATCCATCCGCAAAGCGAAGGAGTTTTTCGCTCGATGAACCTCGAAGCGATGTACCAGGAAGTAATCCTGGACCACTACAAGAACCCCCAGCACGCCGGCCTGCGCGAGCCGTTCGAGGCTGAGGTGCACCACGTCAACCCGTCCTGCGGCGACGAGCTGACGCTGCGCATCCAGCTTTCCAGCGACGGCGAGACCGTCGAGGATGTCTCCTACGACGCGGAAGGCTGCTCCATCTCCCAGGCTTCGACCTCGGTGATGGCTGAGGAGCTCATCGGCCAGAGCGTGGGCGAGGCATTCAAGAAGCTGCAGGCTTTCGAGGAGATGGTGACGTCCCGCGGCATCGTCGAGGGCGACGCCGAGATGATCGGCGATGGCGTGGCTTTTGCGGGCGTCGCGAAGTTCCCGGCCCGCGTGAAGTGCGCGCTGCTGGGATGGAAGGCGTTTGAGGCAGCGGCCGCCGAGGCCGTCGAGCAGAGGGAGGATTAGGACATGGAAGAGCAGCAGAACGAAGCCCAAGGCGCGACCTTCGGCCAGGTGGGCGAACGCCCGGCGCAAACCGAGGAGCAGATCAAGCTCGCGGCTGACGTCGAGGAGTTCATGCGCGACGTGATCGACCCGGAGCTGGGCATTAACGTTGTCGATCTTGGCTTGGTGTACGACATCTGGATCGAGGGCGGCGCCGCGGAGGACGGCACCGAGGCACCGACCGTTGCCGTCATCCACATGACGCTGACGTCGCCCGCGTGCCCCCTCACCGATGTCCTCGAGGAGCAGGCCCGCATCTCCGTCGTGGACAACACTGCGGTGGACGACATCGCCCTGAACTGGGTGTGGATGCCGCCGTGGGGTCCGCACATGATCACCGAGGAGGGCCGCGAGCAGCTGCGTGCCCTCGGCTTCGCGGTTTAACCCGGCGGGCCTGCCCGCGTAAGGTGGCATGACGTGATTGTCACCAATGATCTCGAGGTGCGCGTCGGTGCCCGCACGCTGCTCGACGCACCCGGCCAGCACCTCCGGGTCCAGCCCGGCGACCGCATTGGGCTGGTGGGGCGCAACGGTGCGGGCAAGACCACGACGATGCGCATCCTGGCGGGGGAGACTGAGCCGTACGGCGGTTCCGTGACCCGTTCCGGCGAGATCGGGTACCTGCCGCAGGACTCTAAAGAGGGCGATATCGCTCAGACGGCGCGCGAGCGCGTACTGTCCGCCCGCGGGCTGGATGAGATCCAGCGGTCCATGGCAAAGCAGCAGGCCATCATGGAGACCACCGAGGGGGAAGAGCGAGACAAGGCGATTCGCAAGTACTCGCGCTTGGAGGAGCGCTTCGACGCGCTCGGGGGGTACGAGGCCAACGCGGAGGCTGCCCAGATCTGCGACAACCTCGGGCTTCCATCGCGCGTGCTTGACCAGCAGCTGAAGACCCTCTCCGGCGGTCAGCGTCGCCGCGTCGAGCTCGCGCAGATCCTCTTCGCATCCCGCTCCGGGTCGGGCAAGTCGAGCACGACACTGCTTCTCGACGAGCCGACGAACCACCTGGACGCGGACTCCATCGCCTGGCTGCGGAACTTCCTTTCCAAGCACGACGGCGGGCTGATCATGATCTCCCACGATGTCGAGCTGCTTGACGACGTCTGCAACAAAGTCTGGTTCCTCGACGCCGTGCGCGCCGAGGCAGACGTGTACAACATGGGCTTTTCCACCTACCAGAAGGCCCGCGCCGAGGATGAGGCACGCCGCCGCCGCGAGCGCGCCAACGCCGAGAAGAAAGCGGCCGCGCTGCAGAAGCAGGCTGCGAAGCTGGGCGCGAAGGCCACGAAGGCCGCAGCGGCGAAGCAGATGCTGGCCCGCGCCGACCGCATGATGAGCGAGCTGGATGAGGTCCGCGTCGCCGACAAGTTCGCCGCCATCTCCTTCCCGGAGCCGGCACCATGCGGCAAGACCCCCCTCTACGGCAAGGGCTTGACGAAGATGTACGGCTCCCTCGAAGTGTTCGCGGGCGTGGACCTTGCCATCGACAAGGGGTCTCGCGTGGTGGTGCTGGGCACGAACGGCGCCGGCAAAACCACTTTGCTGAAGCTGCTGGCGGGTGTGGAACGCACCGACGGTGAGGGCGGCCTTGTCACCGGCCACGGCCTCAAGATCGGCTACTTCGCGCAGGAGCACGACACCATCGACGGCGACAAGACGGTGTGGGAGAACACCATCGACGCGTGCCCCGATGCAGGCCAACAGGACCTTCGCGGGCTGCTCGGCGCCTTCATGTTCTCCGGCGACAAGCTGGAGCAGCCGGCGGGCACGCTCTCGGGCGGCGAGAAGACGCGCCTCGCCCTGGCGACGCTGGTGTCTTCCCGTGCGAATGTGCTGCTGCTCGATGAGCCGACGAACAACCTCGACCCCCAGTCGCGCGAGCAGGTCCTCGACGCGCTGAAGACCTACACTGGTGCCGTGGTGCTGGTCACGCACGACCCCGGCGCGGTGCGGGCCCTCGAGCCGGAGCGCGTGATCATTATGCCGGAGGGTGACGAGGACCTCTGGAGCGACGAATATATGGAAATCGTGGAGCTAGCCTGATGCCTGAAATCTTCCTTTCTGAGTGGGGCACGATCGCCTCGACAGTTGTCAAGGGCCTAATTATCTATGTCACGCTGATTGTCATGCTGCGGATCAGCGGCAAACGATCGCTGTCCAAGTTCAACATTTTCGACTTCATCATCACCATCGCGATCGGCTCCATCTTCGCCAGCACACTCACTACCCAGGACCTCAAGCTCGCGCAATCGGTCACCGCGATCGTGGTGCTGCTGGGCGGGCAGTGGTTGATCTCCCGCCTTGCATTCCGCTCCGACGGCTTCGAGCGGCTTATTAAGGCTGACCCAGCGCTGCTGTTTTTCAGCGGGGAGTATCTACTCGACACAATGCGCACGGAGCGGGTGACTAAGCGGGAGATCCTGCAGGCGGTGCGTAATAGCGGTGCAGCGAGCCTGGATGACGTGCAGGCAGTGATTCTAGAGACCGACGGCACGATTTCCGTCATCGCAGCCTCCGGGGATGCCCCGCCGCCGCAGCAGAACGCGGTCTACGAGACGGTCAAGCGCAATCCGGAGGAGGGGCTGGCTTAGAACGGCGCCATTCTCCTCCCCGCGTAGTTGCGCTGCCAGCCGTATCGATCGTGGTAATCGGGTGCCAATGATATCCCCTCCTCGCGGAAGACCTGGTGCAGCTCCTTCCGGATCTGGCCGGCGCCAGTCTTGTGCAGCTTCGATTCCGCGATCAAGGACCCGTCTGCATTGTGTAACCGGAGCATGGTTTCGGGGCAATCCACAACGATGATTGGGCAGTCGTTGGAAAACGTCAAGCAGTCGGCGGCGTAGCGCTCCTCTGCCCATCGGAACGGTACAACAACGGGGTCGATGCCCTTACATGCACGGATGATGCCGGTTGCTGCCCTTTCTGGTTGGCTGACGATCGAGCGGTCAGTGTCCTTCAACCACGTCAACACGCAGCTCAACGCATCGGGCCCGTTCTGGGGCAGATGAATATGCACGCCGGAAACCTCGGCCGCGTCGCGCTTGAAAACGATGAAGGCGCTGCCCGCAGTGGCGGCTGGGGCGTAGTGGTCCAACGCCTCAGTCAGCTGGGTGAAAAACGTCGTGCTGAGCTCCTTCGCACTTGGGGCATCGAACGGGCCGCGGAGCACCGCGGGGCCGTCTGGATGTTTGATGGCGATCTCCTTACCGGGGTAGTCCAGGCGGAGGTGCCACACCCTGTCGCCTCCTCCCGGACCCCGCGGCGGCAGCGCGTAGTCGAAGAATTCCGGGGTGAGTTCCGGCAGTAGTTGGACGGCTTCGGAATTGCCGCGGAACACTCGGATGGATTCGAAACCCCCGCACTTCTCTAACACCTCCTTCATGCCCTGCAAGGGATCGGAGACGTTCACATCGTGGACAGCGATTGACTCCAGGATGCGGGAGATGATTGCGGGGCCATCGGAGGTGCCTCTGACGGTGAGTCCAACCTCCTCACCGTCGTCATCGCAGTCGAAGATGACGTCAACTTCATTGGTATGGGGATCGAAATCGTTCTGAACGTAATCAGTCGGGTCGTACCCCTGGTGGTAATCGTCGTACACAGCTGTTCCTTTCGCTTTAGCACCAGCAATGGTTCGGATGTTTCGTGTGCTGGTGGGGCGAGGGTAACGCGAAAGGGCCGCGAATGGTAGGGAAAACGCGACGGATGCACACTGAAGTGGACATCCGCTACTGAAGGCCAGGTTAAAACTGGCGGTAGCGCTCCGCGAAGTTGTAGAGAATGCGGTTGGACCACGAGTACTCGTGGGCGTACGCAGTTGCCAAGATGTCCTCGAAGGCATCGAGGCGGAAGTACCCCATGTGCGCGTACAGGCGCAAGCGCGCCTCCAGCGCCTGCGCCGTGAGCTCCGGGTGGAACTGGGTTGCGTACACGTTCTCCTTCACCCGGAACATCTGGGTGGGGCACGCGTGGCCGGTGAGCAGCAGCGTCGCCTCCACGGGCAGCTCCGAAATCGCCTCCTTATGTCCGACTAGGGAAGGGAAAGCCTCCGGGAAGCCTTCGAGGAGGGAGTCGTGCCTGCCGTCGTCGGTAAGCAAAAGCTCAATCATGCCAGCTTCCTCCGCGAACTCGTCGCCAAGCCGGGCCCCGATGGCGCCGCCCACCATGCCGATGCCGTAGCAGGCGCCCATCATGGGGAAGTCCCGCTCGATGATCTCGCGCACCAGCGCGCCGATTTCTCGCTCAACGCGCAGTTGCACGTCGCTTTTCACCTCGTCGGTGTTGTTGAACGGGCTGCCGCCGAGGAGCACCCCGGAGTACTTGTCCAGATCCACGTCGCCGAGCGGGGCGGACTCGACGCGCCGCTGCTCCAACGCTTCCTCAGGGATGCGCATTTTGGAGAGGAAGGAGGCGTACTCCTCGGCGGACGCGGCATCCTCGGGACGTGTGCTGAGCAGCAGGAAGGGGCGAGCGACGGTCATTCACATGAATCTAGTACACAGGTTGTGCGGGCCTGCGCTCGCGTAGGATTGCAGCTATGGCTTCGAACGAAACGTTTTTGGATACCTTGCGCGACGGCTGGAACGCGATGTCTAACGAGCAGCGAACCTTTGTCGGCATCCTGGCTGCGGTGGACACCGCGGCTAAGGGCGCGGCGTTGTGGGACTTGGCGCGTGTCGACGATCGCTCGCTCCGCGGCCCCAAGTGGCTGTGGGCCACGACCATTCCGGTGCTGAACACTGTCGGATGGCTCGCGTACTTCACGGTGGGCCGGAAGTACTAACGGCGTTTATTCACCGTAGTGGTAGCGGCAAGCAACGATGGTTATGCCGCCGTCGTCGATCTTGTAAATCAGCCGGTGTTCGCTGTTGATGCGGCGTGACCAGTACCCCGAAAAGTCGTGCTTCAGCGGTTCCGGTTTACCAATACCCTCATTGCCGTTCCGCAATACGTCAGTGATCAGGGTGTTAATTCGTTTGAGGATCCTCCGATCCTCAATTTGCCTCCGGCAATATTCTTCCCATGCGTCCCGCTCCCAACGGACTAACACGTGTCATCCTCAATGAGCTCGTGCTCTTCCGCTTGCCCCCGTTCCACCCGGGCAATCCGTTCTTTCAGCATGCGTGCGTTTGCGGGCGAGCGGAGCAGGTAGGCGGTCTCCTTGAGGGACTCGTACTCAGCCAGGGAGACGACAACTACGGGCTCGTGGCCTGCGCGGGTGATGATGACTTCTTCGCAGTCATCCACTACTGAAGTGAGCATGTCTGCATACTTGGCGCGGGACTCCGTGTAGGACATGATTCTCACGACTAACCCTCCCATTTGATCTGTACGGTTTTGCGTACAGAGTAATCGGGAAGGCGAGCCGTGTTCAACCCCTAGTTGCGGAAGCCGTGGACTGGGGCGGGGATGAAACCGCCGCGCTTGATGAAAGCGGCGTTGCCCACTTGGCTCACCGGGATCACCGGGGCGTAACCGAGGAGGCCGCCGAAGTTCACCTCATCGCCGGGCTTCGTGCCCGGCACCGGGATGAGGCGCGCTGCGGTGGTCTTATGGTTCATCACGCCGATGGCGGCCTCGTCTGCGATCATGCCCGCGATGAGCTCGGCGGAGGTGTCGCCGGGGATGGCGATCATGTCGAAGCCCACGGAGCAGATGGAGGTCATGGCCTCCAACTTGTCCATGGTGATAGAGCCGGCGCGCACCGCGTCGATCATGCCCTGGTCCTCCGAGACGGGGATGAAAGAGCCGGAGAGGCCTCCGACGCGGGAGCAGGCCATCATGCCGCCTTTCTTCACGGCATCGTTCAGCAGCGCGAGTGCGGCGGTAGTGCCGTGCGTGCCCACTTGGTCTAGGCCCATGTGCTCCAGGATGTGGGCGACGGAGTCTCCGATCTCCGCCGTCGGGGCGAGGGAGAGGTCCACGATGCCGAACGGCACGCCAAGGCGCTCCGCGGCCATGTTGCCCACGAGCTGCCCGGCGCGGGTGATCTTGAAGGCCGCCTTCTTAATCTCTTCGGCAACCTCGTTGAGGCTTGCGCCCTCCAGGGTGCCGATCGCGTTGTCCACCACGCCGGGGCCGGAGACGCCGACGGACACCACGGTGTCCGGCTCTTCGATGCCGTGGAAAGCGCCGGCCATGAAGGGGTTGTCCCCGACGGCGTTGGCGAAGACGACCAGCTTGGCGCAGGCGATGGAGGAGCGGTCCGCGGTCAGCTGCGCTGCCTCCTTGATCACGCGGCCCATCACGGCCACGGCATCCATGTTGATACCCGCGCGCGAGGTGGCCACGTTCACGGAACCGCAGACGTTATTCGTCTCGCTCAGTGCCTCGGGGATGGAGTTGATCAAGCGAGCGTCGGCACGCGTGGCGCCCTTTTCCACGAGGGCGGAGTAGCCGCCGACGAAGTTCACCCCAAGTTCTCCTGCCGCGCGGTCAAGGGCGCGGGCGACCTCGACGGGGTTGCCATCGGAGCCAGCAGCCACAAGCGCGATGGGGGAGACCGAGATGCGCTTGTTCACAATCGGGATGCCCAGCTCGCGCTCGATGCCCTCGCACACCGGCACGAGGTTGGCGGCGCGCGCCATGACCCGGTCGTAGACTGCCTGGGCGGTCGCCTCCATCGTGGGGCGCGTGCAGCCGATGAGCGAGATGCCCATGGTCACGGTGCGGATGTCCAGGCGGTAATCCTCAATCATCTGGATGACGTCGAGGATGCGTCGGGCCTTGAAGTCGAAGTCAGTTGCCATGCGTGTCGGCCCCTAGATCTCGTTCATCGCGGTGAACAGGTCCTCCGCCTGGATGCGCACCATCACGCCCAGCCGTTCACCCGCGGCAGCGAGGTGCTGCTGCAGCTCACCCATATCCACAGGAGTGCCGTCGGCAGCCTCCGGCAGCTCCACGCGCATGATCATGGTGAAGAAGTTATCCATGAGCGTCTGCGACAGGTCCACGATGTTGAGGTTGCGCTCCGCAGCCGCGTTGGCGATGCCGGCGATGATGCCCACCCGGTCCGCGCCGGTGGTGGTGATGATTGCGTGCATGGGGAAAACCCTATCGCGCGGCTGGTAACGTGTCGGCATGGACACTGTATTGACGGTGCTTACCAACGCTGGGCTCCTTCTCGCGCTCCCTGCCGTGGTGCTCAGCGCGCTCGTTGCGACCGTCGGCAAGCGCCTCGAGACGCCGGTTCCGCCGGTCGGGCGCTGGTCCAACGCCGCGTATGCGCTGCTCATGGCGGGGATCGGGGCCGCGGTCACGGCTGCAGGGTTCACGCTTTCCTCGCTTTTGCGTATCGACGATTGGTTTTCCTCCGTCCTCATCCCCGTCGTCCTCGTCGCAGTGTTGATCGCCACGAGGAAGCTACCCGCCCGCGCCGTGACCGGCCCGCTTTTCGGGGCGCTGGCTGCGACGGTGGGTGTGGGGCTCGCGTTCGTTATAGACACATTCCGCTACGCCAACGACGGGACGGGGCTCTGGGCGATCGGCCTCTTCTACGCCTGGATCATGTGCGGGCTGCCGCTCTTTCTCGCGGCGGGCGTCATCGCGCTAGTGCGGCGCGACGCGGCGACGCTGCCAGAATGAAATCGCTACGGTGGGGCCCATGACTACTCCAGAAACTGACCAGCTCCACGTCCTTGTCATCGGCGCTGGCGGCAACGTCTCCAAGCACTCCGTGCCCATGCTGATTGAGGCTGGCCACCGCGTCTCCGCGCTCGTGCGCAACCCGGATTACGCCCAGCGCTTGAAGGACCACGGCGCGACCGTGATCGTGCAGGACCTGACGGACCTCAATACCGCGGACTGGGAGCGCTTGGTTACCCCGTTCGACGTGATCGTGTGGTCCGCCGGCGCAGGCGGCGGCTCCGCGGAGCGCACCTACGACGTTGACCGTGATGCCGCGATGAAGCTCATCGACGCCCTCGAGATGTTCGACGAAGTCGCCCCACGCCTGGTCATGGTGTCCTACGCCGGCGCCACCACGAATACCGCTGAGGACGACGGCGGGTCCTGGTACGCCTATGTCGAAAGCAAGAAGGCGGTGGACAAGCGTCTGCTGGAGTCGAACCTGCCGTACGTCATCCTGGGACCGACGAAGCTTACCGACGAAAGCTCCAACGGCATCAACGTGCTCAGCAGCGCACGCGACGCGGACTCCACCACGTCCCGCGAGCTTGTCGCCCAGGTGATCGTGGAGGCTGTCTCGCGCGACGAGCTGCTGACCCCGAACCCGTTCGAGTTCGAGGACGGCACCACCCCGGTCACCGAGCTGCCTTAAGAGCCGGAGCGAGGGCCGCGCGGCCCCGCTGCCGGGGCAGCTGTACGCGATCTAGGGGTTGGGTGCCTACCGCGCCGCGCAGTACTCTGCGAAGCGGCGGACCAAACCGTTCGCCGCTGCCACATCGTGGTTCGGCAGGTCCGCCACAATGCGGGCGTAGGCCTCGGGCGCGAAGTAGCCGTAGTCGTGGTAGAAGTCCATGCGGGTGCGCATCGCGTCCGCATCCATTTCCGCGTGGAACTGGGTGGCCCAGATGTGCTCGCCGTAGCGCACCATCTGGATCAGCCCGTCCGGGCCGGTTGCGAGCAGCGTCAGCTCAGATGGAAGCTCTTGGGGGTTCTCGGTGTGCCCGGTCAGCGCTGCGAACTCGGCCGGTGCACCACCCAAAAGCACATCGGACCGGCCCGTTTCGGTTACGTACACCGTCGTCGGCCCGGAATCCTCCGCGTGGTCGTGGCCGATCGCGCCGCCGAAGTGGTCCACCAGCCAGGACAGCCCGAAGCACACGAAGAAGACCGGCAGGCCGGAGTTAACCACCTCGCCGAGGATGGCGTGGACGTGGGCCTGGTAATCGTCGTAAAGCGAAGGCTCCGAGTTGGTGACGTTCAGGGAGCTGCCGCCGACGATGACTCCGGAGATGCCGTCAAGCGGGCCGAGCTCGGCGTCAGGGGAGTCGATGATGCGCAGCTCAAGGTCCACCTCATCCAGCCCGGCCGACTTCAACGCGTCGTGGTACTCGGCGCGCGCGACCTGGGGGCCGATGTCGCCGTTGCGGAGGGAGAGGAACAAGAGGTGAGCCATGCGGGCGATTCTATACCGCTTGGTCTATTTGCCCGAATTGGCCGCGGACTGACTGTTCCACAAGATCGAGCATGGCCTCGAGCCGCTCCGCGGGCTCTCCTGCCGCGAGCTTGGTGATGAACCCCTCGAGCACAGTCTCCAGGTAGGTCTGGATCAGGTCCACGGTGACATCGTCGCGCATGCCCGCGTTGGATGCGAGGCGCTCACGCACCGCGCGGTCCAGCACCCCCTGGTGCTCGCGCCACCGCTGCTCAAACTGCGGGTCCGTGCGCAGCTTGCGCATGATCTCGCTGCGGGTGATGTACCAATCGTGCTCCTCCGGGTGGTGCAGCATGTCGCGCATCACCTCCACGAGGCCGTTGCGGGACACCACCTCCGCCTGGCGCTCCGCGTCCTCGCTCGCAATGGCGAGGAAGAGCGACTCCTTGTCCCCGAAATGGTGGAAGATGGCGCCGCGCGTCTTGCCTGTGGCCGCTTCCAGCCGCGCCACGGTCGCCCCCTCGAACCCGTATCGCGCAAAGCACCCGCGTGCAGCATCGATGATGTCTTGGCGGCGGCGGTTCAGCTCAGCATCGCTGATGACGGGCACGGGGTTTCCTTCCTCGGGGGCCTTTGCTTGACGACGTAAGAAGAGGGGCCACCCGGCTACCCGGACAGCCCCTCAGGCGAGAACTAGTGGGAGCTAGCTCTTCACCATCTGGCGCAGCACGTACTGCAGGATGCCGCCGTGGCGGTAGTACTCCGCCTCACCCGGCGTATCCACGCGGACAACTGCGTCAAACTCCACGGTCTCGCCGCCGTCCTTGGTGGCGGTGACGTGGACGGTGCGCGGAATCTCCTCGCCCTCGTTGAAGGCGGTGATGCCGGAGATTGCGAAGGTCTCGGTGCCGTCCAAGCCCAGGGAGCCGTGAGACTCGCCCTCCGGGAACTGCAGCGGCAGCACGCCCATGCCGATCAGGTTGGAGCGGTGGATGCGCTCGAAGGACTCCGCGATCACGGCGCGCACGCCGAGGAGGTTGGTGCCCTTTGCAGCCCAGTCACGGGAGGAACCGGTGCCGTACTCCTTGCCTGCGAGCACGACCAGCGGAATGCCCGCAGCCTCGTAGTTCATCGCCGCGTTGTAGATGAAGTCCTGCGGCGCGCCTTCCTTGGTGAAGTCGCGGGTGTAGCCGCCCTGCTCATCCACCAGCTCGTTGCGCAGGCGGATGTTGGCGAAGGTGCCGCGGACCATGACCTCGTGGTTACCACGACGGGAACCGAAGGAGTTGTAGTCGTGGCGCTCCACACCGTGGGAATCCAGGTAGTCAGCGGCCGGGGTGCCCGGCTTGATGGAGGAAGCGGGGGAGATGTGGTCGGTGGTCACGGAGTCGCCCAGCTTGGCAAGCACGCGGGCGCCCTCGATGTCGGTGACTGCCTCCGGCTCCGTCGGCATGCCGTCGAAGTACGGTGCCTTGCGGATGTAGGTGGAGTCCTCGTTCCACGCGAAGGTCTGGCCCTGCGGGATGTCCAGGCCCTGCCACTGCTCGTCGCCCTTGAATACGTCGGCGTAGTCAGCCTCGTACATCTCGCGGGAGATGGTGGAGGCGATAGTCTCCTCGATCTCCTCGGTGGACGGCCACACGTCCTTCAGGAAGACATCGTTGCCGTCCTGGTCCTGGCCCAGCGGCTGGGTCTCGAAGTCGAAGTCCATGGTGCCGGCGATGGCGTATGCGATGACCAGCAGCGGGGACGCGAGGTAGTTCATCTTCACGTCCGGGGAAATGCGGCCCTCGAAGTTGCGGTTGCCGGACAGCACAGCGGTCGCGGTGAGGTCGAACTCGTTGATGGCCTCGGAGACCTCGTTCGGCAGCGGGCCGGAGTTACCGATGCAGGACGCGCAGCCGAAGCCGGTGAGGTAGAAGCCCACAGCCTCGAGGTCCTTCCACAGGTCGGCGCGCTCGTAGTAGCCGTCGACGACCTGGGAGCCCGGAGCCATGATGGTCTTAACCCACGGCTTTGCCTTCAGGCCCTTCTCGGCTGCCTTGCGTGCCAGCAGCGCCGCGCCGACCATGACGGACGGGTTGGAGGTGTTGGTGCAGGAGGTGATGGCGGCAATGGCCACAGCACCGTGGTCGAGGGTGTACTCGCCGCCCTGCGGGGATTCAACGATGACCGGCTTGGACGCGCGGCCCTCAGCACCCTCGGCAGCGGACTCGCCGTTGCCCGGCCACGACTCGTTGTAGGAGACAGTGTCTACCTTCGGTGCGCGGACCGGCTCGAAGGTTTCGTCGCCAGCGGTGTTGTAGTCCGGCAGCTGTGCGCGGAAGGTGGACTTGGACTCGGACAGCAGAATGCGGTCCTGCGGGCGCTTCGGGCCAGCGATGGACGGCACGACGGTGGAGAGGTCCAGCTCGAGGTACTCGGAGTACTCAGCCTCAGCAGCGTCCTGCTCCAGCCACATGCCCTGTGCCTTGGCGTATGCCTCGACGCGGTCGATGTCCTCCTGGGAACGGCCGGTGAGGTGGAGGTAGTTGATGGTCTCCTCGTCGATCGGGAAGATCGCGCAGGTGGAGCCGAACTCTGGGGACATGTTGCCGATGGTGGCGCGGTTTGCCAGCGGGATCTGCTTGACACCGTTGCCATAGAACTCGACGAACTTCTGCACCACGCCGTGCTGGCGCAGCATCTCGGTGATGGTGAGCACGACGTCGGTCGCGGTCACGCCGGCCGGAATCTCGCCGGTGAGCTTGAAGCCCACAACGCGCGGGATGAGCATGGAGACCGGCTGGCCGAGCATTGCGGCCTCAGCCTCGATGCCGCCAACGCCCCAGCCCAGGATGCCCAGGCCGTTCTGCATGGTGGTGTGGGAGTCCGTACCAATGCAGGTGTCCGGGTACGCAACGCCCTCGTTGTCGAAGACAACGCGGGAGAGGTACTCGATGTTCACCTGGTGGACAATGCCGGTTCCCGGCGGGACAACGCGGAAGTTGGAGAAGTTCTCCGCACCCCAGCGCAGGAACTGGTAGCGCTCCTCGTTGCGCTCGTACTCAATCTCGACGTTCTTGTCCAGAGCGCTCTCCGAACCGAAAGCCTCGATGATCACGGAGTGGTCGATGACCATCTCTGCCGGGTTCAGCGGGTTCACCTGCTCCGGGCTGCCGCCGAGGGCGGACACGGCCTCACGCATGGTGGCGAGGTCAACCACACACGGCACGCCGGTGAAGTCCTGCATGAGGACGCGGGCCGGGGTGAACTGGATCTCGATGGACGGCTCTGCCGAGGGGTCCCAGTTCGCGATTGCGTTGATGTGGTCTGCGGTGACGTTCTTGCCGTCCTCGGTGCGCAGCAGGTTCTCGCCCAGCACCTTCAGGGAGTACGGAAGCTTCTCCATGCCTTCGACGGCGTCGAGCGCGAAGTAGTCGTAAGACTTGTCGCCGACCTCGAGCGTCTTCTTAGCATTGAAGGAGTTCTTGCTTTCTGCCACAGTGAGCTCCATTCCTCGTTGTTGAACCAAATAATTGGGCTTAATGACCCATGGCGGTCAACCTTCAATGATATTCGACCGGCCACGGTTCCGTGGTCATCTTAACAGTACGTCCGTAATGTTTTTGTGCTGGGCACGCCTAGATACACTTTGCTCGTGACCGCACAGCACTCACCGTCGCCCGCTTTCGATTCCCTCGTGGGGCAATTGCGTGACGACGGCATTGCCTTCGGCGCCGACAACCCGGTCAACGAAGTGCTGGAAGCGGATCTCGCCCGGGCGCTCGCAGAGGTGACGGGCGAGGGGACTGCACCCGGACAAACTCATGTGGTCGTTTTGGAGCACACCCCTCCAATCAGCACGCCATGGTGCAGCAGGCGGACTACGCGGAAGGTGTGCGGCAATTCGTTGCCGCGGCAGCTGAGGCCTCCGTGCCATGGGGGATGGCTGCAGCCGTGGCGACGCTTGTGGCACTTGCCGTAGTGATGGCGACTGCCGCATCCCGCCGGTAAAGGTTAAGGGCCTGACCATTATGGGCCCCTCAAATGGCTGCGACCCTGCAACGGATCGCTGTGATAATCATCACATGTATTTGTGTAACGCCCGTTTGTGCTGGCTATGGCCATTGTGAGTCATGTGAAAATCCTTGACCCGTGTGAAAGTTGATAAAGGTTGTGCAACAGATTGGTTGCGTGACGTATGGTTCTCGTGTCGGCTCGTGAGTCGCAGATCGATAACAACAACAACACTAGTTTCATTCGCTAAAGTTCAGCGCATTCTGCTCTAGTCAAGCTTTGTGCTGGGACGGTTCGGGCATGTGGGGAAGCACGCCAAGCACCGGCGGATAAACCAGTTGAAGTTGGATTGCTCTGCAATTCGCGCGCCTGCATCAGTAGTCAACTTTTATCTGACCGTTCGTCAAGGCTGTGCCCTTGTGTCGGACGCCGCTTTTCGGACTAGTCACCTGAAAAGCTGCCGTCGGCAGTAAGGGGCGTGCGCCTCGGGCACCCGTCTCTAGGAGGGGTGCGTTGCCGTGCTGCGCAGTGCGTCCCGCTGTGTCCGTGCACGGGTTGGCGTTGCCGCGCGGTGTGAGGAGCACCTCCAGTGGTTAACCCATTCAGGCGCACCCGTGCGCTTCGCCCGCGCTACGCGGCCGGAGCAGTCGCGTGCTCGACCACCCTTGCCCTAGCCTCCGGCATCTTCAGCCCTGTGGCTGGGGCGCAGACTGCTGACGGCTCGCAGGGGGCCGCAGCGCTGGTGTCCGCCGTCGCGCGCGCCCAAGCGCAGGTGGACGCGCTAACCCTCGGCATCGGCGACCTGCACGAGAGCGTGAACCGTGCGCTTGTAGATCTGCGAGATGCGCAGGCCGTTGCAGAGCAGGCGCGCCGCGGTGCGGCTGAGGCTGAGGAGCGACTGCGCGAATCAGAGGCCGCAGTTGAGCAGGCCCGGGCAGAGCTTGCCGTTGTTACCCGTTCTCAGTATCGCGGTACCAATGAGTCGGGCCTGCTGGGCGCGCTTGCCGGTCGAGGGAAGCAGCGCGACGTGCTGGAGCGCGCCCAGTTCCTCCGCCAGCGCACGGATGAGAAGAGGGCTGCGCTCGAGGCCGTAGAGCAAGCGCGCATCGAGGCGGCGAATGAAGCAGCCGTTGCCCGTGAAGCCGCCGAGCTGGCGGAAGCTGCCGCCGCAGACGCCGCCACGGCTGAGCAGGATGCGCGGGCGCTGTATGAAGCGAACGTCGAAACGCTTGCTGCGCAAACCGCTGAGTTGGAGCAGGCGGAGGCGACGTTGGGGGACGCGCAGGCCTCGCTCGAGGAAGTCCGCCCCGGTGCCCGCGATGCTGCTGGCGCGGATGCCGCTGCATACGCTGCGCCGGCGGTAGTCGAGTTCGATGCCGAAGTGATCGAGCAGGTGCAGCAGCGCGCCGAGGAGCTCGCGCCGGAAGCCGGCGTGCCGTCTGCCGAGGCCGTGGCCCAAGCGCTGTCCACCGCGCAGGCTGCCCGGGGCGAGGCACCTGCTGCCGCCGCGGAGGAAGATGTGGCTGGGGCCGCGGAAGCTGAAGCCGCTGAACCGGTTTCCGTCGACGTGATCGAGCAGGCATCCGAGATCGCGGCCGCATCCGCGCTGGTGGGTGCGTCCCAAACCCCGCACGCAACTTTCGCCAACCCGTATGCCGGCGCCGCAACCGGGTACGCGGGCGGAACCGCACTCGGATCGTCTGGGTCCTCCGGATCCTCCGCCTCCCGGGTAGCCGGCGCGGCACACGGCGCCGGCGAGATCATCTCCGCCTTCGAACCCGTATGCCGGCGCCGCAACCGGGTACGCGGGCGGAACCGCACTCGGATCGTCTGGGTCCTCCGGATCCTCCGCCTCCCGGGTAGCCGGCGCGGCACACGGCGCCGGCGAGATCATCTCCGCCTTCGCCGGTGGCCTGCAGTCCGGCATGGGGCTGACCACCGGGGACGCGGACCGCGTGAGCGAGGCTGTCAACGCAGCCGCGACAGGGAACGCCACCATCTCCGATGCCGCGAACATTGCGTCCGCAATCGCTGATGTGGCCAAGGTTCTGCCAGAGGTCACCACCCCGGAAACAGTCACCGAGAAAGTGCAGACCACGGTGGCGGCACCGAACTCGGGGTCGGTGGAAACGGTGATCGCCCGCGCCATGTCCATGGTGGGCACCCCTTACGTGTGGGGCGGCGGCGATGCCAACGGTCCCACCACGGGTTTGAACGGCGGAACGCTCAACGGATTCGACTGCTCCGGCCTGGTCCTGTACTCCTTCGCCGCGGCCGGCGTGTCCCTGCCGCACTACACCGGCTACCAGTACCAGCGCGGCACCAAGGTTGACCCCAGCGAGGCCCAGCGCGGCGACCTGCTCTTCTGGGGCCCCGGCGGCGACCAGCACGTGGCCATCTACCTGGGCGACGGCATGATGATCGAGGCCCCGCGAGCCGGCCAGAACGTCTCTGTGGTGCCGGTGCGGTGGTCCGGCATGTCCGAGCACGCGGTGCGCCTGCTCTAACCGGGCTATTACCGGCAGGGACCGCGAGCTATGCCGCTACGATGAGGGGCATGGCACTGACTGACTATGATGCACTCCTCGTCCTTTCCTTCGGCGGGCCCGAAGGGGAGGACGAGGTTATTCCATTTCTGGAGAATGTCACGCGCGGCCGCGGGATCCCCCGCGAGCGCCTGGCTGAGGTCGGTGAGCACTACTTCCACTTCGGCGGCGTGAGCCCGATCAACGGGCAGAACCGGGAACTGATTGCCAACATCGAGGCCGAGCTGGCGCAGCGCGGCCACGAGCTGCCCGTCTATTTCGGCAACCGCAACTGGCACCCCTTCGCCGAGGACACCGCGCGCCAGATTGCGGAGGACGGCCACACCAACGTGCTGGTCCTTGCCACCAGCGCCTGGGGCGGCTACTCCGCCTGCCGCCAGTATGACGAGGACATTCTCCGCCTCCGCGAAGTGACCCCGGACGTGGAATACACCAAGACCTGGCAGTTCTACGGCAACCCCGTGTTCGTGGACCTCAACGCGCAGGCGCTGAAGGAGGCGCTGGCGCGCGTGCCGGGCAGTGCCCAGGACACCACCAAGGTGCTGTTCACCGCCCACAGCGTGCCCTCGGCCGCAGATACCGCTTCCGGCGGCCCGGGCGACGCTAACCTCTACTCCCGCCAGGTGGCGGAGGCGTCGCGCCTTGTGGCGCTGCAGGCCGGGGTGGAGGACTACGAGGTGGTGTGGCAGTCCCGCTCCGGCAACCCCGCCACCCCGTGGCTGGAGCCGGATATCGTGGACCGCGCGGTAGAGCTCAACGAACAGGACGGCATCCAGCACATCGTGTGCGTGCCAATCGGCTTCATCACCGACCACATGGAGGTGGTCTGGGACCTGGATACCGAGCTCAAGGCCGCGTGCGAGGAGCGCGGGATGACGCTTGACCGCGTGCCCACGGTGGGCCTCGCTCCCGCGTTCGCCGCCATGGTGGTGGACATTGCGGAGTGCGTCGCCCAAGGCGTGGAGCCCATCACCGCTTCCACCATCACCGTCCAGGGCTGCACGGTCAACGGCGCCCCCTGCGCGCCGGACTGCTGCACCCCGGTTCGCCGCCCCGCAAAGTAAGGGCAGCTTGCTTTACGACGTTTGGTTTTACGACGCTAGATATTCCCGCCTGTAGTCCATCACCGCGTCCGCAACGCCCGCCATTCGCGCGGCGCGGATGTGGCGCCACAGCCCGAACAGCTGCGGGTCAAAAGTGTGGTCGTTCAGCCGGTCGGTGACCATTTCCACGGTGGCCGCCACCACGTCGGCGCGGGCGAAGAGCTTCGCCGCCCGCGGGGTGACACCTGCGGGAAGTCCCGGAGTGTCGTAGAAGTCAGCCAATGTGCCAACGGCCAGGCGCGGGTTGGGCAAGTCTGCCCGGGTGCCGCCTGCGGCCTCGATGAGCACGGCGGCCTCATTGGTCGCGCGGCTGAGCAGCGCATCCGCCTCGCCCGGGGTAAGCCATTCCGGCTCCGGCAGACGCTCTTCATCCTCGAACCACCGCCAGGTGACACCGCGCATGCCGTATGTGGGCACGAGGATGTGCTTCAGGCGCTCCCCACCGTTGAGCACTACGGCGCCGGCCGGGGTCAGCGCCTCCATGGCGGGCGATCCGGCGCGCAGCGCCGCCGCCTGGCCGGGGCCCCAGAGCACGAGGCGGATGACGGGTTCTTCGGCTTCGAGGTCGGCGGCGGAGCGGACGTCGGCAAGCAAATGCCCCAAGGGGAGGCCCTGGTAGGAATGCAGGCCGCCGAGGTCGGTGAGAGCCTGCACGGTGTCGTCAGTGGATTCGACGTTGTAGAGCCATGCGGCGAGCCAGACGGCGGTGTTTTGCAGTGGGGAGTAGACCTCGGGCCGGGTAACCATCCGTGCGAGTGTAGCGGAGGGCGGTGGGTAGACTAGCCGCCACTATGAGCTTTGATGATCGCTACGGGGGAGACATTTTCGGCGGCCACGCGCGCACGCGGCGGCCCAGCTACCCGGAGGTGCCCGCAGAGCCGGGGATTGTGGTGGAGATTGTGGGCGACGAATTCGTGGGCGCCGTGGTTGGCTTCGAGCGGACCTACGACGGCGACTTCGTGCGCTTGGAGGATCGTCGCGGAACCCAGCGGCTATTCAAGATGCTCCCCGGCGCGTTCCTGGTGGAGGGGCAGCGCGTGACGCTGACGCGCTACGTGGCGCCGCGGCAGGAGGGCCCGAAACGCTCCAACTCCGGCTCACGCAAGGTGGAGAATGTGCAGGCGAAGGTGGCCATGCCCAGCCGGATCTGGGTGGAGGGCATCCACGACGCGGCGATTGTGGAGAAGGTGTGGGGCCACGACCTGCGCGTCGAAGGCGTGGTGGTGGAGTACCTGGAGGGCCTGGACAACCTGCCGGAGCGTCTCGCGGAGTTCCAGCCCGGGCCGGGCCGGCGCATCGGAGTGTTGGCAGACCACCTGGTGGAGGGCACCAAGGAATCCCGCCTGGTGGAGAACGTCGGCGAGCATGTGCTGGTCACCGGCCACCCCTACATCGACATCTGGGCAGCGGTGAAGCCGGAGCGGGTGGGTTTGCAGGCGTGGCCGGACGTGCCGCGCGGGGAGGATTGGAAAACGGGCGTGTGCCGGCGCGTCGGCTGGTCGGATCCGAAAGAGGGCTGGCACCGCGTCTATTCGGCGGTGAACACGTTCCGGGACCTTGACTACACGCTCATCGGCGCGGTGGAGCGTCTGGTCGATTTCGTGACCAATCCGGAGCTCACGAAGGCGGACGTGTAGGCCTGTACCCTGAGGGCATGGGTGCTTTGGTTTGGTTTGCTGCGGCGGCTGCGCTGGCTGCGGCAGAGGTCTTAGTAGGGGAGATGACCCTGCTCATGCTCGCGGCTGGTGCTTTGACCACCGCGGGTGTGTCGTTGTTCGGGGTGCCGCTGGCGGCTGAAGTCGCGGTGTTTGCCATCGCATCCGCGGGGTTCTGGTTCTTCCTGCGGCCCTACCTGCGCAAGCGGCTGGAGTCCCCCATGGTGTACGACGAATCGCCGCGCGCCCTCGTCGGCTCCCGGGCCGAGGTGGTGGAGGACATCACCCCGGCTGGTGGGCAGGTGCGTTTCGACGGCTCCTTGTGGTCCGCCCGCGCCCTCGACCCGGCCGAGGTAATTTCAGCTGGTGAATACGTGACCGTTTCTGCGATTGACGGCCCCGTCGCGGTCGTCTGGAAAGGCTAGGTGATGTGATGGGCACGCTTGCCGTCGTTGTCATCATCATCGTCTTAGTGGTGGCGCTGCTCTTCGCCTCCGTCAAGATGATTCCGCAGGGCGAGGCCGCTGTGATCGAGCGCCTCGGCCGCTACACGCGCACCGTCTCCGGCGGGCTGACGCTTTTGGTTCCGTACATTGACCGTGTGCGTGCGCGCGTGGACACCCGTGAGCGCGTGGTCTCTTTCCCGCCGCAGGCCGTGATCACCCAGGACAACCTGACCGTGGCGATTGACACGGTGGTGACCTTCCAGATCAACGACCCGGCCAAGGCGATCTACGGCGTGGACAACTACCTCGTCGGCGTGGAGCAGATCTCTGTGGCCACGCTGCGCGACGTGGTGGGCGGCATGACGCTGGAGGAGACGCTGACCTCGCGCGAGACCATTAACCGCCGTCTGCGCGGCGAGCTGGACGCCGCCACCGCGAAGTGGGGTCTGCGCATCAGCCGCGTTGAGCTGAAGGCGATTGATCCGCCGCCGTCCATCCAGCAGTCCATGGAGATGCAGATGAAGGCGGACCGCGAGAAGCGCGCGATGATCCTTACCGCGGAGGGTAAGCGCGAGTCCGACATCAAGACCGCCGAGGGTGAGAAGCAGGCCCGCATCCTTTCCGCTGAGGGCGAGAAACACGCCGCGATTCTGGCTGCGGAGGCGGAGCGCCAGGCGATGATCCTGCGCGCCGAGGGTGAGCGCGCCGCAAAGTACCTGGAGGCGCAGGGTGAGGCGCGCGCGATCCAGAAGGTCAACGCCGCGATCAAGTCCTCGGGCGTGACCCCGGAGCTCCTGGCGTACCAGTACCTGGACAAGCTGCCGAAGATCGCGTCGAACGAGGCCGCGACGATGTGGATGATTCCGTCCCAGTTCGGCAACTCCCTCGAGCAGTTTGCCAAGGCGTTTGCCAACAAGGATGACGACGGTGTTTTCCGCTACCAGGCCGAACGCGTGGACCAGGAGACGAAGGACATGGCCGGCCAGGAGGACACGGACCAGTGGTTTGACACCTCCACCGACCCGGAGCTGGCGAAGGCCCTCGCCGAGGCGCGCGCTGTGGCGAACAAGCACGTCGACGAGCCGGATCCCACCCAGACGCCTGCGCCGTCCCCGGTAAGCCCGGTGAATCCGGCGAGCTCACGCCTTGCGCCGCGCGAGATTGAGCAGGCGCGTGCCGACGATTCCCCGCTGACCAATCTGGCACAGCCGGGCGCACGCTCGGAGGCCACAGAGTCAGGTGCGGGCGCTGGCGAGCCGCTTACCCCGCCGGCTGATCCGCGTCAGCCCGAGTAACCAGGTTCAAAAGTAGCCGCCAGCCAGCCTGCTCAGCCTGCCACCCGGCAGCCTGCAGGCGCTGGCTCATGGCCTGTTTGGAGATGCCGAGCTGCCGCGCCGCCTCATTCTGATTCATGCCGCGGCGCACAAGGGACGTCGCCTCGCGGCCCTCAATCGTGCGCTTGTGCAGGACGTGCCCGATCAGGGCGAACGCGGCCGAAATATCCTCGGCTGCAGTGCCGGGGTGCCGGGTATCCACCCCCACCTTCACTTGGGCAGGGCGCGTGCCGACGGCATCCGTCGCCGCGTACACGCCGCTGCCGTGCGCAGAAATGCCGAGGCCGATGGCCCAGTTGCCGTCTGAAAGTAGCGCCATAACGAGATTGAGCGCGGCCTCGGGAGAATCCACATTGGCGCGGATGTCTTCAACGCCCACCGTCTCGAACTCGCCCACGCCGGGGAGGGTGGCCAGCGCCTCGGCCGAACGCGCCACGATTTCCGCGCGCCGTTTGTCCCTGCCCCGATACCTCGCGTGTACGCCGATCATGGGCACCCATCCTAGTGGGTCTACCCTTCAGGCTTTACTTTCGACACGGGGGTGGGTAAGCGGGCGTCGAGAAGCATGCCTGAAAGCCCCAGCACGGTGAGGGCGGCGGTGCAGGCGACGATGACGGGGTTGGCTTGGCCTGTGAGGGTGTCGCCGAAGAGGACTACGACGATCGTGCCCGGCAGAGACCCGAAAAAGGTGGCGACGGCGAAGGGGAGGACTCGCACGCGGGTGAGCGCGGCGGCGTAGTTCATGACCGAGAAGGGAACGAACGCGACCATGCGCAGGCTGGCGACGGCGAGCCAGCCGCGCGCCTCCAGGCGCCGGTTGATGGTCTCCACGGCGGGATGGGTGAGGCGCGGGGCGATCCAGTCGCGCATGAGGAAGCGGACGATCAGCAGCGAAATGACGGCGGCCACGGTGGTGGCGGTGATTGCGATCGCGATGCCGGTGAGGCTGCCGAAGAGGATGCCGGCGGAGATGGTCATCACCGTGCGGGGGATGGGAAACTGCGTGATCAGGACGTAGAGCAGCCAGAAGATGGCGGGGAACCACGGGCCGGTCTCTTCCGCCCACTGGCGCAGCACTGCGAGCGGCGGCACGTCGAGAAAGAACCACGCGGCGATGAACAGCGCCAAGGCGAGGCCCAGGAGCAACATGCGGCGGGGCGTGAGTGAACGCATGCCCGCCTCCTGCCGTTTGTGGGCCGTGTGTGAGCCAATATGGGCCGCTGGGGGCCGCAGAGGGCTGCTGTGTGGATCGAAAAAACGGCCCGTTGCCGTGGAAAATCCACGTGCACCGGACCGGTATCTGCCTGTGCCCGAGGGGGGACTTGAACCCCCACGTCCGTTAATAGGACACTAGCACCTCAAGCTAGCGCGTCTGCCATTCCGCCACCCGGGCTTTGGGTGTTGTTAGCCTCTCGGCTAGGCACTCGTAGAACTATATGTGGTGGGCCGGGGGCTGCCAAATCCCCAGCACAGCGGGGTGGTTGTGGTACCGTGCTCGGGTGCTTCCAGCCCCGAGAATGATGGCCACCTACCGGTGGTTCGTACCCGCAGCGCCGCCCGCGGGCGATGACCGCTCGCTGCACCCCGAGAAGTGGACCACTGGCGTGCGCGTTGCCCGCGACATGCTTTCCGCGTACCCGGGCGTGCTGGCGCTGCACATTCTCAGCTACCTGATCGGCACCGGCGTCGCCGCGTTTGTGCCGGTGCTGGTTGGCAACGTGGTGGACGGGCTGATCGCCGGCGAGATGAGGTCCGTCGGCCTGTTGATAGCCACGATGATCGGCATCTTCATCCTCAGCTTCGTCGGCGAGGCGACGGGTGACGGCTTGGCCACCGCTGCCGTGAGCCGCATCGTGCACAACGCTCGGCTGGTGGAGACGCAGCGGGTACTTGATCACGGCACCGGTGCGCTGAGCCCGGGCACGGTGCTCAACACGGTGGACGCGGACACATTCACCACTGCATCGGTGCGTTCCGTCATTTCCTTCCCCCTCATGGCCGTGGGGTACTCGGTGGGCGCAATTGCGGCGATGTGGCCGGTCTCACCGTGGATTTCGCTCATGATTCCGCTCGGCGCGGTGATCATCGCGTTTGTGTCCTACCTGACCACAGGGCCGATCACCAAAGTCTCTTTGATCCGCCGCGCGGCCGAAGCGAAAGTAGCGGGGCAGGCGACCGATGTCGCGCAAGGCCTCCGCACTGTGAAAGGGCTGGGCGCGGTGGATGCCACCACGCGCCGTTTCAACAGGAACACCACGCAGGCGCTGGAGGCGATGATGCGCCAGCTGCGTGTCGATGCCATCTTGAGCTTTACCCGGCAGGCCACGGCGGTGTTGTGCAACGCGGTGATCTTGGCCGTGGCCGCCAGCATGGCGTTGCGCGGCGAGATCACTCCCGGCGAGATGACAGCCGTCGCGCTGCTCATCCCGCCGGCGCTGAACATGTCCGGCTTCGCGTTCGGCGACCTGGCGGGTGAGTGGGGCCGCGCGGTCGCATCGGGTAACCGCGTGGAGGAGCTCATGGAGGTCGCCGCTTCGCCTGAGCAAGCGCCGCCGCAGTCCAGCGCAACGCTTCCCCGCCCGGGCTTGTGGATCCTGCCGCCGACCGAGGCCGCATTCCACGCCGCGGAGGCATGGGGCGGGCACCCGCAGGTGCTCTACCCGCCGCACACGGTGAACATCTTCGAAGGCACGATCGAGGACAACGTGAACCCGACGGGGACGCTGGATTCGGACACTGTCAAGCAGGCCCTGGTCGCCGCGCACTGCCAGGACATCTTGCGGCGCCTCGGGGGCCTGGGGCCGAACGGGGAGTTGCCGGACGCCCCGCTGGGCGAGGCCGGTCTCAACCTGTCGGGCGGTCAGCGGCAGCGCGTGGCGCTTGCCCGTGCGCTGGCGGCGGGGCCGGAGGTGCTCATCCTTGACGACCCGACGACTGGACTCGACTCAGTCACCCAGGCAGAGGTCGTGCACGCCGTCGCCGCTGCGCGGGCTGATCAGACGACGATTGTGATCACATCGAACGCCGCCTGGCGCGCGGCGGGCAAGGAGGTGGCGCTGTGAGTGCTCCGGTGAACGGCTACGAGCGCGCGGACGCGGTCGCGCCAGCCAGCGTGCGCGAATCTTTCGCGTACCTTGCCGCGCTGCCCAATGCTCTGAGCAAAGGGTGGTGGCTGTGGATTGGCCTGCTGCACATCATCATCGTGGTCTGCTACAACCTGCAGGCGAACCTCTTCGGCCGCAGCGTCGACGCGCTGAGCGGTGGGGCAGTCCCCGGTCTCGGATCCGGCCCGCGCGCGTTCATCGCGGCGATCGCGGGCGCGATGGTGCTCATGCTCATCGAGATCGCGTTCCGCCACGTTTCCTACTACGCCATCGGCACCAAGGTCCGCCGCGCGTCGATCGACCTGCGCCGCGCCTGCCTCGACGCCATCCTCCGCGCTCCGGTGCCGCGCGTCATGGAGCTGGGCACCGGCAACGTGATCACCCGCATGACGAAAGACATCGACGACGTGGTCAGCGTTGTCTCCCGCATCGGCGTGCGCGTGCTCACCACCGTCTTCGTCTTCCCGCTGACCGCCCTGAGCCTCACGCTTATCGACGTTCGTTTTCTCCTCATCTTCCTGATCGTCGCGGCCGCCACGTATCCCTTTGCCCGTGAAGTCATCCGCAGCATTCCGCAGGTCACTAACGCGGTGAGTGTCGCCGAAGCACGCCGCAACGCCGTGCTGCTGGACACCCTGCGCGGGCGGCCGACGCTGCGCGCGTTCGGGCTCGAGCGGTGGGCGCTCGAACGCATGCGGGGCGCATCGTGGGGCGCGGTCCGCGCCGAAATGGACCGCGCGCCGTGGTTCATTCGTATGACGGGCATTGGCCAATGGGCCTTCGGCGCTTGGCTGATCGCCACGTTGCTGCTGGGCGGCTATCTGGCGAACAACGGCACGCTTACGCCGGGCCAAGCATCCGCGGCGGCGTTTCTGGTGGTGCGCGCCGAGGTGATGGTGTTCAACGCCATCTTCTTCGTGGGCGAGCTGCAATCCGCCGCGACGTCGCTGGGCCGCGCCGTGAGCCTTGCCACGCTTCACGCCGGCCGCTCTGCCGCCTCCATGCCCGCGGACCTCATGCAGCCGCCCGCGGTGGAGATCGACCGCGTGACGTTCGCGTACCCGGGCGGGGCCAACGTGATCGAGGACCTCTCGGTGACGCTTGAGCCCGGATCGACGACGGCGCTGGTGGGTACTTCCGGCGCGGGCAAATCCACGCTGGCCGCGCTGATCGCTGGGCTTGTAGAGCCGACGGGCGGGACGATTCGCATCGGCGGGGTGGATACTGGCAGCGTGAGCGATGTGTGGACCTCCCGCAACGTCACGCTGGTGAGCCAGGAAGTGCACGTGTTCGCGGGCTCGCTGCGGGAGGACTTAGCGATGGCGGCACCAGGGGCGAGCGACGCGGAGCTTGCTTCGGCGCTGGGGCTTGTCGGTCTGGACCCAGGCTCGGTGAACTTCCAACGCCTGTTCCCGGAAGGGATGGACACGCTGGTGGGCGCGGGCGCAGAGGATCTGCCGCCGGAAGTGGAACAGCAGATTGCTCTCGCGCGCGTGGCGCTGGCGAAGCCGCAGGTGCTGATCTTGGATGAAGCGACCGCGGAGGCCGGCAGCGACGACACAAACACGCTCGAGGCGGCCGCCGCAGCGCTGGCGGAACGCGCGACCTCCCTCGTCGTTGCCCACCGCCTAGACCAGGCGAAGGAGGCGGATCGGATCCTGGTGATGTCGGAAGGCAAGATCATCGAGGACGGCACCCACGAGCAGCTCCTCGCCGCCCAGGGGAGATACGCGCAACTCTTTGCGGCGTGGAGTGGCGGCGGTCACTGATGCTCCGGTAGAAGTGGGGGCATGGCTACTTCGAACCCGACCTATGTTTCTGACCGTTTCCCGGGCCCGGACCCGTACGCCCCGCTGAAGGACGTGCCGTCCTTCGAGCTCACCTCCACCGACATCACGGACGGCGAGCGTCTGGATGACAAGCACGCAGGCGATGACGCAACCAGCCCGCAGCTCGCGTGGTCCGGCCTGCCGGAGGGCACCAAGACCCTGGCAGTGACCTGCTTCGACCCGGACGCACCGACTGCGTCCGGTTTCTGGCACTGGTCCGCCTTCAACATCCCGGCCGATGTCACCGAGCTACCCGCCGGCGCGGGCTCGGAGGACGGCCTCGGCGTGGGTGCCGTGGTGCTCACCGGCGATTCCGGTGTTAAGGGCTACTACGGCGCGAACCCGCCGGCCGGGCACGGCCCGCACCGCTACCTCTTCGCCGTTCACGCGGTGGACACGGAGCTAGACGCGGACAGCATTGCCAACCCCACCCAGCTCGGTTTCAACCTCTACTTCCACACCCTCGGCCGCACCATCATCTGGGGCTGGTACGAGAACGAGTAGGCCGCGCCCGGTAACCTCTACCGGCATGGTGCCAATTCAGCTGCGCGCGGGCGGCGCGTTTGTCGCGCTCGCCCTCGTGCTTTTCCTTTTTGCGTTCCTGGCGTTTCTGCGAGGCGAGACCGTGTACACCATCACGCCGCAGTTCCTGTGCACGGTGGTTGCGGCCGTCATCTTCGGATCCTTCGCCACCTTCAGCAAGGAGCAGGGCGGCTCGAGGAAGCAGCTTGTCGCGCTCATCATCGCCGTAGTGCTTTTGGGCGTAGGCGTAGTCATGCCGAACACGGAGCTCGCCGCCACCCAGTCTTACTGGCTGGCGCTCTGGGCCGTCGGCGCGCTGTTGTGCTCGCTTATTTTGCGTCGGAGCGCCATGTAAGGCCGGAGCCCACAGCCTCCGAAATATTGCTCAACCCGTGTGCCCGCACCTGGGCGGCCAGCCCGGTGTGGATTCCGCGGATCCAGCCCAGCCCGCCGTAAATGAACGGGGTGTACCCCTGCAGCAGGCTGGCACCGGCGGCGATGCGCTCCCACGCCTGTTCCGGGGTAGAGATACCGCCCACGCTCACCAGCACTAGCTGATCGCCCACCCGGTCATGCAGGCGCTTCAGTACCTCCAGTGAACGCTCCGCCAGCGGGGCGCCGGAGATGCCGCCTGCTCCCATCGCCTCCACCTCGTCCGCAGGCGTGGTGAGCCCCTCGCGGGAAATGGTGGTGTTGGTGGCCACGATGCCGGCAAGGCCAAGCTCTACGGCAAGATCCGCTACGGCATCGATGTCCTCATCGGAGAGATCCGGCGCAATCTTCACTAGCACCGGGGTCTCGGTGGACTCCTTAACCAAGCTCAGGATTGGGCGCAGCTCTTCCACGGCCTGCAGGTCGCGCAGGCCCGGGGTGTTGGGGGAGGAGACGTTGACTACCAGATAGTCCGCAAGCGGCCCAAGCGCGGTCGCGCCCGCGCGGTAATCCGCCACCGCGTCCTCTGCGGTCTTGTTCTTGCCGATGTTGATGCCCACCACGTCGCTGGACTTTCGGGCGCGCAGGTTTTCGGCGACCTTCAAGGCGCCCTCGTTGTTGAAGCCCATGCGGTTCAAGATCGCCTTGTCGGCCGGGAGCCGGAACAGACGCGGCGCCGGGTTGCCGGGCTGCGGCTTTGGGGTCACGGTGCCCATCTCGGCGTAGCCAAAGCCGAGCGCACCCCACGCGTCCACCTCGGCGGCGTTCTTGTCAAAGCCCGCCGCGAGGCCGAGCGGGGCGGGGAACTCGACACCGAAGAGCTCCTGGCACAGCACCGGATCGTGCACGCGCACGACGCGCTCCATGGCGCGGTTCGCCGGCTTCACCGCGTGCAGCACGCCGAGTGCGCCGCTGATGATGCCGTGGATGCGCTCCGGCGGGAGCAGGAACATGACTTTGAGGGCGCGCTCGTAGAGGCTCATTACTTTCCTTCCGGAAGGTCTCGCAATTGCTTATCGGTGGGGCGTACTACTTGCAGCCCGTCGCCGGTGGCGGAGGCGATGAGCAAAGTGCCGTCGTCAAGCGAAATAATGCTCTGCGGGTCGGCGACGGTGGCGATGGAGGCGCGCTCGAGCGGCACGCCGCGGGAGATGTCGTAGCCGGTGGCCACGTTGCCAGCGGTGGAGGCGACCCAGGCGAGGCGCTCCGCGGGATCCCACGCGGCGTCCCACGGGCTCTCCGGCACTGGGGCCATCTGCTGGAGACGGATGATGTCGTCGGTGGTGTAGACGAGGAGCTGCGAACCGGTCGCATCCGCGGCGAGTACCAGGCCGTTTTCCCCGCCGGTCACTTTGCCCACGCCGAGGCCGACGCGCAGGGTACCGCCCTGGCGCCCACCTTGCCAGTCCATGTCCTGGATGGTGGTGTCGAAGCTGTTGGTGCGCACCACGGTGTCCGGCTGCCCCTCGACGGGCACCGCCTGGATCTGGTCCGTTTCGCGCGCCACGGAGAAGGTCTTTGCCAGCTCCCCGTCCTTGTACAGCCAGACAGTGCGCTCCGCGTCGCTGCCGGCCAGCACCTCGCCCGTAGTGGTCACGGTCGCGGCAGTGACCGGGGCATCGGTGGCAATGGTCTCCTCGCCTTGGGCGGTGAAGAGGCGGATGCTGTCCCCGCAGCCCACCGCGAAAGTCCCGGCGTTGCCGGACGCGTCCCCGCACGCAGCGTCCAGCGGGTATGCCTTGGCCTTACCCGCCTTGAACTCCTCTAGGGTGCCCACGTGCAACGCGGACTCGGTGCGGGCGGCGATCAACCCGTCGGTGGCATCCAGATCGCGCACGGCTTCGAACTCCCACACCTCGCCGGCGAGCTGCGAGCGGTCCAGGGAGGGGGGAGAGGCGACCGGGGAGGCGTCGCCCATGTTCACCGCCAGCTCATCCGCGAGCTGGGTGGGGCCGGCGCCGCACGCCGTGGACAGCGCGGCGGCAGCGCAGGCCGCGGCCGCGACAAACATGCGGGAGTGTTTCACAGCCTTCAACCCTAGCAACCTGCCCCTGCGCGCCCGGTCCTTGGAGCGGGCGTGGGCGAGTAGTGTGTGCTGGCGTGACTGAAACGATGAGCTGGCTGCAAGTCATTGTCCTCTCCGTGGTGCAGGGCCTGACGGAGTTCCTCCCCGTATCCTCCTCGGGCCACCTGCGCATCGTCTCCGAGCTGTTCTGGGGACAGGACGCCGGCGCGAGCTTTACCGCGGTGATCCAGCTAGGCACGGAACTTGCCGTGCTGGTCTACTTTGCCAAGGACATCTGGCGCATCCTCACCGCGTGGTTTGCGGGACTCTTCGACAAATCGAAGCGCGGCTTTGATTACCGGATGGGTTGGATGGTCATCGTTGGCACCATCCCCGTCGGCCTGGCGGGCGTGCTGCTGAAGGATTTGATCCGGGAGAACTTCCGCAACCTGTGGATCACCGCGACGGTGCTCATCGTCTTCTCTTTCGTGTTCATCCTCGCGGAGCGGCAGGGCAAGAAGACCCGCGGGTTTGAGGAGCTGACGATGAAGGATGCCATCGTCATGGGCCTGTGGCAGTGCCTGGCGCTCATCCCCGGCGTGTCCCGCTCTGGCGGCACCATCTCCGGCGGCCTCTTCCTCAACCTGGACCGCGAAGTGGCCACCCGCTTTTCCTTCCTGCTGGCTATCCCGGCGGTGTTGGCTTCGGGGCTGTTCTCCTTGCCGGACGCGTTTGACCCCCAGGCGGGCCAGGCCGCTACCGGGTTGCAGCTGCTTGTGGGTTCCGGCATCGGCTTCGTGCTGGGCTACGTCTCCATTGCGTGGCTGCTCAAGTTCGTCTCCCACCATTCCTTCGCCTGGTTCGCGGCGTACCGCATCCCACTCGGCATCATCGTCATGGTGCTGCTGGGCACTGGTGTGATGCACGCCTACTAGTAGGCTGGCCGCCATGCAGTCTTGGCCACACCCGCACGTTCCCGCCGTGGGCGGCACCCCGGTCCCGCTCGCCCTCTTCGACACCGCTGACCAGAGCACGAAGCTTGTCGACGTTCCCGGGGACACCGCTCATGACACCGGCGACGGAGCGGGCCACGGAGCGGGCCACGCACGCCGCGAAGTTGGCATGTACGTCTGCGGCATCACGCCGTACGATTCCACGCACCTCGGCCACGCCGCTACCTACCTCACCTTCGACCTGATCCAACGCCAGCTGCTGGCCAACGGCCACAAAGTCCATTACGTGCAGAACATCACCGACGTGGATGATCCGCTGTTCGAGCGCGCCGAGCGCGACGGGGTGGACTGGCGCGAACTGGGCACCAGCCAGATTGATCTGTTCCGCAGCGACATGGAGGCGCTTGCCGTCATCCCGCCGCGGGAGTACGTCGGCGCGATGGAATCCATCGACGAAGTCATTGCGATGGTTCAGCGCCTGCTGGAGCTTGGCGCGGCGTACGCGTTGGAGGACCCGGACACAGGCGCCACCGACATCTACGCGCCGATCACCGCCACCGAGCAGTTTGGTTACGAGTCCAACCTGGACCGCGCCACCATGGAGGCCTATTTCGCGGAGCGCGGCGGCGACCCGGAGCGCCCCGGCAAGCGCGACCCGCTCGACGCGCTGCTGTGGCGCGGCCACCGCGAAGGGGAGCCCGCGTGGGAGTCACCGTTCGGCCCCGGGCGCCCGGGCTGGCACATCGAGTGCTCCGCCATTGCCACCACCAGGCTCGGATCCCACTTCGCCATCCAGGGCGGCGGCAGCGACCTGGCGTTTCCGCACCACGAGTTCTCCGCCGCCCACGCGGAGGCAGCCTTCGACGTACCCCGCATGGCCGGCCACTACGTGCACGCGGGCATGATCGCGCTGGACGGGGTGAAAATGTCCAAGTCCCTGGGCAACCTCGTCTTTGTGCACAAGCTCGCCGATGAGGGCCACCACCCGTCCGCCATCCGCCTCGCGGTCTTCGCCGGCCACTACCGCGCTGACCGCGACTTCTCCTACGAGGCCCTAGACCGCGCCGAGGAGCGCCTGGCGGTCTGGCGCGACATGCTCGCGCGGGAGGCGGACGAGGAGGCGGTGCTGGCAACCGTCGATAAGCTCAGGGAAGCCCTTGCGCAGGACCTGGACACGCCGCGCGCGTTGGAGATTGTGGATGCCGCCCCGGGGGACCACGGCGGGATCCTCGCCGCAGCGCTGGACGGGCTGCTTGGCGTGCGCCCGGCGTAGGTTTCGGGAACAATTACGGCTATGACCGCCCCGGAAAGTTCCATCCGCGCCCAGTTCCAGCCGGACGTTGATGAATTCATCGATGACCTGCGCACTTTCGCCACCGGCTCCTACCTCTCCGAGGACGATAAGGAGCTGTGGGACGAGCCCTTCGACCCGGAGGTGCTGCCGGAGCTCAAGGCGCTGATTGAGATGTTCCTCGACGCACTCGACTTGGTTGAGGATGACCCGGAGGGCGAGCGCCTCGCCGCCGTGGTGAAGCCGTTCTACGCCAACCTGGATGATTTCAACGAGAAGTACGCCAACGCCGTGCTGGAGCCGGAGGAGAAGGCGGACATTGAGTCCCTGGTCTTCCGCGCCGCCGCGGCCACCGGCGCGACCGATGAGGCGCTCAAGGAGCTGCCGGAAATTGAGTAGCCCCGCCGCCGTGTTCTGGGACATGGACGGCACCCTCATCGACACCGAGCCACTCTGGGGCCAGGCCACGTACGAGCTCGGCGAACTCCTCGGCCGACCGCTCACGCCCGAGGTCCGCGAGCGCACCGTGGGCGGCAGCTTCGACAACACCTTGCGCATCGTCGCGGCGTGGGCGGGCAGGGAGCTTTCGCTTGACGACGCTCACCTGTACAAAACCTGGATGTTCTCCCGCATGCGCGAGCTGTTCGCGGGCGGGATCGAGCTGAACCCAGGCGTGGAGGGGGTGTTGGCATCGCTTGCGGCCCGCGGGATGCCGATGCTGGTGACCACGAACACGGAACGCTCGCTGGCGGACCCGTGCATCGACGCGATTGGACGCGAGTTCTTCGTGGACACCATCACCGGGAACGAAGTTGGCCGGCCCAAGCCCGCGCCAGACATGTACCTGGAGGCGGCCCGTCGCGTCGGAGCCGCGCCGGGGGAGTGCCTGGTGTTCGAGGATTCCTGGTCCGGCATGAGCGCGGCAGCCGGGGCAGGGTGCCGGGTGCTTGGGCTTTCCGAGTCGGTGCCGGAGGGAGTTTCCGTGTTCGATCCCGCCCGCTTCGTGGGCGCGGGAGCGGCGGATGTTGACGAGTGGTTCGCCGAGCTAGTGGGTTAAGCTCGATGACCGTGAAAACTTTCGATGCGCTGTTCGCGGAACTGTCCCAGAAGGTCGCCGACCGCCCCGCCGGGTCCGGCACGGTGGAGGCGCTGGACAAGGGCGAGCATTTCATCGGCAAGAAGATCATCGAGGAAGCCGGCGAGGTGTGGATCGCCGCCGAGTACCAGTCCGACGCTGAGCTGGCCGAGGAGATGAGCCAGCTCATCTACTGGACCCAGGTCATGATGCTTAAGCGCGGGCTCACGCCGGACGACATTTACAAGTACCTCTAAGCAGCTTTACAAGGGGCATTTACGATGATCAAGATCGCCGTTCCCAACAAGGGATCACTCTCCGAACAGGCCGTCACCGTGCTCAAGGAGGCGGGCTACAAGGGCCGCGGGATGACGAAGGCGCTCAATGTGGTCGATGAGGCCAACGGGGTGGAGTTCTTCTTCCTCCGCCCGAAGGATATCGCCATCTACGTGGCGAAGGGCCACTTGGACCTGGGCATCACCGGCCGCGACCTGGCCGCCGATTCCCGCGCGAAGGTGGACGAGGTCCTGGATCTGGGCTTCGGCGCATCCACCTTCCGCTTCGCCGCCCCGCAGGGCGAGACGTGGACGGTGGAGACGCTGGAGGGCAAGCGCATTGCCACCTCGTATCCGCACCTGGTGGAGGATTACCTGGCGGAGCGCGAGATTTACCCGGCCGAGATCATCCGCCTGGACGGCGCGGTGGAGATTTCGATCAAGCTCGGCGTGGCCGACGTGATTGCAGATGTGGTCTCCACCGGAGCAACGTTGCGCCAGCAGGGGCTTGCGCCGTTTGGGGAGCCGATCATGGCGAGCGCCGCTGTCGTCGTCAAGCGTGCGGGAGCCGAGCTGGGGGAGGACCATGAGCGGGTGCTCAAGCGCATCACCGGCATTCTCACCGCGCACAACTACCTGATGATTGACTACAACGTGGCCCGCGAGAAGCTCGATGCCGCGGTGGCGCTTACCCCGGGCATCACTGGGCCGACGGTGTCCCCGCTCCAGCAGGAGGGTTGGGTGGCGGTCCGCGCGATGGTGCTCAAGCAGGACGCCAACCGCGTGATGGACGAGCTTGCGGCTATCGGGGCTGCGGGCATCTTGGCGACGGAACTTCGCATCGCCCGGCTCTAGCCTCCGCGGGAACGTACACTGGCGGGTATGACCACTTCGAATAGTCGCATTGAAGAAGACCTGCTTGGCACCCTCGAGGTGCCGGCCGACAAGTACTACGGTGTGCACACCCTCCGCGCCGTGGACAACTTCCAGATCTCCGGCACCACCATCAATGAATTTCCGGACTTCATCCGCGGCATGGTGCAGGTGAAGAAGGCCACCGCGATGGCGAACCGCCGCCTGCACACCCTGCCGAAGGCGAAGGCAGAGGCGATCGTCGCAGCGTGCGACAAGATTTTGGATGAGGGCTACTGCATGGACCAGTGGCCGTCCGACGTGTTCCAGGGCGGCGCCGGTACTTCGGTGAACATGAACACCAACGAAGTTGTGGCTAACGTTGCGCTCGAGCTGATTGGTGAGGAGAAGGGCGCCTACGACGTCATCAACCCGAACGATGACGTGAACATGTCCCAGTCCACCAACGACGCGTACCCCACCGGCTTCCGCCTCGGCGTGTACTACGCGGTCCAGGGGCTGCTGGAAGAGTTCGACGAGCTCCAGAAGGCGTTCCGCGCGAAGGGCGACGAATTCTCCGACATCATCAAGATGGGCCGCACCCAGCTGCAGGACGCGGTGCCGATGACCTTGGGCCAGGAATTCACCGCCTTCGGCGCGAACCTGAACGAGGAGCAGCGCACCATCTGCTCGGCGGCGGAGTCCCTGCTCGAGGTGAACTTGGGCGCGACCGCCATCGGCACCGGCATCAACACCCCGAGCGGCTACAAGGACCAGGTGGTCGCCGCCCTGCGCGAGGTGACCGGCCTGGACATTCAGGCGTCCCCGGACCTCATCGAGGCAACCTCCGACACCGGCGCGTACGTGATGATGCACTCCGCCATGAAGCGCGCCGCCATGAAGCTCTCCAAGATCTGCAACGACCTGCGACTGCTGTCTTCCGGCCCGCGCGCAGGCCTGAACGAAATCAACCTTCCGGAGCGCCAGGCAGGCTCCTCCATCATGCCGGCCAAGGTCAACCCGGTGATCCCGGAGGTTGTGAACCAGGTCTGCTTCAAGGTATTCGGCAACGATGTCACCGTCTCCATGGCGGCGGAGGCCGGCCAGCTCCAGCTCAACGTGATGGAGCCCGTGATTGCGCAGGCCCTGTTTGAGTCGATCTCGCTGCTGACCAACGCTGCCCGCACCCTGCGCGAGAAGTGCGTCACCGGCATCACCGCGAACAAGGAGGTGTGCGAGGCCTACGTGACCCGCTCCATCGGCATTGTTACCTACCTCAACCCGGTCATCGGCCACCACGCGGGCGACGTGATCGGCCGCGAGGCGGCTGCCACCGGCCGCAGCGTGTACGACCTCGTGCTGGAGAAGGAGCTCATGACCGAAGACGAGCTGAAGAAGGTCCTGAGCAAGGAGAACCTCATGCACCCAGAGTACCGCGGCAAGATCTACCTCGACGAGGAGTAGTAAGCGGGCAGGAGGAGGCGTAGCCGGAATCACACGCGCCTGGCTAGGTAAGGTGATATCTAGCGCGGGATAATAGGGGTGACAGTATTTCCCTCTCTATCCCGAAGGATTCGTGCCGTGCTACTCCTGCTGCAGCTCGTTATTCTCTTCGGCGCCATCGTTTTAGGTGCGCGCATGGGCTCCGTCGCCATCGGCTTCGCCGGCGGCCTCGGAGTCCTTCTTCTTGGTTTGACCGGCATGCCGGTGACTGCGGACGCCATCCCGTTCGACGTCATCGGCATCATCATGTGCGTCATCGCCGCCATCTCGGCGATGCAGCTCGCCGGCGGCATGGACTATTTGGTCCGGTTGGCGGAACAGTTCCTCCGCAGGAACCCGAAGCGCATCACGCTCTACGCGCCGATTGTTACCTGGTTGATGACGGTGTTCGCCGGCACCGGCCACACCGCATTCTCCACCCTCCCCGTGATTGTGGAGGTAGCGAAGGAAGGCAAGGTTCGGCCCTCGCGCCCGCTTTCGGTGGCGGTTATTGCCTCGCAGATGGCCATTGTGGCGTCACCGATCTCCGCAGCCGTGGTGTTCATGGCCTCCATCCTCGAGCCGCTCGGCGTAGGCTACCTCCAGCTGCTGGCGGTGATGATTCCAGCCACCTTCCTCGCTATCTTCCCGACTGCCTGGATTGCCAACCGCATGGGCAGGGACCTTGAGGAAGACCCCGTGTACCAGCAGCGCCTCCGCGACGGCTTGGTCGCCGCCCCGACGGGCCACACCAATGTGGCGACGAAACCCGGCGCGAAGACATCTGTGGTGATCTTCCTCGTCGCCATCTTGGTGGTGATGGTGTACGCAACCCTGATTTCGGACCAGATCGGCCTGATCCAGGATCCGACCATCCCGCGCAACGAGGCCATCATGGCCATCATGCTTGCCGCGGCCGCGGTGATCCTGCTGACCAGCAAGTCCCAGGCCGCGGAGGTGCTGAACACCCAGGTGTTCAAGTCCGGCATGTCTGCCTGCGTGTGCGTGCTGGGTGTGGCGTGGCTGGGCACCACGTTCATCAATTACTACATCGAGGACATTCAGAACATCGCCGGCGACGTGCTGCAGGCGCAGCCGTGGCTGCTCGCGGTGGTGCTCTTCTTCGCCGCTTGCCTGCTGTACTCCCAGGCAGCGACCGCGAAGGCGCTCATGCCGGCGGCGCTTGCCATCGGCGTCAGCCCGCTCACTGCAGTGGCGGCGTTCCCAGCGGTGTCCGCGCTCTTTGTGCTGCCGACCTACCCGACGCTGCTCGCGGCCGTGGAGATGGACGATACCGGCTCCACCCGCATCGGCAAGTACGTGTTCGACCACCCGTTCCTAGTGCCCGGCGTGCTCTGCATCACCGTCGCCGTTGCCCTCGGATACGCGATCGGAGCTGTTGTACTCTAGGGCGGTATGACGCAGACCACCCCGGATACTCAGCAGCCAAAGTCAGACGTCGAGATCGCCCAGGCGCACGAGTTGCGCCCGATCGGTGAGATTGCCCAGCGCGCGGGGGTGGCGGACGCCGCCCTCGTGCCCTACGGCAAGCACATGGCCAAGGTAGACATCACGCAGGTGCCGGAGCGTGAGCCGGGCAAACTTGTGCTGGTGACCGGTGTGTCCCCGACACCGGCGGGTGAGGGCAAGTCCACGATGCTAATCGGGCTCACCGATGCGCTCACCCGCCTTGGCCACAACGCAATGGTAGCGCTGCGCGAACCTTCCTTGGGCCCGGTGATGGGTATCAAGGGCGGCGCTGCCGGCGGCGGCTACTCCCAGGTGGTGCCGATGGAGAACATCAACCTCCACTTCACCGGCGACTTTCACGCGATCACCAGCGCCAACAACACGCTCGCCGCACTCATTGACAACCACATCCAGCAGGGCAACGACCTTGGCATCGACCCGCGCCGCGTGACCTGGCAGCGCTGCCTCGATGTGAACGACCGCAGCCTGCGCAACGTGGTCACCGGCCTTGGTGGTCCGGGCAACGGCGTGCCGGCGGAGACGGGATTCACCATCACCGCCGCGTCCGAGATCATGGCGATCCTCGGCCTAGCCACCGACCTGGAAGACCTGAAGCGCCGCCTGGGCAACATCACGATTGGCCTGACGTACGACAAGCAGCCGGTGACCGCTAGCCAGCTCAACGCCGAGGGTGCGATGGCCGCCCTGCTCAAGGACGCGATCAACCCCAACCTGGTGCAGACGCTGGGCGGCACCCCGGCCTTCATTCACGGCGGCCCCTTCGCCAACATTGCGCACGGTTGCAACACCCTCATCGCCACCCGCACCGCGCTGGCGTACGCAGACATTGTGCTCACGGAGGCGGGCTTCGGCTCCGACCTGGGCGCGGAGAAATTCTTCGACATCAAGGCGCGCTACGGCGAGTTGGATGTTGCAGGCGCCGTCATCGTGGTCACCATCCGCTCCATCAAGCACAACGGCGGTGTTGCCAAGGACCAGCTCAAGGAGGAAAACCTTGAGGCGCTTGAGGCTGGCATCGTGAACTTGGAGCGCCACGTGGACAACGTGCGCAAGTTCGGCGTCACCCCGGTCGTGGCGCTGAACCACTTCGCCACGGACACCGACGCGGAGCGCGAGTGGGTGAAGCAATGGGCGGAGGGCTTCGGCGTCGCCCTGCAGGAGGCCGATGTCTGGGCCCGCGGCGGCGAGGGCGCCGAGGACCTTGCCCGCACCCTGCTGGAGAACCTCACCGAGGGCACTTCGACTCAGCTCTATGATCCGGCGGACGGTGTGGAGAACGCCATCGCCACCATCGCGCGCGAGATCTACCGCGCCGACGATGTGCAGTACTCCGCCCAAGCGCTCAAGGACCTGCAGACTTTGAAAGAGAACGGCTTTGACACCCTCCCGGTGTGCGTGTCCAAGACGCAGTACTCTTTCTCGGACGACCCGGCCGCGCTCGGCGCCCCGACCGGCCACACCCTCCACGTGCGCAACCTGCTTCCGCGCACCGGTGCGGGCTTCATCGTGGCGCTGACTGGCGACGTAATGACCATGCCGGGCCTGCCCAAGGTCCCGTCCGCGAACAAGATTGACATCGATTCGGACGGCGTGATCTCTGGGCTGTTCTAGCGCAGCCCCTCCACCACATCTTCTACGGCATCTGCCGCCGAGCCCGGCCAGCCCGGGTAGGCGGGCGGGGTGCCGCCGAAGGCGGGGCAGAGCGCCTGGAACGGGCACCAGTCGCACAGCCGCGAGGTGCGGGGGCGGAAAGACCCGGCCTCGCCGTCGGCGACGATCTTTGCCCACAGGTCTCCCAGATCACGCTCGAAATATTCGAGCTCCTCGCGCGAGGGGGTCATGATCATTGAATCCATCACGCCCAGGTACATCAGCTTGAGCTGGGTGGGGATCACCCCGAACAACCGCCAGTACACCAGCCCGTAGAACCGCATCTGCGCCACCGCGGTGCCGGAATACTGCGGCTTGGGCATCTTGCCGGTTTTATAGTCCACCACCCGCACCTCGCCGGTGGGGGCAATGTCCACGCGGTCGATGAATCCGCGCACCGGCACACCGTTCGGCAGCACCGCGTTGACGTACATCTCCTGCGCCTCCGGGTCGAACCCAACCGGGTTCTCCATGTGGAAGTATCCGCGGAGGAGCGAGCGAGCGTCGATAAGCAGCTGAAGCTCATCCGTAACCGGCGCTGCGCAGTCCGGCTCCTGCTCGCGCATCTTTTCCCACGCGGGGCGCAGTTGCTTGACGGCGGCGGGGAAGGTGCGCTGCTCGCGAGGCCAGTCGAACATGGTCTCCAGCACCGCGTGAACCAGCGTGCCGCGGACCTGGTGAATCGATTTCGGCTCCGGCAACCTGTCAATCGCGCGCAACCGGTACTGCAGCGGGCACTGGCGGTAATCGGCGGCGCGGGACGGCGAGATGGCGAGGGGCTTGGCGGCGGCTTCGGTCATGGTGGGTTCAGCCTAACCCAGCGCTAGGGTGGACTGTATGACTATGTCCACTGAAGTGAACACACTGGCGGACTTCATCGCCGCCAGCCCGAGCTCCTTCCACGCGGCCGCGAACGTGCGCGACACGCTGGTCGCCGCCGGCTTCGCCGAGGATTGGGAAACCACCCCGGGCGGCCACGTGATGGTGGTCGGCGGCGCGGTGCTCGCCTGGTGGGTGCCGGAGAACCCGCGCCCGCGCTTCCGCATCGTGGGCTCCCACACGGACTCGCCGGGCCTCGCGCTCAAGCCGCAGCCTGACTTCGAGCGCGAAGGTTTCCGCCAACTCGCCGTCGAGGTCTACGGCGGCGCCATCCTGAGCACGTGGTTCGACCGCGAGCTCACGTTCGCGGGGCGCATCTCGCTTGACGACGGCTCCTCCCACCTCGTCAACACCGGACCCATCGCCCGGGTTCCCAACCTGGCTATCCACCTCTACCGCTCAGACCCGCCGGAGATGGACCGCCAGACCCACATGCAGCCGATCCTGGGCGCGGATCGCCCGATGATGGAGATCATCGCCGAGGCTGCCGGGGTGGATCAGGGGCGCATCGTCTCCCACGAGCTGATCTGCGCCGACGCCCAGGCCCCGGCGGTGCTGGGCGACACCTTGGCCGCCGGCCGGCTGGATAATCTCTCCAGCGTGCACGCCTCCTTGGTTGCCCTGTTGCGTGCGGTGGAGGAGGCGCCGACGGACGGCGACATCTTGGTGCTGGCCACCTACAACCACGAGGAGGTCGGCTCCGCCACCACCACCGGCGCCGGCGGCCCGCTCTTGGAGCGGCTGCTGGCCAAACTAGCGGCGCAGGTGGGGAACCCGGTGGACATCTACGCGCAGTCATCCCAGGTCTCCGCGGATGCTGCTCACGCCGTCCACCCGAACTACCCGCACAAGCACGACCCGACCCACCGCCCGCTGATGAACCGCGGCCCGGTGCTCAAGGTCAACGCAAACCAGCGTTACGCCACCGACGCGGACACCCAGGCCATCTGGCAGCGCGCCTCCCGCGCGGCCGGGGCGCCGGTGCAGTTCTTCGTTGGCCACAACGCGGTGCCGTGCGGCTCCACCATCGGGCCGATCTCCTCGACCCGGCTTGGCATCCCGACGGTGGACGTGGGCATCCCGCTTTTGTCCATGCACTCCGCCCGCGAGCTGTGCGGCCTCCAAGACCAACGCTGGTTCGAAGATGCCCTGACCGCCTACTACTTGGGGGCATAGGTGTACTCAGGCAAGTTCCAGCCCGGCGACAAGGTGCAGCTCACCGACGCGAAGCGCCGCCACTTCACCATCGAGCTCGTCCCCGGAGCACACTTCCACTCCCACAAGGGCATGGTTGCGCATGACGACATCATCGGCAACGACGAAGGCTGCGTCGTCCAATCCACCCTCGGCGCCGATTACCTCTGTTTCCGCCACCTGCTGGTGGACCACGTCCTCTCCATGCCGCGCGGCGCCGCGGTGATCTACCCGAAGGACGCGGCCCAGATCCTCGTTGAGGGCGACATCTTCATGGGTGCCAGGGTGCTGGAGGCCGGCGCCGGCTCGGGCGCGCTCACCATGTCGCTGCTGCGCGCGGTCGGGCCGGAGGGGCGCGTGTTCTCCTACGAGATCCGCGACGACCACCTCGCCTTCGCCCGCGACAACGTCGCCGAGTACTTCGGCGGGGAGCCGGATTGGTGGACCCCGCGCCTCGGCGACTTCGGCGAGGTAACCACCGAGGAGCTCGGCGGCCCAGTGGACCGCGTCATCTTGGACATGGTGGAACCGTGGCAGTTCATCGACACGGTGAAGAACGTGCTCATCCCGGGCGGCGTGTTCATGACCTACGTCGCCACCGTGCCGCAGCTGATGAACATCATGGAGGCGATCCGTGAGGCGAAGTGCTTCACCGAGCCTCGCGCGTGGGAGACCCTCCTGCGTGAGTGGAAAGTGGAGGGCCTGGCCACCCGCCCGGAGCACCGCATGAACGCCCACACCGCATTCCTGGTGTGGACACGCAGGCTTGCCGACGGCGCCGTGCCGCCCCGCCCGCAGCGCCGGGCGCGGAGGTAAGCGCAGAGGTAGGTGCGGAGTAAGGCGCGGGCAGGGAAGCGTCGTAAAGCAAAATGCCCCCAAGCTAGGCTGGAGCTATGTCCGGCTACAGAATCGAAGACGACGCTTTCGGCCCCGAGCTGCGCGAGCTCAAGCGCGAGAACCAGGCGATGGGGGCGCGCAACAAGAAGCTTGCGGAGCTGCTCAAGTCGAGCCGGGATAAGCTCAACAGCCTGTACGCGCAGGTAGAGGCGCTGGGGGAGCCGGCCTCGACGTACGGCATCTACCTCGCCCCGGCGTCGAACCCGATGGAGGCGGAGGTGCACACCTCGGGCCGCCAGATGCGGGTGAAGGTCGCGCCGACGGTGCCGCCGGAGTCGCTCAAGCCCGGCACTCTGGTCCGGCTCGGCGACGGCACTGTGGTTGTGGAGGCGTGCGGGTACGAGGATTCCGGCCAACTGACCACCCTGGTGGAGAAGATCGGCGGGGACCGCGCCGTGGTGTCGGACCAGCAGGGCACGGAGCACCTGGTCCACCTCGCTGAACCGCTGCAGCAGGCTGCCCGTGCGGGCGACACGGTGCTGGTGGACCTGAAATCCGGCTACGCCTTCGAGCGGATTGCAAAGACCGAGGTCAACCAGCTTTCCCTGGAGGAGGTGCCGGACGTGACCTACGCGGACATCGGCGGCCTTTCCTCTCAGATTGAGACGATCCGGGATTCTGTGGAGCTGCCGTTCGCCTACCCGGAGCTCTACCGCTCCTACAAGCTCGCGCCGCCGAAGGGCCTGCTGCTGTACGGCCCGCCCGGCTGCGGCAAGACCCTGATCGCGAAGGCGGTGGCGAACTCGCTTTCGCAGCGCATCGGCGATGGGGGTCAGGCCCACTTCATCAACGTCAAGGGTCCGGAGCTGCTGAACAAGTTCGTGGGCGAGACCGAGCGCCGCATCCGCCTCATCTTCGAGCGCGCACGCGAGCTCGCCTCCGAGGGGCGCCCCGTGATCATCTTCTTCGACGAGATGGAATCCATCTTCCGCACCCGCGGCTCCGGCGTGTCCTCCGACATGGAGACGACGGTGGTTCCGCAGCTGCTGACCGAGATCGACGGCGTGGAGGGGCTCGCCAACGTGATCGTCATCGGTGCGACCAACCGCGAGGAGCTGATCGACCCCGCCATCCTCCGCCCCGGGCGCCTCGACGTGAAGATTCGCGTCTCGCGCCCGAACCGCGAGGAAGCGGCGGACATCTTCACCCGCTACATCACCCCGGACATCCCGCTCGCGGCGCCGGCACCGGAGCTGATTGAGGCCGCCGTCGACGCGCTCTTCGCCCCGCGCCCCTTTGTGAAGCTTTCGCTTATCGACGGTACCGAGGAGACCCTCCACTATTCCGACTTCGTCTCTGGCGCGATGATCGCCAACGTGGTGGACCGCGCCAAGAAGCTGGCGATCAAGGACCACATTGCTGGTGGGGGCGTGGCTGGTGGGGGCGTGGCTGGTGGGGGCGTGGCTGGTGGGGGCGTGGCTGGGGAGGTTGCGGTTGCGGAGGGTGCTGCCGGCAGCGATGCGAGCCCTACCGGCATCACGGCGGACCACCTGCGCCAAGCTGTACGCGAGGAGCAGGACGAGAGCGAGGACATGCCGAACACGGCGAATCCCGACGAGTGGGCCCGCATCACCGGCCGCCAGGGCAAGCGGGTTGTGGCTGCTGAGGTGCTCGCTGCCGAGTAGGACGCAGCTGCCGTACTCACCCCCGGTTTCTCATGTAACCGGGGGTTCTTTGCGTGCACACTTGTGATGTGTACTACACTGCCGAACATCATTGATCCCGGAGAGTGGGATTGAGTTTCACACTATGAACAGGAGGGCATGATGGCCGCCGCACATTCACCGCTCAATGGGTCCACGCCTGTGGAGCCCGGGTTTGAGCCGGAGTTCACGGCGCAAAAAGACCGCTCCGCAGCGATTGCGGTAGCCGCCTTCCCAGCGTTCATCCTGGCCGGCGCGGCGCTGGCGTTCTTCTTCCCGGCGCCGTTCCTACCGCTGACGCAGTACATCACCTACTTCCTGATGATCATCATGTTCGGCATGGGCCTCACCCTCACCATCCCGGACTTCAAGGAGGTTGCGCGCCGCCCGGTCCCCATCTTGATTGGCGTGGTGGCCCAGTTTGTGATCATGCCGCTCGGCGCCGTGCTGGTGGCCAAGATCTTCGGCCTCAACCCGGCGCTGGCCGTCGGCCTGCTCATGCTCGGCTCTGTGCCGGGAGGCACCTCCTCCAACGTGATCGCGTACCTGTCCAAGGGCGACGTGGCACTGTCCGTGGCCATGACCTCGGTGTCCACTCTGATCGCACCGATCATGACTCCGATCTTGATGCTGCTCCTCGCGGGCGCCAACGTCGAGGTGAACGCGGCGGGCATGGCGAAGTCGCTCGCACAAACCATCCTGATCCCAGTCATCGGCGGCCTCGTGCTTCGCTACTTCCTCGACGCTTGGATGGAAAAGATCGCGCCGGTGCTGCCGTGGATCTCCATCATCGGTATCGGCGGCGTTGTCTTCCCAACTGTTGCCAAGAACCGCGAGGCGCTCATCGAGGTCGGCCTCATCGTCTTCCTCGCGGTGCTCGCCCACAACGTGCTGGGCTACCTGCTGGGATACTATGCAGCGAAGTTCACTGGCCAGCCGGAAAGCTACCGCCGCACCGTCGCCATCGAGGTGAGCACCCAGTCCGCCGGCCTCTCCAGCGGCATGGCGGGCAAGTTCTTCTCCCCGGAGGCCGCCCTCCCCGGCGCCGTGGCCGCCGTGCTGCACAACATCACCGGCGCGGTGTACGCATGGCTGGTGCGCACCCACCCCACCGAGAAGGACCTTGGGCCACATGCAGCCCGAGCAGGCAAGTCTGTTGACCCGGCTGAGGTCCCAGCTGCCACGTAGCAGAGAAGCCTCGCCGGAACAGGCACAGTTTAAATAGGCAGGGATCACTGCCCAGCCCCCCTGACCTAGAAGGGCGGGCCGTCGGGACCAAAGGGGAATGGCTCGGGAGCCCAATATCGGGGCGTGCATTTTGACGGGGTAGCCGGTGACGGTGGGGAAGCTGTCGGTGTACCCACAGCCGGTGTACCCGCAGCCGGGGGACTTGCGGGCGGGCCGTTTCTAGGTGGAGGGCCATCGGGCGACATGGCGGCACGCTTCGCCCCACGTTGCCGGAGTTTGGAAACGGCCGAGTTCCTCGCGCCGTCCGATTCGTTGAACTCTAAATCCTTGCCGGGTCTGCGGAGCCCGGCTCTGCCGGCTTCTTGGTCGTACTCCATGTGACAGCTGTTAAACATGTTGTCGCGGTGGTCATTGTTCCGTCTGTGATGCTCTCTGCAGAGCCCGGTGAAGTTCGCAATGTCCGTATTGCCGCCCTGAATCCACGCGAGGATGTGGTGGGCCTCGCACTCTGTCATCGGGGCGGAGCACCCGGCCCAAGCGCATACGCCCTGGACTGCGAGCATCGCGATACGCTGGCCCAGCGATGCCGTACGACGGTTGCGGTAGAGGTTGAGCGGCAGGTAGGTTGCGCCGTCAATGGTGAGCACGAACTCGGCGGCCCCATCGGTGCCGAGGCGGACGATGTCGAACGCATCCACATCAATACCCGAGTTGGTGGAGAACAGGGTGGTGGCGTCAGCGTCCGCAATGTCGTCCGGGGTTACCGAGATGACCAACGACGCACACCCAGCGTTCTGACGCTTCTCCTCGTCGTCGAACGACTTAAGGATGTTCACGAACTGGTCGTACATCCGCTGCTGGGGTGAACGGTAGTCCTCTACGCCCTCAGGCAAGTTGGAGTTCGCCACCAAGCCCTTGTCTAGAAGCGCCTTCGCCAAGGCTGCGTCGCCTCGGGTGGCTTTAATGTGGATATCCACCATCCCGTCCGCGCCCACAGAGCCAATTCGAGCGAAGCGCTTCTCCATGCCCGCATTCGGGTTCTCCGGCTGGCGATACTTCCGATTCTCCGCATCCACCCAGCGGCGAACTGTGGCGCGCAGGTCCCTCACATCGCGCTGTTCTGCCTCGGCGAGGGCGGCCGCCAACAAACGTGGGCGGGCACCCTTGGCTGCGTCGAGAAGCTTGTCAAGCTCCTGGCGGATAGCGTCCTGCTTGGCAGCACTCACCTTATCGGCCTGCTCGCGGGCCTTCCGCTGATCCTCGCGCGCCTTCGCCTTCTGCCGCTCGCGTTCCTCCTCCCGCTGACGGCGCTCCTCAGCCTCACGGGCGAGACGTTCCGCCTCAGTCTCGGTGTCCCCGGCAGCGCTGAAGAGGTCCTCCGCGGAGTCCTCACCATCTGGAGCGGGTGGGTCGGTCAGATCAGGCTCTGGCACCTCGGGCTCAGCGAACAAGTCACGGCCGCGGGCGAGGCGGTCAAAAGCCTCCTTTGCGCTCAGGCCCATACGCTCCTTCAGGTAAGCGTTCGCGTACTTGGCGCCGACGAGGCTGCCGGCGCCGTCCCGCTCCGCGATGTGGGCGAAGCTGGCATCCACCAGAGCCTTCGCGTGCAGCACAGCCTCTAGCCGCTCCATGTCTTCGTGAACATCCCGGAACGCAACCTCGGAAGGATCGGCGAACATGTCCCGAATCTGCAAGAGCGAATGGCTAATGGTATCGACTAGTTTGCGCAGCTCAGTAGGCATGTTCCCCTCCTTCCCGGGTGATGTTATTCGCGTTCTTTTTAGAACTTGTTCATCACCTTAGAAACCCCGCCCCACCTCAAAGCCCAAAAACGGCACTTTTCTCAAACTTTAGTATGATTCGAGTGACATATACCACAATCTCGTCGCAACATCTACACCTTCGGCACCACCAATCCCGCCAGCAACACCGACCTACGCACCACCAGCCCCACCAGCAACAGCTCGGCCCGCCCCGCCGCCTCAAAGCACCCCACAAACCCCCCTCAATACCGCCGCCTCAAAGCACCCCACAAATCCGCCTCAACACCGCCACCTCAAAGCACCTCACAAACCCCCCTCAACACCCGGACAACCTGCTCAAACTCAGCGTCGGTGAGGTGCCCAAACGCCAGCACCAACCCATCCCCGCCGGACCACAGCGACTCCACGCGCCCGAACTCCAGCCCAGCGGACTGCAGCGCGGATTCGAAGGTTTTGCGCATAAGGGGAGCGTCGAAAAGCAATTGCAGCTCCACCCCGCTCGGTGCGGAAAGCCGCACCTCAACCCCGGGGACCCGGGACAATGCGGGAACCACCTCCGCCTCCAGCACCCGCCTACGGCGTGCAATCCGGGCGTGCATTGCGCGCGTGGTGCGCCGCACGGCACCGCTGCGCAGGAGCTGGGCGATCGCGCGTTGCGTCACAGTACTCACGGGCATCCCCAGCACCTTCCGTACCTTGCGTAACGCATCGATGCTCCCCTCAGCCGCCACCACATACCCTGCGGCCAGCTCCTTGGACAGCAGCGTGGAGAACGTCCCCAGCGTCACCACCTCGGCGCCCCCGCCCAGCGACGCGAGGGGCGGCTGGGGCGATATGCGGTAGCGGAGTTCGGCGTTGAAATCGTCCTCTATAAGTACAGTGCCGCTTTCCGCCGCCCACTCGATGAGCTCCAAACGCCGCGGCGCCGGCATCGATCCGCCGATGGGGTAGAGGTGGGCAGGGGTGACCAGCAGCGCATCCAGCTCCCGCTCCAGACTCGCAACAACCACGCCCTCAGCATCGGTCCGGCACCCCACAACCTCGTGTCCAGCCAGCGGAATTACCCGCCTCAGTCCGGGGTGGCCAGGGTCCTCCACACCCACGCGCAACCCCTGCCCAAGGCTCATCAGGATCAGCAGCAACCCCTCGCGGGAGCCGCCCGTCACCACCACGTGCGCGGGGTCCACGTTCACGCCGCGTGCCAGCCGCAAATGCTCCGCAATCGCCTCGCGCAGTTCTGGCTCACCCGCCGGATCGAACCGCTGCCCGGGCGCAGCCGGCGCCGCCGAAGCTTCCCGCCACGCCCTCCGCCACGCCGCGGGGCTGATCGCACCCACGCCACTCCCGGTCGGCCGCAGTGACAACAGGGGCTTTTGCTTATCGACGTTCCCTTCAACCCAACCGCCACCTGAACCAGGCGCACTTGGCGAAGAAACCCGCAGCTCCGGATGCACGCGCGTCGGCGCGCCCTGCGAGGCAAGGAGGTAGCCCTCGCTGATCAGCTGGTCATACGCCGTCACCACCGTGCCTCGCGAGACGCCGGCCTGCTGCGCCGCCGCGCGAGTGGAGGGCACCTCGTCGCCCGGCTTCAGGGCCCCGGTAGCCACAGCTGTTCGCACCGCCGCGGCAATTTGGGCGGGAAGTGGCTGGGGGTTGGTGGAAGAAACGTCGAAAAGCATAAGCCCCAACTGGTCCAGAGAATGAATTGACAACTGGCTCTAGGAATCTACCAGTCAATCGCGCAGACTGGTCGGTATGGCTGATTTCACCGAGATTAATTCCCAGTTCATCGGCGGCGTGATCATGGACGTGGTCACCCCGGAGCAGGCGAAGATTGCCGAGGACGCGGGCGCCAGCGCTGTCATGGCGCTGGAGCGCGTGCCGGCGGACATCCGCGCCCAGGGCGGCGTGGCGCGTATGAGCGACCCGGACCTGATCGAAGGCATCCTGAACACAGTGAGCATCCCGGTGATGGCGAAGGCGCGCATCGGCCACCTCTACGAGGCCAAGATCCTGGAGCACCTTGGCGTGCACTACATCGACGAGTCCGAGGTCTTGAGCCCCGCGGACTACGTCAACCACATTGACAAGCGCGACTTCAGCGTCCCGTTCGTCTGCGGCGCGACCAACCTGGGCGAGGCCCTGCGCCGCATCAACGAGGGTGCGGCCATGATCCGCTCCAAGGGCGAGGCCGGCACCGGCGACGTCTCCGAGGCCACCAAGCACATCCGCAAGATCAAGGGCGAGATCGCTGGCCTGCAGGCCATCTGGAACAGCAACCGCGACGAGCTCTACGTCGCCGCCAAGGAGATGCAGGCACCGTACGAGCTGGTGGCGTACGTGGCGGAGCACGGCAAGCTGCCGGTCCCGCTCCTTGTCGCCGGCGGCGTGTCCACCCCGGCCGATGCCGCGTTCATGATGCACCTGGGCGCGGACGGCGTGTTCGTGGGCTCCGGCATCTTCAAGTCCGGCAACCCGGAGGCACGTGCAAAGGCAGTGGTGAAGGCCACCAAGAACTGGCAGGACATCGCCGCGGTCACCGAGGCGTCCCGCGGCCTGGGCGAGGCGATGGTGGGTATCAACGTCACCGACCTGCCCGCGCCGCACCGCCTCGCCGAGCGCGGCTGGTAGCTAGACTCTGAGCCCATGCAACGCTTCATGGGCACGGAAACCGAGTACGGCATCACCACACCCAGCGAGCCGGAGCTGAGCCCGCTGCTCACCTCCACGCACGCGGTGGTGGCGTACGCGGCGATGAACACCGCGGCACGCTCCCGCTGGGACTATGAGGAAGAAGCCCCGTTGAAGGACACGCGCGGCTTCGACCTCCAGCGCTACCGCACCGTGCCGGTGGTGGACCCGAACGCGATGGGCGTGGCTAACGTGGTCACCGTCAACGGCGCGCGCTTCTATGTGGACCACGGCCACCCGGAATACTCGGCCCCGGAGACCACGAACGCCTGGGACGCGATGGTGTATGACGCGGCGGGGGATTACTACCTGAACACCGCCGCCGCGAACATCCAGCAGCTGTGGGACGAGCAGGTGAGCGTGCTCCACCGCCACGAGCCCTGCCCGCCGGTGAAGTTCTACAAGAACAACGTGGACGGCAAGGGCCAGTCCTACGGCAGCCACGAGAACTACCTGTACAGCCGCGACACCGATTTCGCCCGCCTGACCCAAGCGCTCATCCCGTTCTTTGTCACCCGCCAGGTGATCATCGGCGCCGGCCGCGTCGGCATCGGCCAGGCCAGCGATCAAGATGGCTTCCAGATCTCCCAGCGCGCGGACTACTTCGAGCAGGAAATCTCCCTTGAGACCACGCTCAACCGCGGCATCGTGAACACCCGCGATGAGCCGCACGCGCTGGCAGACCGCTTCCGCCGCCTCCACGTCATCGTGGGCGACGCGAACATGAGCCAGTACTCCAACTACCTCAAGCTGGGCATGACCAAGCTGGTGCTCGACGCCATCGAATCCGACGTGGACTTCACCGACCTCACCCTGCAGGATCCCGTCGCGGAGATCAAGCGCGTCTCGCACGACCCCACCCTGAAGCACGAGCTCTTGCTTGCCGACGGCCGCAGGATCACCGCCATCAACATCCTCCGCGAGTACCGCGCCCGCTGCGCGGAACTGGACGGAAAAGATGACGCAGATACGCATGTGCTCCAGCTCTGGGGCGAGATCCTGGACGATCTCGAGCGAGACCCGCTCTCCACCGCGGACCGCTTGGACTGGACGGCGAAGTGGGCGCTCATCCGCACCTACCTGGACCGCGGCGTGGACATTGCAGACCCGAAGCTGAAGCTGATCGACATCCAGTACGCGGATATCGACCCCGCGAAGTCCCTCTACCACGCGCTGGTGCGCAAGGGCAGGATGAAGACCCTGGTCAGCGAGGAAGACATTCGCCGCGCGGTGACCAACCCTCCGGAGGATACCCGCGCATACTTCCGCGGCAAGGTGTCCGAGAAGTTCGGCGAGGACGTGATCGCCTCCAGCTGGCAGTCCATTATCTTCTCCGTCGAGGGTGCCCCGCGCCGGGTCTCCATGGATTTCATCGACGGCTTCACCAAGGCGGAGGTCGGCGAGGCGCTTGACCGCGCTGATACCGTCCGTGAACTGTTGCAAGAGATAGGGTAGGACCATGGCAAACCAGCAGCAGATTCACGGCACCGGCGGCGGCTCGGACGAGCAGGACGAGGCCTTCGAAGCCGGCCAGGCGCAGATCAACACCGCAGGTACGGATGACCTGCTCGATGAGATTGACGCGCTGCTAGACACCAACGCCGAAGAATTCGTGCGCTCCTTCGTGCAGAAGGGCGGGCAGTAACGCCCATGCAGGCATACCCCCGCCGCATTATGGGTGTGGAGACGGAGTTCGGCGTCACCGCGTACCGGGACGGCAAGACGGTGCTCACCCCGGAGGAGGTGGCGCGCTACCTCTTCCGCCCGGTGGTGTCCAAGCACCGCAGCTCCAACATCTTCACCCAGAACGCCTCGCGCCTGTACCTGGACGTGGGCTCCCACCCGGAGTTCGCCACCGCGGAGTGCGACTCGGTTTCACAACTCCTGGCCTACGACAAGTCAGGCGAGTACCTCTACAGCCAGCTCGCAGAGCAGGCAGTGGAGGCGCTAGCCGCGGACCGCATCGCGGCGGACGTGTTCTTGTTCAAGAACAACGTGGACTCCATGGGCAACTCCTACGGCACACACGAGAATTACCTGATCAGCCGCGAGCTGGTGCTTAAATCCTTTGGCAAGCAGCTGCTGCCGTTCCTGGTCACCCGCCAGCTCATCTGCGGCGCCGGCATGATCAAGAAAGGCGAGTTCGTCATCTCCCAGCGCGCCGACCAGGTGTGGGAAGGCGTTTCTTCGGCGACCACGCGCACGCGCCCGATCATCAACACGCGCGATGAGCCGCACGGCGACTCCCGCCGCTTCCGCCGCATGCACGTAATCGTGGGCGATTCCAACATGTCTGAGCCAACATTCGCCCTCAAGGTGGGCTCGACGCTCCTGGTCATCGAGATGCTGGAGGCGGGCTTCGAGCTTGACGACGTTGAGTTGGACAACCCCATCGCCCACATCCGCCCGATCGCCTCGGATCCGACGGGTTCGACCGAGATGCTGCTGAAGGACGGCCGTACGGTCACCGCCCTGGAGATCCAGCAGGCCACGCTGGATGCTGCGAAGCGCTGGCTGGAGGTCCGCCCGGACGAGGGCACGCCGAACGAGGAGATGGGCCGCATTGTGGACCTCTGGCAGCGCACGCTCGACGCGATTGCCAGCCAGGACTTCTCCGGCGTGGACACGGAGATTGACTGGGTGATCAAGCGCAAGCTGCTCACCCAGTTCAAGGACCGCCTTGGCGTGGAGTGGGGCCACCCGAAGCTCAAGCAGATTGACCTGACGTACCACGACATCAATCGCCAGCGCGGCCTGTTCTACCTGCTGGAGCGCAAGGGCCTTGCCAAGCGCTGGATCACGGACGAGGACATTGCCGCCGCCGCGACCACGCCGCCGCAGACCACCCGCGCCGCTTTGCGCGGCCGTTTCCTCGATGCCGTGCAGGAGGCGGGCACGGACTATAACGTCGACTGGGTGCACCTCAAGGTCAACCGCCCCGAGCCGCAGACCGTGGACCTGCTGGACCCGTTTGTCACGGAGGACCAGCGGGTGGATGACTTAATCGACTATGTCCGCGCCCACGCGGAAGGCGCAGAAGGGTAGCAGGCTGTGGCTGAATCGGATGCCGTCCGCCGGCTGGTGAACCTCACCTTTGCGCTGCTCGGGTCCGACAAGCCCCGCAGCATCGCATGGGTCGGCGACAATGTGGACGGTTACGAGGGCCGCAGCTACGAAGCGCTGGACAAGCAGATCCGCACTGATATCAAAGACCTGCGCAGGATGTGGATCCCAGTGCACATCACCAACGGTGAGCTGACCCTGAACAAGGAGCGCTACGAGCTCGCTCCCGTCGAACTCACCGAGGCAGAGGCCACCGCCATCGGCTTGGCGGCTGACCTCGCCGAAGGCGCGAACCTCGGCGCGTTCGCGCGCTCCGGCTGGACCAAACTCGCGGCATCGGGAGCCACCCGCACCTTTGACAGCCCGGCAATCTCCTCCGTTTCCAACGACATCACCCGCCTTGATCCGGAGACCTTGCGCCGCCTCCTTTTCGCGGTGCGCAAACCCGCGCGACTGACATTCACATTTACGCCAGCCGCCGGCGCGCCCACCCAACAGCGCACCGTAGACCCGTGGGGGATTGTGCCTCTGAACAACCGGGCGTACCTGGTGGGCTGGGACGTGGACCGCGGGGCAGAGCGGGTCTTCCGCATCCACAAGATCTCCAACGTCCGGTACCGCGAAGTGGGCGATTTCCACTCGGCGCAGGGGGATCTGCAAACGGTCGTCGAAAAGCTGCTGCGGGGACCTGTGGCTGACGCGGAGGTGACGGTTGCAGCCGGGGCCGGGGACGCGCTGGCGGTGCGCGGCGAGCGGGACGGCAACGTGATCCGCTTGCGCGGCGTGGAGCGGGATTGGCTGGTGCGAACTATTGCCAGTTTGGCGGGCAGCGTGGTGGCGGTAGAACCCGAGGACGTGCGCCGCGATGTGGCTGCGCTGCTTCACGCCGCTGCCGGCCAGAAAGGAGCGGCGGAATGAGTGACAAGCTTCAGCTCCAACAGCGCACTGTGCGCATTTTGAACCTGCTGGCCTACGTGGGCAAACACCCCGGCTCCACGGTGATGGAGATGGCGCGGGATCTCGGCTTGGACCCGGTCCAGGTGAGGGATGATCTTGACCTGCTCCACCTCTCCGGCCTGGGCAAGCACGCAGGCGAGATGATCGACCTGGAGCACGACTGGATGAGTGTCAAGATCATCGATTCCAAGGGGCTGGACAAGCCTCTGCGCATGACCCCCACAGAGGCGAACGCGCTGCTGCTGCTCCTGGAGTCCTTGGAGACGATGCCGGGGCTGGTGGATCGCAGCGCGGTGACCTCGGCCGCGGAAAAGATTCGTGAGGTGACGCTGGAAGGCGCGGTGGGCGATGCCCGTTACGCGGATCCGGACGGCACCGCGGCGTTCACCGACGTCATCGCGCAGGCGCTTGCGGAAGGCCGCCAGCTCGAGCTCACGTACTACTCCGTCACCTCGGATGCCACCACGACCCGCACGGTGTCTCCCATGGACACCTTCCACAACAACGGTCAGACGTACCTGCGCGCGCTGGACGGCGACACGGTGAAGCACTTCCGCTTCGACCGCATCCGGGGGGCTTTGCTTCTCGACGCTCCAATTGACAGCGCCGCCGCCTCGAGCAGCGCCTTCGATCCGCAAAACCCATTCGACTTCAGCGAGACCGCGGTGGCGGAGCTGCGCATCCACCGCACGGCTACGTGGCTGGCGGATTACTGGGATCTTGAGCTGGACGGCAGCGACATCGCTGCCTTGGAAAGCGCGGGCGTGGAGTGGGTGCGAGCCCGCTTGCGTTACGGCAGTGGGGACTGGCTTATTCGCTTCTGTCTCGGCCAGGCGGACCGCGTGGTACTGGAAGCGCCGGCGGATCTGGCCGCGGAAGTGCAGCGCCGTTCGGCTTCGGCGCTTGCAGCGTTGCTATGATCCCGTGAAGCGGACCTTTTCGCACCCGTTACGGGCCCGCGCAAACCGTTGGAAAGGACAGTCATGCCGAGTGTCGGCCTCCCCGAAATTCTCATCATCCTCGCCATCGTGCTGCTGCTGTTCGGCGCGAACAAGCTGCCGGACCTTGCGCGTTCCATGGGCCGCTCCGCACGCATCTTCAAGTCCGAGGTAAAGGAGATGCGCCGCGAGGACATGGAGGACCCCGTTACGCAGCCGGGTCAGCAGCAGATTGCCGCCCAGCCGTCGCAGTACCCGGCCCAGCCGAACAACCCGAACGATGTTGCGAACCCGGGCTACCCTGTGAACCCGGCGAACCAGGAGACGCGCAGCGCTGCGCAGCCGGACGATTTCTGGGATCGCCCCGAGAACCAGCCGCGCCGATAGACCGTGGCCAGCACACGCGACCCCGCGGCGCGGGCCTCTTCGCGGCAGGTAAAGCAGGCGAAGCGGCAGAGGCAGAGCCGCAGGCATAACCCGCAAGGGGAGATGACGCTGGTGGAGCACCTGCAGGAGCTCCGCCGCAGGATCATCATTTCGCTCGCCGCCGTTGCCGTGGGAACCGTGATCGGTTTCATCTGGTATCAGAACACCCCGCCCGGCATCACGCCGTTGGGCGAGATTATCCGCGGGCCCTACTGCAACCTGCCCGAGCACCTGCGGGCGGACTTCACCCACGACGGGTCCTGCCGCCTGCTGGCTACCGGGCCGTTTGAGATGTTCATGCTCCGCCTGAAGGTGGGTGCCTTGGCCGGTCTGGTATTGGCCTCGCCGGTGTGGCTGTACCAAACATGGGCCTTTATCACCCCTGGCCTGCACAAGAACGAGAAGCGCTACACGTTCACCTTTGTAAGCTTGGCGGTACTGCTTTTCGTCGCCGGCGCGCTGCTGGCGTACTTTGTCTTGGACAAGGGGCTGTACGTGCTCATGACCATGGGCGGCGAGGTGCAGGTAGGTGGCCTGACGGGCCAGAAGTACTACGACTTCCTCTTGGGCCTGACGCTTGTGTTCGGCGTGAGTTTTGAGCTGCCGCTGATCGTGGTCATGCTGAACCTGGTCGGGGTGCTGCGTTATGAGCATGTGAAAGATAAGCGCCGCGGCATCATCGTGGGCCTCTTCATCTTCGCCGCGTTCATGACACCTGGCCAAGATCCGTTCTCCATGCTCGCCCTCGGCACCTCGATGTGCCTGCTGGTGGAACTGTCTTTCCAATTCATCCGCTTCAACGACAAGCGCCACGATCGCGAGCGCCCCGACTGGTTGGATCTCGAGGATGATGAGGCTTCGAGCCCGATCGGCCGCGCACAACCGGTGGGTGCCGCAGCCCCCGTGCACGCATCCGGTTCCGCGCGGGGGCGGGCATCGAACGTCGCTAAGCCTGAGCCCATCGCGCCGGCCGCACCTGTGCGCAGCTACCCCAGCCCTCGCCGCACCCAAACCCCGAGCACCTCGGGCAGCACTAGCAGGAAAGCGAATCCGCCTGCGCGCCCCGCTGAGCCGCCGCAGGGTTCGAGCTACGGCAGCGGAGGCATGTTCGACGACGTTCTCTAGGTACCCTGGGGCGCATGACAACTCCCGATGCCGCGAACACAGTCCCTGAATCCTTTTTGGCTGAATATGCGGCGTCGAAAAGCTTCGCCCTGGATGCGTTCCAGATCGAAGCATGCCGCGCCGTGGAAGCAGACCGCGGGGTGCTGGTGTGCGCCCCGACCGGCTCCGGCAAGACCGTGGTCGGCGAATTCGCGGTGGCGCTGGCGCTCTCCCGCGGCACCAAGTGCTTCTACACCACGCCGATTAAGGCGCTGAGCAACCAGAAGTATCACGACCTGGTGGCGCAGCACGGCGAGGATGCCGTGGGGCTTTTGACTGGGGACGTCAGCATCAACGGCAGCGCCGAGGTGGTGGTGATGACTACCGAGGTGCTGCGCAACATGATTTACGCCGAGTCCCCGCAGCTGGAGCGCCTGTCCCATGTGGTGATGGATGAGATCCACTACCTCGCCGACCTGGACCGCGGCGCGGTGTGGGAGGAGATCATCCTCAACCTGGACTGGATGACTCGGTGAACCTCATCGGCCTTTCCGCCACGGTGTCCAACTCGGAGGAGTTCGGCGAGTGGCTGGGCACCGTGCGGGGTGATACCGCCGTGGTGGTGTCCGACCACCGCCCGGTGCCGCTGAGCCAGTACATGATGGTGGGCCGCAAGATCTTCCCGCTGTTTGAGCCGGGCACGGACGGCAGGGTGAACCGGGACCTCGAGCACACGATCGCCCGCATCGAAGCGGGCAGTGCGGACGAGGGCCGCCGCGACTTCGAGGAGGGGCGCGGCTTCCGCTCACGCGCGGCCGGTCGGCGCAGCGGGCACGAGCGCGCCCAGGACAAAATCCGCCCGGTTGGCCGCCCGGAAGTGGTGGCCGCCCTGCAGGGGCGCGACATGCTGCCCGCCATCATCTTCATCTTCTCCCGCGCCGGGGGCGACGGGGCGCTGTTCCAATGCCTCCGCTCCCGCAAGGAGCTGACCACGCCGGAGGAGCAGGACGAGATCCGGGCGATTATCGACGACGGCGTGCAGGACATCCCGGAGGAAGACCTGCAGGTGCTCAACTACCGCCAACTTCGCACCGCGTGGATCCGCGGTTTTGCCGCCCATCACGCCGGCATGCTGCCCGCGTTCAAGCACATTGTGGAGCAACTCTTCGTCCGCAACCTGGTCAAGGTGGTCTTTGCCACCGAGACGCTTGCGCTGGGCATCAACATGCCGGCGCGCACCGTGGTGCTGGAGAAGCTGATCAAGTTCAACGGCGAAGCGCACGTGGACCTCACGCCCGGCCAGTACACGCAGCTCACGGGCCGCGCTGGCCGCCGCGGCATCGACCACATCGGCAACGCAGTGGTGCAGTGGGCGCCCGCGATGGATCCGCGGGAAGTGGCCGGCCTCGCCTCCACCCGCACGTACCCGCTGGTGTCCCCGTTCACCCCGGGCTACAACATGGCTATCAACATGCTGGGCATGAACGGCTACGATGCTTCGATCCGCCTCATCGAGCAGTCCTTCGCCCAGTTCCAGACGGACCGCTCCGTGGTGGGGGAGGTGCGCGACATCGAGCGCCTGCAGTCCAAGGTGAACAAACTGCACGAACAGCTCGAGCGCGACATCGCCTCCTTCGCCCCGCCGTCGGATGACCCGGCGGGAGACTTGGTGGAGTACTTGGAGCTGCGGCGCGACCTCTCCGATGCGGAGAAGGAGGCCCGCCGCCACTCCGTGGAGGACAGGCAGGTGGAAACCCGCACCATCCTGGCCCGCCTGACGGTGGGCGAGGTCATCGCCATCCCCGGCAAAAAGATGCCGGAACTCGCCGCGGTGGTGCAGGCCGCCTCCCGCAAGGATGATCCGAGGCCGTGGGTGACCACGGAACGCGGGTGGTCCGGTCGCATCGACACCTCCACCTTCCGCAACCCGCCCCTGGTGGTGGGCCGCATCAAGGTGCCGCGCCACATGCAGGAACAGCCGCGCAAGCACACCCGCAAAGTGGTGGAGATGCTGCGCCGCGGCAACTTCAACGCGCCGAAGAAGATGCGGGGCGAGGCCCGCACCCGCCCCAACAAGCAGGTGCTGGCGCTGCGCGAGGCAATCCGTAACCACCCGGTCCACCACTGGCCCGCGGCCGATCGGGAAATGCTGGCACGCGTGGGCGAAGAGCTGGTGCGCGAGGAGCGGAAGCTGAACAAGCTCTCCCGGCGCGTGGATGCCTCCACGGATACGCTGGGCCGCACCTTCGAGCGCATCATTGGCCTGCTCACCGAGATGGATTACGTGGAGATTGTGGACGGTGAGCCGCAGGTCACCGAAGAGGGCGAGCGCCTCGCCCGCATCCACAACGTCTCGGACCTGCTGGTGGCGCAGTGCCTGAAGCGCGGGATCTGGGACGAGCTGGACCCCGCTGAGCTCGCTGGCGTTGCATCAATGGTGATCTTTGAAAACCGCAAGGCCACCGGCGGTTCGCCGGAGGCCGCGACGGAGCGCATGGCGGACGCGATGCATGAGACGATGCGCATCTACGGCGAGCTGGTTTCTGACGAAAAGCGCCACCAGCTCCCGGTGACGCGCATCCCGGATGCCGGCTTTAGCCTCTCCATCCACCAGTGGACGGCCGGCGCGCCGCTAGGCTACGCGCTTGCCGCGGCCGCGGAATCGGGCGCCGAGCTCACCGCGGGCGACTTCGTGCGCTGGTGCCGCCAGGTGATCGACCTGCTGGAGCAGATTGCCAAGACCGGGTACTCGGACGACATCCGCCACAACGCCAACCGCGCCATCGACGCCATCCGCCGCGGCGTGGTCGCCATCGGCAGCTAACGGAGGGCTTCGAGCTTTTCGACGATCGCTTTCGGTAGCACCGACACCGTGGCCACCCCGAGGTTCTTCTCACACGGATCGAGGATGAGGGACTGGGTTGCGAAAATGTGGCCGTCGTAAAGCACGGGCCCTCCCGAATCCCCCTTGACGGCGCGCGGGGAGTTGAGGATGAGCGCGGCGGGGCGTGCGATGGTGCTGCGGCTGCGGGAGACCGCGAGTGGCAGGGCCGTGAGCAAGCGGCCTGGGCGTGCCGCGACCTGCTGAGATTGCCCGCCGAATCCGAGCGTGACCGTGCGCGCGAAGGGGAGCGGGCACGGGCCGAAGGTTGGGAAGGCGTCGACAACGTCGATGGCTTTGGTGAGCGTGGCCAGCGCGATGTCTGTGCCCGGGAAGCGCTCCAGGTGCTCGATGCGGCGGCGCGTGCCCGCAACAGTGCAGGTGACGCGCTCAAGTTCGAGATCCGGGGCGAAGAAGTGCCCGCACGTCAACACCGTGGCCGGGCCGACGAGTGTGCCGCTGCAGTAGCCCGCCGCGCCGGCGATGCGCGCAAGGTGGGCGAGAGAAACTGGCACGCAGGCGAGTCTAGCCAGCAGCCGCCACCAGGGGTGGCTCTACGATGGGCCCATGCCGTTTTTCGATGATGCCGCCTACACCGCCCGCCGCGATGCCGTGTCCGCAGCCCTCGCCCCAGCTCATAGCGCTGGACTGGTAGTGGGCACCGGGCCGGAATTCGCGTACCTCACCGGCTCCGCGATGCGTTCGCACGAGCGCCTAACGGCCCTGGTATTCGCGCCTGGCGGCGGCGTGCTTGCCGTGGCCCCGATGACGGACGTGGACACACTGCGGGCCGAGGGAGCCCTGGACGGCGTGGAGCTCGTAGGGTGGCGCGACGGGCAGGACCCGTACGCGCTGGTCACGGAGTTCCTGGCCGGTGCTGCCGACGGCGGCACCGCGCCCTCCGTCGAGGGGGCCAGCGCTGCCGGAGGCATGGCCGCGGTGGATATTGCCCCGGGCTTGACGGCGGACCACACCTTCGCGCTGCAGGACCGTCTCGGTGCTGCGGGGTTAGCAACCCGACTCATCGACCCCGAGATCGGCGCATGCTTCAGCGCCAAGGACCCGGCGGAGATCGCGGAGCTGACCAAGGCGGGCGCAGCCATTGACCGCGTGCATGCCCGGGTGCCGGAGCTCCTTGCGCCCGGGCGCACCGAGAGGGAGGTCGCGGCGGACCTCGCCGAGCTGATTCACGCCGAGCACCAGCGCGCGGACTTCATCATCGTCGGTTCCGGCCCGAACGGCGCCAACCCGCACCACGACTATTCGGATCGCGTGCTGGAAACGGGCGACATCGTGGTGGTGGACATCGGCGGCCCGCTGGATTCCGGCTACAACTCCGACTGCACCCGCACCTACGTTGTGGGCGGGGATCCAGGCGCGGCTGATCCCGAGGCTCTCGCCGCGTATGAGGTCCTGCACCGCGCCCAGCTGGCGGCGGTAGAAGCGGCGCGCCCCGGCATGACCGCAGGCGAGCTCGACGCGGTTGCGCGCGACATCATCGCCGAGGCCGGCTACGGCGAGTACTTCACGCACCGCCTGGGCCACGGTATTGGGCTGGCGGTGCACGAAGCGCCGTTCATCATCGGCGGTAGCGAGGTGGTGCTGCGCGAGGGCATGGCGTTTTCCATCGAACCCGGCATCTACATCCCGGGCCGCTTCGGCATGCGCATCGAGGACATCGTGGTCCTCACCGCCGACGGTGCGGTGGCCCTCAACTCCCAGCCGAGGGACCTGCGATGACATCAGCTTCTCACGGCGCAATCCTGCTTCTCGGCGCCACCAGCGACATCGGCGGCGAGATTGTCCAGCGCATCTGCGCCGGGCGCCACGTGGTGGCCGCGCTGCGCGATCCGGAGGACGGCGGCCGAGGGGAACGCGTTGCGCAGCGCCTGCGGGAAGCCGGGGCTGCACGGGTGACGACGATGCACTTCGACGCCGCGGACCTCGAGTCCCACCGCCAGCTAGTGCAGCGCGCCGCGGAAGACGGCGAGGTGACCACCGCGGTTGTCGCCTTCGGCATCTTGGGCGACCAGGAGCAGGCGGAGCACGACGAGGGCGAGGCCGTGCGCATCGGCACCGTGGACTATCTCGCGCAGATCAGCATGCTCACAGTGCTGGCGGATGAGATGGAGCGAGGAGAGATCTACGCGTTCAGCTCCATCGCGGGTTGGCGGGCGCGCCGCGCGAATTACGTCTACGGATCCACCAAGGCGGGGCTCGACGCATTTTGCCAGGGCCTCGCCGACCGGCTGCACGGCACGGGTCTGAACCTGATCACGGCGCGGCCCGGGTTTGTCATCGGATCCATGACCGCCGGCATGAAACCCGCACCCATGTCCGTGACCCCGGACGTGGTGGCGGATGCCGTGGTCGCGGCCGCCGCGCGAGGCAAAAGTGCAACGGTGTGGATTCCCCGCCGCCTCGCCGCGCTCGCGTTCGTGATGCGCCTGGTGCCGCGCCCGATCTGGCGGCACATGCCGAGGTAGGCGGGCGGTATGTGGAGCGAGGTTGCGCGAGCCGCTGCGGGGCTGGCCCGATTTCGGTGCCGCGACGTGGTTGACGGGGGTGCGCCCGGGAACGCTGCTGGCCGCCGCGGAGATTCGCCCGGTTGGTTTAAGCGGGCGGGCGAATCCCGCCGAGTCCTGGCGGATCGATTACGCCACGTCCGACCGCAAGAGCCGGATCCTGACAGCTACCGGCGCCGTGTTCCGCTCCCGCACGCCGTGGCGCGGCAAGGGCCCGCAGCCCACGATCGCGTTCGCGCCGTCCACGCAGGGTGTGGCGCGGCACTGCGATCCCTCCTACTCCTGCACCGTCGGCGCGCAGGTGCGCCGCAACCCACTTGACGCGATCGCGGCCTACGAGCAGCCGGCGATCAACCTGCTCGTCGCCCACGGTGCGAACGTGGTGCTGACGGATTACCCGCGCGACCCCGAGGACAACGTGCAGCTGTATTGCGACCACGTGTCCTCCGCCCGCGCGCTGGCGGACGCGGTGCGCGCCGCCGCATCCCTCGGCGTGGGCGCGGAGAATCTCGGGCTGTGGGGGTTTTCCCAGGGCGGCGGGGCCGTCGGTGCCTGGCTGGAGCAGCCCGAGTACGCCCCGGAGCTGCAGCCTCTGGCCGCCGTGGTCGGCGCCCCTCCGGCGGATCTCACCGCCATGCTTGATCACGTCGATGGCGCGATGGCGTCCATCGTGATCCTCTACGCCGTCGCCGGGATGATGGCCTCCGACACCGCAATCGCGGAGGAGATCGCCCCGCACTTGAGCCCCGAAGGCCTCGAGGCCGTGCTTTTCGACGCCCGCGTCTGCGCCGCCGGCGCCGTAATCGTGCGCCCGTGGGAGAAGACCCGCCGCTGGACCACGTCCGGCGTGAGCATGGCGCAGCTGCTGGATGACTTGCCCAGGACCTCCGAGTTCCTCGCCGCCAACACCCTCGGCGCGCGCCGCCCGCTGCGCATTCCAACACGGCTCTGGGCATCGCGTTACGACGATCTGGTGCCTCACGCGACCGTCGAAAAGCTTGCGGAAGCGTGGGGCCGGGACTTGGAAACCCGGCGCTTGCCGCGGATGCTGGGCCGCACGGGGACAAACCACTTCGGGCCGTACTTCCAGCACCTGGGACGCGACACGGAATGGTTGCTGCGCCAACTGGGCAGGTAGCATGAGCCGCATGCCGCTGCTCTTGTTCGCGTATTTTGCCCTCGAGGTGCTCGCCTTCATCGGCGTGGCCAAAATGATCGGTGTCGGGTGGGCGCTGCTTGCCGTGCTCGGCGTGATGGTGCTCGGCGGATTCCTTGCCAGCGTGATGGTGCTCGGCGGATTCCTTGCCAGCGTCTCCCTGCGCGGCGCGCTTGTCTCCGCGGCGGAGGGCCGCTCCACGATCGGCAGGCTCGCCGGTGATTCAGCGCTGCTGATGGTGGCGTGGGTGCTATGCCTCGTACCCGGCTTTGTCACCTCGTTCTTTGGCTTGCTCATGATCTTCCCGCCCACCCGGGCGCTTATGCGCCGCAGCATCGGCGCCCAGGCGCAACGCAGCATGGAGGAGTTCGGCGTGCGGATGTATGAGGCATCGCCGATGTCTACGCTGCGCACCAGCTACGGCTCCTTTACCCCGGAAGCGCAGCCCGGCCGGGTTGGCCGGGCCGGCACCACTCACCGGGAGTCGGCGGAGGAGCACGAGGTGATCGACGCGGACGAGCTTGAGCGCTGGTACCGCATGGACGGCCCCGGTGAGCACCCGGAGGGCCGCCAGCAGTGATCGCGTTTCTGCGCTTCGCGCTTGCCGCCATCGGCGGCTGGCTGGTGTATTTCTCCTACGAGCCCATAGGCCTCAGCCTGGCGGCGCCGCTTGGCATCGGGCTGTTCTACCTCGCCCTGATGCCGTGGTCCCGCCGCTTCACTGCGGCCACCGGCATGGCGGGGGAGGCGCAGGAGCGCCCGACTGCGGGGTTCGGCGCGCTGCTGGGATACACGCACGCTGTGGTGACCTACCTCTTCCTGCTGCCGTGGATCGGCGAGTTCGTCGGCGCAATGCCCTATGTGGCGCTCTCGCTTTTCCTGGCGCTGTACGGGATCCTCACCGGCGCCTTCGGCGTTCTGGCAGCCCGCTGGCGCTACGGCTTCCTCGCTTTCCCCTTCATCTACCTCGCCGTAGAGTTCGCCCGTTCTTCCTTCCCGTTCGGCGGGTTTGCCTGGGTGCGCCTTGCCTGGGGCCAGATCAACGGGCCTCTGGCCAACCTTGCGGCCTGGGGCGGCCCGGCACTGGTGACGTTGGCCGCGGTGTTCGCCGGCGTGGGCCTTGTCATGCCGTGGCTCACCCGCGATTGGCGGCAGCGCATCGCGATCGCCTGCTTCGTGTTCCCGCTGGGTTTCGGCGAGCTGGCAGGAGTGTGGGTAGACCGTGACGCCGCGACCGTGGACACGGTTCGCGCGGCGACGGTGCAGGGCAATGTGCCACGCATGGGCCTGGACTTCAACGCGCAACGCCGCGCGGTGCTGGCGAACCACGTCAACGAGACCATCGCGCTTGGCCGCGAGGCCGAGCAGACGGGCAAGCCGCTCGACCTCGTCATATGGCCGGAGAACGCGTCCGACGTGAATCCGTTCATGGATTCCGATGCCGCAGCGCTGATCGATTCCGCCGTGCAGGCAATCGACGCACCTCTCCTTGTAGGCACGCTCACCCGCGACGAGGTCGGATCCCGCAACACCATGGTGGTGTTCGACCCGGAGACCGGGGCAGGGGACTACCACCACAAGCGCTTCCTGCAGCCGTTCGGCGAGTACATGCCTATGCGCGATTTCTTCCGCAACTTCTCCGACCTCGTGGACCTGGCGGGCGATTTCAAGCCCGGCGACGGCCCGGGTGTCGTGCAGATGGGGGATGTCACCCTTGGCGTAGCTACCTGTTACGAGGTCGCAGAGGATCCCGCGTACCGCATGGCGGTGCGCAACGGTGCGCAGATCTTGGCCACCCCGACCAACAACGCGACGTTCGGGTTCACGGACATGACGTACCAGCAGCTGGCGATGAGCCGCATGCGAGCAATCGAGACGGACCGCGCTGTGATCGTCGCGGCCACGTCGGGTGTCTCCGCCATCGTGCACCCTGACGGCACGGTGTCGCAGCAGACCGAGATCTTCACCTCAGATCACCTCGTGGAGGACCTGCCGCTGCGGGAGCGCGTCACACCCGCGGTCCGCTTCGGCGGGGCGCTCGAGTGGGTGCTTGTCTTGGCCGGTCTTGCACTGATGATCGGTGCAGCCGCCACCTCGCGTCGGGGGTATGCTGCTACAGGGTCGCGGGCTATCCGCGCCGAGAACAAAACGCACGTATAAGGAGCACCCACTGTGTCGACCACCACGCTGGTGATCATCCCGACGTACAACGAGGTAGAGAACCTGCCGCTGATCGTCGACCGAGTCCTCAACGCGAATCCGGACGTGGACGTCCTCGTCGTGGACGATAATTCTCCCGACGGCACCGGCGAGAAGGCCGACGAGCTTGCCGCCGCGCACGACCGCGTGAACGTTCTGCACCGCAGGGGCAAAGAGGGGCTCTTGGCCGCGTACCGCGCCGGTTTCACGTGGGGCCTCGAGCGCGATTACGAAGTGCTGGTGCAGATGGATGCGGACGGCTCCCACGCGCCCGAGGAGCTTTCTTTGCTTCTCGACGAAATTTCGAACGGCGCCGACCTTGTCATCGGCTCCCGTTACGTTGAGGGCGGCGAGGTGAAGAACTGGCCGAAGCAGCGCTACCTGCTGTCCAAGGTGGGTAACCGCTACATCTCCCTCATGCTGGGCGGCGAGGTGAAGGACATGACCGCGGGCTACCGCGCGATCCGCCGTGAGGTGCTGGAGGAGCTTGACCTGGCTGCGCTTTCCCCGAAGGGCTACATCTTCCAGGCAGAGCTGGCGCACAAGGCGATCGACGCCGGCTTCGACGTCCGCGAGGTCCCCGTGACGTTTGAGGACCGCAAGCTGGGGGACTCTAAGCTGGATGCGAGCTTCGCGGTCGCTTCCCTGGGCGAGGTGACCAAGTGGGGTATCACCGATACCGCTCGCGACGCGTCCGAGCTGGTGAAGGAGATGACCGCACTGGCACAGTACGAGATCAACCGCGCAAAGCTGCCGAACATCGGCGAAGTTGTGACCTCTGCGGCAGAGACCGCCGGCAACACTGCCGTGGCGATGAAAGATCTGGCAGCGTACGAGCTCAAGCGCACCAGCCTCTCCGAAATCCCGGGTAAGGCGAAGCACCTCGTTGAAGATGCCGCGAACACCGCCGCATCGATGGTTGAGCTAGCCGGCTTCGAGCTGCGCCGCGCCGGCCTGCTTGGCGACGGTAAGCGGGACACCAAGTAACGTTCGGCAGCCCGACACTGGGCTGACACGGAAAAAGGGGCGCGCACCGGCCGTGGTGCGCGCCCCTTTTTTTGCTGAAAGCAGAGTGGATCCGAGGTTACGGGGCTGTTAGCCCTCCGCCTCCTTGGCCTCAGCTTCCTTCGCCATGCGGGCGGCGGTGCGGCGGCGCTTGCGCAGCTGTTCAAGGCGCTCTTCCAGCAGTTCATCGAGCTCTTCGATGCTGCGGCGCTCACGCAGCATGTCCCAGTGGGTCCGCGGCGGCTTTGCCGGCTTGGCCTCTACACCCTCACCCTCCATGAGGATGCCGACCTGGCCGTTCTTGCACATCCACTCTTCGGGGATCTCCGCGTCATCCGCGAAGGGAACCTCGAACACCTCCCCGTTCGGGGTCTGGTACTTCGCCATCTGGCGTGGCGCCAAGTCGTGGTCGCGGTCCGTTTCGTAGCTCACTGCGCCCATGCGACTTCCGCGCAAAACACGATCAGCCATGCTGTCACAATCCCTTCGCTTCGTGCCTCAGATCGCCCCCAGTGCAGGGGATCGAGCTATCGCTACAGTATAACGGCGGACATCCTGCGATTGTTCCCACCCACGTAAGGAGCGTCTAGGGCTTTTACGCTGGGTGTATTAGAGTCGTACGGGTGTCGGGTGAAGTAAGGGCTGCAGCGCGTCCCGCACCCGTATGTCTTTGGTGCGGGCGGGAGCTCGCGGTCCAAGAGGGGAGAGGTCGCAAACGGAAATACTGCGGCCAATCTTGCAAACAGCGGGCGTATGAGCAACGCCATAACTTATCGGGCGCGGGGATTGCCGAAGGATCGGTGATACTGCGCCCCGAGCGAGTAGCGGAGCTGCGAGACGAATTGTTCGAGTTGCGCTGTGCGGCGGAGGATGTCCGCACCGCCGCAGGCGAAGGCGCCGACCCGGAGGAAATTCGTCACCTGTGTGACGAATTGGTTGCAATGGCAATTGAGATTGAGAAGTTGAGGTAAGGGAATAGATGTCTACCGCAAACGCGAAGCACCCGAAGGGCCGCACCGGGCTGATTGTCGGCGTGTCCGTCTTCATTGTTATCGCACTTGCCGTCGCATTTATCCCGCTCATCATGATGCTGTTCAACTCCGGTGTGAAAACGGAGGGGATCGACGACACAGCGTTGCGCGAGCCCACCACGGAAATCGACGGCACCTGGACCGTAACCAAGCGCCCGGGTGCCAACAGCACGTCAGCGGGATTCACGTTTAATGAGGTGCTGCCGGGTGAGCGCAAGACTACGTCGGGTTCCACCCAAGGCGTCACAGGCGCCGTGGTGATTGAGGCTGGAACGCTGCAGTCCGGCGACGTCACCGTGGACATGACGAATCTGACTACGGACAGCGATGTCCGCGATAACAACGTCCGCCGGAAGATCTTCCACACCGATCAGTACCCGGAATCCACGTTTGTAATCACGGAGCCGGCCGACCTGTCAGCGCTGGCGGATACGGGTGGGATCGGCCAGATTGAGCTGACGGGCGATCTGACCATCCACGGCGAGACCAACGCGATCACGCACACCTTTGATGTGGTGCGCTCGGGCGACCGCCTGATTGTTGCCGGAGACATCCCGATCAACCGTCTGGACTACGGCGTGGAGACACCGGAGTTCGTCGCCGCGACGATTGCAGAAGAAGGCGAGATCAACATCCGGCTCAACCTGGCGAAGGACTAGCCGACCGGAAGAGGCCCGAATCCAGAGGGCCCCAGATCCCGCCACCTTTCCGTAACAATACGTATTAATAGCCGGAGTGACAGTTGGCCAACGCCGGCCGATTGTCCGCCCCATATCTACCCTTTTGTCCGATAATGTACATTATGTCAACTAAAGCTGACCTTGGCTAAGATACCTGCTCCTCCGGTCGTACCATGGGCACATGGCTAAGATGTTCGCCCCCAATCCGCAACGCATCCCCAAACCCGCCTACGCCGAAACCAAACCCGATGCCGTCAGCGCCAAGTACGCCAACGGCTCCGACGCCACGCTGCGCGAGCAGCTGAGCGAGATCGTCGGCCCAGACAACGTCCAGGCCCGCGTCTCCGATCTCGTCCGCTTCGCGTCGGATGCCTCGCCGTACCGCGACATCCCGTCGATCGTCGTCCAGCCGCGCAACGCCGATGATCTGTCGAAACTCATGCGCTTCGCCCGCGAGCACAAGCGCACGCTCACCTTCCGCTCTGCCGGCACCTCGCTGAACGGTCAGGCGAGGACGACATCCTGGTGGATGTCAAAACCAACTTCACAGGCATGGAGGTCCTGGAGGACGGCGCGCGCCTGCGCTGCCGCCCCGGCGTTGTCCTCGGCCACGCGCAGGCGGTACTTCGCCGGCACGGCTACATGCTCGGCCCGGATCCGGGTTCCACTGCCTCCGCCTCCGTCGGCGGCGTCGTGTCCACCAACGCCGGCGGCATGCGCTGCAAGCTTGAGCGCGACTCCTACCACACCATCGACCAGGCGCAGTTCGTGCTTACCGACGGCACCATCGTAGACACCCGCGACGGCGACGACGCCTTCCGCACACAGTGCCCGGAGCTCTACGAGAACCTGATCCGGCTCCGCGACCGCATCCGAGGCGACGACGCGCTCACCGACCGCCTGCGCAAGAAGTTCTCCATCCGCAACACCAACGGCCTGCGCGTGGACGCGTTTTTGGATGAGGATGAGCCGGTCCGCATCCTCATGCGCCTGTTGGTGGGCTCCGAAGGCATCCTCGGCGTGTTCACCGAGGTTGAGATGCGCACCATCGAGCTGCCGAAGAAGAAGGCCGTGACCTGGGTGGTTCTCCCTGACATCCGGGATGCCGCGAACTACGTGGCCAAGTTGGTGGATGCCGGCGCCGAGGCCTGTGAGCTGCTGGTTTCGGACGTGATGAAGCGTTCCGTGGGCAACTTCAAGCAGGCGCCGAAGGAATGGGCGGACATCGACTCGAAGACCGCAGCCCTGCTGCTCGAGGTCGGCGGGGTGGATGAGGATGCCCTGCACGAGGCCGTTGCAGCCGCGGAGGACGTTCTGCAGGATGCGGACCTGCTCTCCCCGCTGCACTTCGAAACTGACCCGAAGGTGCAAAACGGCATGTGGCAGCTCCGCAATGGTCTCTTTGGCCTGATCGGCGAGAACCGCCGCCAAGGTACAGCCCTGATCACCGAGGATGTCTGCTTCCCTCCGGCGGACATCGGCGAAGCTGCGGCCGACCTGATGGACCTGCTCCAAGAGTACGGCTACCCGGATGCCGTGATGGGCCACGCGCCGTACGGCAACCTCCACTTCTTCATCACCCCGAACTTGGCCAACGAGGAGGAACTGGAGCATTACGCAAAGTTCCTCGACGCGCTGACGGAACTTGTGGTGGACAAGTACGACGGCTCAATGAAGGCAGAGCACGGCACCGGCGTGAACATGGCTCCCTTCGTGCCGCGCGAATGGGGCGAGGAAATCTTCGAGCTGTTCTGGGAGGTCAAGGACACCCTCGACCCAGCCGGCATTCTTGCCCCCAACGTCAAGCTCACACGCTCGACTGATATCCACCTCCAGCGCTTCAAGTCCTTCCCCAAGGTTGAGGATGAGATCAACACCTGCGTGGAGTGCGGCTTCTGCGAGCCGATCTGCCCGTCGCGGCACGTCACCGTCACCCCGCGCCAGCGCATTGTGCTGCGCCGCGAGATGGCGCGCCAGCCGGAAGGCTCCGAAGTGCTGGAGAACCTGCGGGACCAGTACCAGTACGACGCCATCGACATGTGCGCCGCCGACGGCACCTGTGCTATCCCCTGCCCGGTAGGCATTGATACCGGCAAGGCCATGAAGCAGCTGCGCGCAGCCCAGGCGACAAAGGCGGAACGCACCACCGCCAAGCGCATTGCTAAGCACTACGACGCTGTCGAGGTCCTCGGCCGCACCGCGGTCGCCGGCGTGAACTTCATGGGCCCATCCCTTGCCAACGCCGTGACTACGGTCGGCCGCACCCTGATCTCGCCGGAGCGACTGCCTTCCGTGCCGGGCCCAATGCCCCACCGCGCTCCCGACATGCCGGAGACGCAGCGCGAGGGCGCGGCAGCGGTCTACTTCCCCGCCTGCGTGAACCGCATCTTCGGCCGCCCGAACCACGTGCCGGAAGGCTCCCTGGCCACCCCGAACGCCGTGGCGGAGCTTGGCCGCCGCTCCGGCGCGCCGGTGTGGATCCCGGACAACGTGGACGGCGAATGCTGCGGCATGCCGTTCTCCTCCAAGGGCTTCACCGAGGCGTACCGCGTCAAGGCGCTTTCCCTGCTGGATCAGATGTGGGAATGGTCGAACCAGGGCGAACTGCCAGTGATTGTCGACGCCGCCTCGTGCAGCCACACCATCGTCGACTCCATGCCGGAGATCCTGATCGGCGAGGAGCTGGAACGCTTTGAGAATATCCGCGTCCTGGACATCGTCGAATGGCTGGACCAGGAAGTGGTCGAGCACCTCGAGATCACCGAGGACCTGGGCCGCATTGCCGTCCACCCGCCGTGCTCCGGCGAGCACATGGGCACCACCGACGCGCTGCTTGCGCTCGCGGATGCCTGCGGCGACGCTGCCGTTCCGGAGGGCGCGGCGTGCTGCGGCACCGCGGGCGACCGCGTCATGCTCCACCCCGAGCTGGTGGAGTCCGCGACCCGCGAGGAGCGCGCGGGGCTGGAGGCAGGCAACTTCGACTGCTTCGTCTCCGCGAACCGCACCTGCGAGATGGGGTTGGAGATGGTGGCGGGTAAGCCGTTCGAGTCCATCGCAGCCCTCCTCGAGCGCGCCTCGCGCCCCCAGGTCACCCTGGCTTAGGGGCGGGGTGTTTAGGGGCAGGGTGCTTAGCGACGACCGCCTCTACTCCGCGTCGTCGCCACCACCTGCGCGAGGTCAAGCATGCCGAGACGTGCCAGGGCCTCGCGCAGCGCGAGCTGCCAGGTCCACAGCCGGCGGTAGACCACGTCGAACCCGTCCGCGGCCGCGTCCCGCAGCCTGGTATCAAAGGTCGCGCGCTGCAGCTTCAGCGAGGCAGCAAGGTGGTCCGGCGCGAGCGTCACGCCGGTCAGCCGCAGGCCTGTGTGCTGGTCCAGCATGGTGGCGATGTCTTTGATCGTCGCAAAGTGCAGGCCCGGCCAGATGTACGCCCGCAGCGAGGAGAGCGCGGCGGTGCCTGCGCGGGACATGCGCTCGGTGCGTACCACAGTCTGCGCAGCCGCCCGCCCACCTGGCATAAGCGCGCTGTCCACAGCACGCAGGTAGCGGATCTTCTCGCGCGGCGCGAGTGTCTCCAGGTACTCGGCGCTCACGATCGCGTCATAGGTCGGGCGGGACGGGGCGAGGCCCCACTGGCCGGTGAGCACGTGGACAGCGTCTTCAGCTCCGGCGAACACGAGGTGTTCCCGCAGTGCTTCAGCGGTAGCGGGTTGCGCAGCGACGCAATCCACGTTTGCCCGGCGTGACGCCGCCTCCACCGCAATCGCGCCGCCTGCTGTTGGAACCACGAGGGTGTGAGACCCCCGAGTGACGTGCGCGGCGTCTAAGAGCATGCTGGTGCTGCGCGCCTGCGCATCAGCCAGGTCTAGGCGCGAGGTGTCCAGCGGCGCGCCGAACTCGGTTACCGCGACATAGTGGCGGGCAGGCTCCCTCCCCTTCCCGGCACCGGGCACCCTGGATTTGAACGCCTTGCGTTCGGTGGTCGGCACACCGGTGGCGAAGTGCCCCTGGAACGGACTCACGCCATCGCCCGAGTAATGCGACACCAGACTCGGCGGCACCTCGCCGAGCGCATCCGCCGAGGAAGGTGCGAGCTTGGTGGTGCGGGGCGCGTACTTCGCGCGAACCAGCCCCTCCAGCACGTGGACCAAGCTTTCCGACGACGCGGTGTGCCACTCCCCTGCCAAATACCCCTCGGCCAGGCCTATCCAGCCGCTGGCGGCAATACGCGTGAACACGTCGGCGTGGTCGACAACCAGGTCGGGCTGTGGACCGTCGAGAAGCAAGCCAGCCCGCGACACGGCCCGCGCGAAGCCGGCCTCAGCGAGCCGGGAGCGAGTTCCGGCACCCGTGATCTGCGGGAGCTTGGCAACCCCCGGCCACGCTGAAGCGTCTATGGCCGCGAGGTGGACTGGTTCAACCCTCTCACTCACCGGGCCCATGCTAGCTGCTGAGCGGTTGAGGATGGCCGCGCCACGGCGGTACTCGCTGTGAGCGTTCTGCGGCGGGGGCGTACACTATGCGGAGGTATTTTCGCACCCTTTTTAAAGGAGATTTGGACCATGGCAGATAGGCCGTACCGTCCGGCTGGGAGCCGTCATCACGTTGTCATCATCGGTGCCGGTTTCGGCGGCCTCTACGCTGCCCGCGAGCTCGCGGACGCGGACGTGGACATCACCCTGATTGACCGCACCAACCACCACCTCTTCGCCCCGCTGCTCTACCAGGTGGCTACCGGTCTGCTGTCCTCCGGCGAGATCGCGGTGTCCATGCGCCAGCTCACCCGCGGCCAAGAGAACCTCCTGGTTGTCCGCGGTGACGTGCAGGGCATTGACACCGAGGCACAGGTTGTCACCGCCATGGACGCGGGCGAGGAGTTCGAGTACACCTACGACTCTCTGATCATCGCCGCCGGCGCTGGCCAGTCCTACTTCGGCAACGACCACTTCGCGGAGTTCGCGCCGGGCCTGAAGACCTTGGATGACGCGTTTGAGATCCGCGCCCGCATCATGGACGCGTTCGAGCGCGCCGAGCTGGCGGAGGATCCGGCGGAGCGCGAGAAGCTCCTCACCTTCGTCATCGTCGGTGCCGGCCCGACCGGTGTTGAGTTGGCCGGCCAGATCGCGGAGCTTGCGCACCGCTCCTTTGACAAGGGCCAGTACACCTTCAGCCCCGAGTCGACCAAGATTGTGCTCATCGATGGCCTGCCGCAGGTCCTTCCGCCGTTTGGCAAGCGCCTGGGCAAGGTTGCCCAGCGCCAGCTTGAGCGCGAGGGCGTGACTGTGGTGCTGAACTCCCTGGTCACCAACGTTGACGCGGAATCTGTCACCTACAAGAACACCAAGACGGACGAAGAAACCACCATCGAGGCGTACACCAAGATCTGGTCCGCTGGTGTGGAAGCGTCCCCGCTGGGCCGCATCGTCGCTGAGCAGGCTGGTGTTGAGGCAGAGCGCAACGGCAAGGTCCCGGTCAACCCGGACTGCTCCGTGGGCGACAAGCGCAACGTCTTCATCATCGGCGACATGATGAGCCTGGACCGCCTCCCGGGCGTGGCACAGGTGGCGATCCAGTCCGGCGAGTACGTGGCCAAGATTATCAAGGAGCAGGTCGAGCACGACGTGGCTCCGGAGGACCGCGATCCGTTCTCCTACTTTGACAAGGGCTCCATGGCCATCATCTCCCGCTTCAACGCTGTGGTGAAGATGGGCAAGGTGGAGTTCACCGGCTTCATCGGCTGGATGATGTGGCTTGTGGTTCACGTACAGTTCCTGCAGGGCATGCGCAACCGCACCGTGTCCACCTACACCTGGGCGCTCAACGCGTTCAACCCGCGCCGCTACAACCTGGTCACCACCAACGGCCAGCTGGAGCAGCGCACCCAGCGCACCGCACTGGAGAAGCTGGAGTCCGAGGAAGAGCAGCGCTAGATTTCTAGCCGCGCATACCCCGCCTGACCTGAGGTCGGCGGGGTTTTTGGCTATGTGCGCACGCTCTGTTCGACAGTGGTCGGAAAGCGCGTAGTATCACTCACGTTGTCTTCGCCTGCTCCATAGCGGGTGCGCTTTGCGCTGCCCTGAGCTCGAACGAAAGGGGGCTGAAGCCCATGCCGCCGCGCCTTCCCATGTCACGCCAGCGTCCTAAGAAACCGGAACCGCCGGCGCGCAAACCGGTTCCCGTCCCCATCGAGCGCTCTGTCGATTTCTGCCGCGTGTTCGTGGACGGCAAGAAGCTTCCGGGCAACCTCCGGATCCGCCAAGCGATGGAGGTGGTGGAGCAGCACGAAAACGCGTTTGTTTGGCTGTCTTTGAAGGCGCCGAGCGTGGACCAGATGGAGAAGATCGCTGAGACCTTCGACTTGGACGACTTGATCGTGGACGACATTGTGGATGCGCACCAGCGCCCAAAGATCGACCGCTACGATGAGCAGCTGTTCATGGTCGTGCGCTCCGTGCACTACCGGGACGACGAGGAAGTGCTGGACGCCCGCGAAATCATTTCTACCGGCGAGGTGCAGGTGGTGGCGGGCCCCAACTTTGCCATTACCATCCGCCACAACGCTCCCCTGCCGGATCTCACCGGCAAGTTGGAGGAGGAAGAAGACCTGGCGGTGCTGGGTCCCAGCGCCGTGGCCTGGGTGGTGGCAGACTACCTCACCGACAACTACCTGCGTGTTGCGGACTACCTGAGCCAGGACGTGGACGAGCTGGAAAACGAGGTGTTCACCCCGCGCCGGCAGATCAACATTGACAAGATCTACAACTACAAGCGAGAGATCTTGGAGATGCGCCACGCTATCGACCCGCTGGCGCCCGCCCTGCGCAACGGGTTGACCAATAACAAGGACCTGGTGCGCAAGGCCCTGCGCTCCTACTTCCGCGACGTGCAGGACAACGCCACGATCGTTAGCGACAGGCTGTCCAGCTTCGACGAGCGTCTGACCTCGCTGCTGGATGCTTCGGTGGCCAAGGTGTCCATGCAGCAGAATGCGGACATGCGCACCATCTCCGCAGTGGTCGGCATGGCTGCTGCCCCTACCATGATCGCGGGTATTTACGGCATGAACTTCGAGTACATGCCGGAGCTGGGATGGAAGTGGGCCTACCCCGCCACCCTTCTAGTGATGTTGCTGGTAATGGGCGCGATGCTTTGGTGGTTCCGCCGGAATAACTGGCTGTAGGCCCGCTAGATCTCCATCAACATCAGCTTGAGGTGCGTGATGGCGGCTAGCTTGCCCTCGTGCGACATCTCAATGCGCCACAGGTGGGTCGTGCGGCCGGTATGCACCGGGATGGCCACAGCCTCGATGCGGCCGGATGAGACACTGCGCAGGAAATCCGTGTTGTTGCTCATGCCCACCGCAGGGCGGCCTGTGGTGACGATGGCGGCTGCGGATCCCAGTGTCTCCCCGATAGAGGCGTAGACACCGCCGTTGACAATCCCTGCGACCTGCAGGTGCTGCGGGCCCACATCCAGATAGCCCTCAAGGCGCTCTGCCGAGCAGTACGTGATAACCAGGCCGAGGTGCTGGGCAAAGCCGATGTTAGCGGCGTTGAGCACTGCCAACTCTTCTTCGTTGAGCGGGTCAGTGACCGGCTCATTCAGGGAGCGCTGCGTCATGCGAGCAACTATAGGCAACCGCACGGCTACGCGGAGGTGGGTTACGTACGATTGGACCCATGACTTCCCCCCAGAACGCACCTGAATCCACTCACGGCACCGCGCAAATCGGCGTGGTCGGTATGGCTGTCATGGGCTCCAACCTCGCCCGCAACTTCGCATCCAAAGGCCACACCGTGGCCATCTACAACCGCTCTCCGGAAAAGACGCGCGCGGTGATGGAAGAGCACGGCCACGAGGGAACCTTCATCCCTTCCGAAACCATCGAGGATTTCGTCGCCTCCCTGGAGCGCCCGCGCAAGGCCATCATCATGGTGCAAGCCGGTGCGGCGACGGACGCGGTGATTGACCAGCTGGCAACGGCGATGGACGAGGGCGACATCATCATCGACGGCGGCAACTCCCTGTTCACCGACACGATTCGCCGCGAGCGCGAGGTGGCGCAGCGCGGCCGCCACTTTGTGGGCGCCGGCATCTCCGGCGGCGAGGAGGGCGCATTGCGTGGCCCGTCCATCATGCCGGGCGGACCAGTGGAGTCCTGGGAAACCCTGGGGCCCCTGCTGGAATCTATCGCAGCAAAGGTGGACGGCGTGCCGTGCGTGACCCACATCGGCCCGGACGGGGCGGGTCACTTTGTCAAGATGGTGCACAACGGCATCGAGTACGCAGACATGCAGGTTATCGGCGAGGCATACCACCTGCTGCGCTACGCCGCCGGTCTTGAACCTGCAGAGATTTCCGCAATCTTCAGCGAGTGGAACGAGGGCGACCTTGATTCCTACCTCATCGAGATCACGGCGGAGGTGCTTCGTCAGGTGGACAAGCACACCGGTAAGCCGTTTATCGATGTTATTGTGGATGCCGCTGGCCAGAAGGGCACTGGCCGCTGGACGGTCAAGGAGGCGCTGGATCTGGGCGTGCCGACGACGGCGATCGGCGAGGCTGTCTTCGCCCGCGCGCTGTCCTCCGCGCTTGCGCAGCGCGAAGCCGCCCAGCGCATCGGTCTGCCTTCCGGAGACCTGACCATGCTCGAGGAGCTGGGCATTGATAAGGACCAATTCATCGAGGATGTCCGTCGCGCACTCTACGCCTCCAAGCTTGTGGCGTACGCCCAGGGCTTCGACGAGATCAACGCCGGATCCAAGGAGTACGGGTGGGGCCTCAAGCCGGGCGACCTGGCGCGTATCTGGCGCGGCGGCTGCATCATCCGCGCGAAGTTCCTGAACCGCATCACCGAGGCGTACGAGCGTGACCCGGAGCTGCCGTCCCTGCTGCTAGACCCCTACTTCAAGGGCGAGCTGGAGAACGGCCTGATCGACTCCTGGCGCCGCGTTGTCATCGCAGCGACCCAGCTTGGCCTGCCGGTGCCTGTGTTCGCTTCCTCGCTCTCCTACTACGATTCCTTGCGTTCGGACCGCCTGCCAGCGGCACTGATCCAGGGCCAGCGCGACTTCTTCGGCGCACACACGTACCGCCGCGTGGATATGGAGGGCACGTTCCACACCGCATGGTCTGGCGACCGTGAGGAGATCTCCTACTAGCGCCATCTCTACTAGGGCTTAGGTTGGCTGGCTCGCGCGCTGTAAGATCGTCCCAATGACCTCTTTCGCCGATCTGGGGCTTCCCCGCGAGATCGTTGCCGTATTGCGCAAACAGGGCATCACGGAGCCCTTCCCTATCCAGGAAGCCGCTATCCCGGACGCACTCGCGGGCCGCGACGTCTTAGGCCGCGGCCCCACCGGCTCCGGCAAAACGTTCACGTTCGGACTGCCCATGCTGGCTCGCCTTGCCGGCGCGCCGTCCAAGCCCGGGAAACCGCGCGGATTGGTGCTAGCGCCCACGCGCGAGCTTGCCTCACAGATCCGCGAGCGTCTTGAGGAGCCGGCCGCGGCGCTGGGCCTTCGGGTGATGGACGTGGTTGGCGGCGTGAACATCAACCACCAGATCCGCGCGCTCGCCGCGCCGGTCGATCTGCTCGTGGCTACTCCGGGTCGCGCCGAGGACCTGATTAACCAGCGCAAACTCTCGCTCGACGCGGTCACTGTCACTGCCCTCGACGAGGCGGACCAGATGGCGGACATGGGCTTCCTGCCGCAAGTGCGCAAGCTTTTGGACCGCACCCCGGCGAACGGCCAGCGCCTGCTGTTTTCCGCGACGCTGGACGGGGACGTCGAAAAGCTCATTGCCCGGTACATGCATGACCCGGTGACGCACTCCACCGCGCCGGTGGAGGCGACGGTAGACACCATGGAGCACTACCAGCTGCTGGTGGGCAACCGGGATACGCGCAACGAGATCGTGCTGCAGATCGGCGCGCGCGAGGGCAAGACCATCATGTTCATGCGCACCAAGCACGGGGTGGATCGGCAGGTGAAGAAGTTGCGCCGCGTGGGCATTCACGCACAAGGCCTGCACGGCGACAAGGGCCAGGGAGCCCGCACCAGGGCGCTCGAAGGGTTCACGGACGGCTCCACCCCGGTGCTGGTTGCCACCGATATCGCCGCCCGCGGCATTGACATTGACGATGTCTCCCTAGTGGTGCACGTGGACCCGCCGGCTGAGCACAAGGCGTACCTGCACCGTGCTGGACGCACCGCACGCGCCGGCACGTCCGGCCGCGTGGTCACGCTGGTGATGGATGAGCAGCGCAAAGAGGTGGACCAGCTGCTCCGCAAGGCTGGCGTGGATGCGGAGGTGGTTCGCATCGCACCAATGAGCCCGGAATTGGTTAGGATTACTGCCGCACGTCAACCCGAGGGCACCCCGCTGCCGCCCCCGGGGCAGCAGCCTGCGGCGGGCGGGCAGGGTAGAAACCCGCAAGCACGCCGCGGCGCCCGCTCGCGCGGTTCCGGCGGCGGACAAGCGTCTGGTCGCCCACGCCGCGGCGGCCAGCAGAGAAAGAGGAGACCTGAGCGCTAGTTCACCCCGCTCACCACACACATGGACATAGTTATATCCATCCTCTCCCTTATCGGGTTCATCCTGCTCACCGCCTCAACCGGCCTGTTCGTGGCAATCGAGTTCGCCATGACGGGCCTGGAGCGCTCCACCATTGAAGCGCACGTGCGGGAAAAGGGCGATGCCACCGCGAAGGCTGTGGCGCGCGACCACGCGAACCTTTCGTTCGTCCTCTCCGGTGCCCAGCTGGGCATCACCCTGACCACCCTCGCCGCCGGTTTCCTCGCGGAACCGGTGCTGGGCCAGTACTTTACTCCCCTGCTGGAGCTTGTGGGTCTCAGCGCGGACGCGTCGCGCACCGTCGCTCTCATCCTCGCGCTTGTCGTGGCAACCTTCCTCTCCATGGTGTTCGGAGAGCTGGTGCCAAAGAACATCGCGATCACGGAGCCGCTGGGCACCGCGCGTTTCGTGGTGCCGCCGGTCAACGCGTTCAACACCGTCTTCAAATGGTTCATCAACACCCTCAACGCTTCCGCCAACTGGGTCGTCCGCAAGATGGGGATCGAGCCGGCGGATGAGCTGGCGTCCGCACGCTCTGGCCAGGAGCTCGGCGCCATGGTGCGCAACTCCGCAGAGGCCGGCGGCCTGGATGCGGAGACGGCTGCGGTGATTGACCGCTCGCTGCGATTCGGCGAGACAACGGCGGAGGAGGTGATGACGCCGCGCTCCACCATCGACTCCCTCGATGCGGAGGAAACGGTGGCGGACCTGATCGCCCTTGCCCGCGAGTCCGGCCACTCCCGTTTCCCCGTCCGCCGCGGGGACTTGGACGACACGATCGGTGTCGTGCACATCAAGGACGCATTCTCCGTACCCAAGGAGGAGCGCAGCGTGACAAAGGTTGCGTCGCTAGCCAAACCGGTCCCATTCGTGCCCGGCACGCTGGACGGCGACTCGGTGCTCAACCGCGTTCGTTCCGCCGGTTCCCAAGTGGTCTTGATTGCGGACGAGTACGGAGGCACGCAGGGCCTAGTCACCATCGAAGACGTGGTGGAAGAGATCCTGGGCGAGGTGTACGACGAGTATGACGACCGCGAGTCAGAGCGGGACTTCCAGCGCTTCGGCACCTCATGGGAGATCGCGGGCCTTGTGCGCTTGGACGACGTGGCGGAGAAGACCAGCTACACCGCGCCGGACGGGCCGTACGAAACGCTCGGCGGCCTGATCATGGCGACCTTGGGGCGCATCCCCAGAGTTGGCGACAAGGTTGTGCTGCCGGAGGCTGTGGCGACCTTCCAGGAGGAGTTTGAATCCGGCGGCGGGGGCGGCCACTGGCTTGCCCGGGTGACGGTGATGGATGAAAGGCGCGTGGACCGCGCAATCCTCACCCCCATCACACCGGAACAGGCCGCGAAGTATCTCGCAGCCCAGGCAGACGTTGAGGGGGCGGCGCGATGAACATCCTGACCGCAATCCTCCTCATCGCCGTGCTGCTTGCAGCCAACGCGTTCTTCGTGGCCGCTGAGTTCGCACTGGTGTCGTCCCGCAGAGACCGCCTCGAATCCCTGTTGGCGCAGGGCAAGGGCGAGGCCAAGAACGTCATCTACGCCATCGAACACCTGTCGATCTACTTGGCCGGTGCCCAGTTCGGCATCACTGTGGCCTCCCTGATCTTGGGCAAGGTGGCGGAGCCGGCCATCGCCCAATACATCGAGGCGCCGTTCAGCAGCGCGGGCTTGCCACCGGAGCTGCTGCACCCGATCAGCTTCGTCATCGCCCTAATCATCATTTCTTTCCTGCACATCCTGCTGGGCGAGATGGTGCCAAAGAACATCGCCATCGCAGGCCCGGAATCCACCGCGATGCTGCTCACCCCGGCGTTCACCGTGTGGATGAAGATCACCCGTCCCATCATTGAGGCGCTGAACTGGGTGGCGCGCACGACGCTGAAGGCCTTCGGCATCGAGCAGCGGGATGAGTTGGAGTCCACCGTGGACCAGGAACAGCTGGCCACCATGATCAAGGAGTCCAGCGAGGAGGGCCTGCTTGACGCGGAGGAGACTGCTCGCCTGGCCAACGCGCTGCGCACGGAGTCCCGCAACTTGGTCGAGGTCATGATTCCCCTGGAGGACGTCAAGACCATCCCGTACCACCCCCGCGGCATCCGCCTCTCTATCATCGAGGACGCGGTGCGTGAGACCGGCTACTCCCGCTACCCGGTCGAGCGCGCGCCGGGTGTGCTGATCGGCTACGTCCACGTGAAGGACATCCTGGACCTCATGGAGTGCGAGGATGAGGATCCGGTGGTCCCCGTCAACCGCATCCGCCCCTTGAGCATTGTGGACGGCAGCCAGTCGCTCGATGACGCGCTGACATCCATGCACCGCCGCTCCGCCCACATGGCGCAGGTGCGGGTGAACGGCGAGCTGGTGGGCGTGGCAGCGCTGGAGGACATCATCGAGGAGTACGTGGGCACGGTGAGCGACTGGACCCACGAGGACGAGTAGATGCCCGCCTCCTACTCCCCCGCCGAGGCTCGCGCAGCTGAGGCGGCTCACGTCGCCCGCGCCGAGCGCTACACGCTCCCACACCTTGAGCGCCGCACCCGCGGCACGTCCCACCCCGTGTGGGACTTTCTCTTCGACTACTACCCCTTCCGCGCCAGCCAGCTCACCCGCTGGCATCCGGGGTTAGGGGCCACGCTTATCGACGCTTCCTTAAGCCGCCACAAGGATTACCCCTTCTACGTGATCGATGCCGACGGAGCGGTGCGCCTCGACGTGGATGCCTTCCTGGCTAAACGGGGCCGCGACATGGAGCGCATCCAAGAGCTGCTCTCGGCCACAGCGACGCGCCAGGCGCACTTCGACTGCTTCGGCATGCACGAGTGGGCGATGGTCTACCGCACCGATGCGCCGCGCCACAATCTTCCGCTGCGATTGGGGCGGGAGGGCACGGATGCTGTCGTCGACAAGCATCAGCTCAAGTGCAGCCACTTCGATGCCTACCGCTTCTTCACGCCGCCCGCGGTGCCGCTGAATCTCACCGTGCTGGAGCGTGGGACGCAAGCAGAGCACGACCAAGCGGGGTGCGTGCACGTGTCCATGGATCTGTACAAGTGGGCCGCCAAGATGGGGCCTGTGGTACCGGGTGAGCTGCTGCTGGACGCGTTTGAGCTGGCGATGCAGGCGCGCGTGCTGGACATGGAGGCATCGCCGTATGACTGCCGGTCGCTTGGATTCGGCGTGGTCGCGGTGGAAACGCCGGAGGGCAAGGCGGAATACGTGGCCCGGCAGCGGGCTCTCGCGGCAGAGGCGGAGCCGATTCGGGCGCGCCTGCTGGCTCTACTCGAGGAGCTTCTGGCGCACTAGACTGCCTAGCTATGGGACGGCACTCGAACGGGAAGAATAACTACCAGCTCTCCGCGGGGGCCATAGTCGCGCTGGTTGTCGCGCTGCTGCTCATCGCGGGCATCGTCTGGTCAATGGTTGGGCGCGGTTCCGGCACCAGCGAGAACGCCTCGAACGCGGCGGAGCCGACGTGCGTGTCCGGGGACTTGGCGCTGCCGATCGCGGCTTCGAATGAGGCGATCGGGCGGACACTGGTTGACCAGTACGCGGGGACCAACCCCGTCGTGCGGGATTACTGCGTCCAGCCGGTCTTGGTGGACAGCCTGAAGGACGCGGCGGTGTACATCGCTCCGAACACTGCCGTGGCACACCAGGAGCTGGCCAACGCGGGCCGCACCGCCGCGGTGGCAGAACCCGAGATCGTGACCGCGGACGTGGTCGGGCTGGCTTCGCCGCAGGGGTCGGAGGCTCCCGAGGGCGCCGTTGTGGGCATTGATGCAGTCCGCTTCCCCACCGACACCCCAGCGTCCTCGGCCATCGCCGCCGCTGTGCTTGCCGGCGAAGATACCGCCGCGGTCAAGGCGTTGACAGACCAGCGCGTTGCCACCGCCACCGACGTTGACAGTGAATCAGTGGCTGCGGTGTCCGAGGCAACAACGCCTACGGGCTGGACCTTCGGACCCCTGGATGCAGCCGTGCACTACGCCGCGATCCCCCTCAACACCGGTGACACGGTTGATGAGAACCAGTCGCGCGCCGGGCAGGATTTCGCCCGCGCGTTGGGCGAGAATTTCTCCACCGACGGGGTGCCCGCTCAACCCATCATCTCTGAGCTGGTGTGGGCGGCAGCGCTACCGTCCGGCGGGGCCGCAATCACTGCGGATGGCGCATCCCCGAGTGCCGCCGACGATGCCGCCGTTGCTGCCGACGGCGAAGTTATGGACACGCTGTTCCTGCTGGACACCTCCGAAGCGATGGCACCGTATCTGGAGGCCGCGGAAGAAGGCGTGGCTGAGGCCGCAGGCGAAGTAGCTAGCGGCGGCTACGCCGTGGCGCTGTGGAACTACTCCTCCCCGCTCTCTGAGGGCGTGACTCACGGCTACCGCAGAAACATCGCGTTCACGCCGGATGCTGCGCCGGTGCAGGACGCAGTACGCCGTTTCTTGACGGGTGGCGTGCCGCAAACCCGCGAAGCCGTCACCGCCGCGCTGGACACGGTAGTTTCGGCGCAAAGTGCTCAGGGGTCACCGGCCCGGATTGTCCTGATCACTACCGGCACGGCGGACGCAGGCAACGACGCAGCCTTTACTGAGGCGCTAAAGCAGGCGCGCGACGCTGGGATCAGCGTCGCGGTAGTACATGTCGGCGATGGGCCGAAGGATCAGGCGCTGGATGCCGGAGCAGCTTCACGCCAAGAGGCAAGAGACAGCGACGACATCCGCGCGGCGATCGTCGCCGCGGTCGGCAGTGAGGGTGAGCGCTAGGACGTCTTGAGGCGGCGCCGGGCAGCCAGCTCGTCGATGCCCACGACGTTGTCCGGCTCCGCGTCCTCGATCACGCGCTCTGACGGGAACGCGGAGATGGTGCCGGTGAGTTCCTTCATGATCTGCGGGACGGCGATGCCGAACACGCCCTGACCGCCGTTGAGCAGGTCAATGATCTCCTCGTTGGAGCGGCACTCATACACCGTCACACCATCGGACACCAGGGTGATCTCGGCGATGTCGTTCACACCACGGTCCCGCAGCTTGTCCACGGCGAGGCGGATGTTCTGCAGAGAGATGCCGGTATCAAGCAGGCCCTTGACAATCTTGAGCACCAAGATGTCCTTGAAGGAGTACAGGCGCTGGGAGCCGGAGCCTTTCGCACCGCGGATGGACGGGCGCACAAGGTTAGTGCGAGCCCAGTAATCGAGCTGGCGGTACGTAATGCCGGCAACCTGGCAAGCGATGGGAACGCGGTAGCCCACTTCGTCGGACGGGCCAATGTCGAACAGTGACTCCTGCACCGGCGCGTTCTCGTCCTGCGCCGGGGTATCAATGGTGTTCCCGCTCACGTAATTACTCCCATGGTGTTTGCCTGATGGCCTACTGCATATTAAAGGTCAGCCTAGACCTCAGGTCAAGACTTGAGACTGCAACACGCCGAAAGTTTCAACCTCAACTTGAAGGTTTAGGGTTCGTCGTCTAGCTTGCCGTCGAAACCCAGCTCCCGCATGAAGTCCTCGAACGCGTCCGGGTCCAACTCAGGCTCCCGCTCCCCCGTGACCGCCTCAGGCCGCGGGCCGGCAGCGAGATCTCCTTCAGTCAAGGTGGCATCCGGGATATCCAGGCCGAAGAACTCCCGGGCGTCGTGCTTCGTCAGCGCCATGGACGCTTGCTGGAGCACCGTCTCATCCGCCTCGAGCTGGACGTCTGCAACCAGGGCAAGGAGCAACGCATCCGACGGCCGCATGTCTATCTCAGCACCGCCCTCTAACGTCAACGTCGCAGTGAACATGCCGTCGTGGTAGCTGGAAAGCTCGATGCTTGCGATACCCGGGGTGGTTTGCGCAATGATGTCCGCCATCGCCTCGTGGGCGTCCGGCCGCTTCGGGGACCAGTCGTCCAACCGAGCAGCGAGCGTAGCCCCTTCAATGGGCGGCAGCCACAGCGGAACGTAGCGGCCCTTCTCCTCCCACTCCAGGAGGGCGCAAAGAAACTGCTCGGGGCCGAACGGGAATACCCCGAGGAGGTTTACGGGTACCACGGCTAGCGGGAGAGCTGGTTGCGCAGCTCGCTCTTCACCAGCGAGGTGTGCAGGGACACGACGAGCGCCGAGATCTGCTGACCGAGTTCTTCCGCCTGCTGGCGCGCGGATGCCTTGCCGGACTTGGCCACCGGCTCCGTCACCTGGGCAATGAGGTCCGCTTGGCGGGTGGCGGCGGTGCGCAGTGTCTTCAGGTGACGCGCGTCGAACCCGAATTCTTTGAGCGCAACGGCGGTGGTGGTCACCCGTACGTCATCCTCCGAGAACAGGCCGGCGGCGTTGGGGGTGATAAGCCCCGCCTTGATCAGTTCCGCGACGGTGGCTTCATCCGCCCCAGCGCGCTGCGCAACCTCAACGTCGGTCAGCTGGGTCGCAGCCGGTGCGCGAAACGCCTCCGGCGAGACGATCGGCTCAGCGTCCGCGGAGGTGAGGATTGCGGCAACCTGACCGGAATCCATCGCGTCAAGCTGCTCGCGGATCACTTTCAGCGGCAGGTAGTTGTCGCGCTGGGTAACCAGGATATAGCGCAGTCGCTCCACGTCCGCGTCCGTGAAGCGTCGGTAACCGGACGCCGTGCGCTGCGGGGTGATCAAACCTTCAGACTCCAGGAAGCGGATCTTGGACACGGTCACGTCCGGGAATTCCGTCCGAAGCCGCTCAAGCACAACGCCGATGGACATGGTTTTCACGGACTGGCGTGTGGCCGCCTGCGGGGCGGTCTTACGGATAGCGCTCACGAACGGTGCTCAATCTTTCGTCGAGGTTTAAGGTTTGGGAAACAATATACCCGGCTTTAACCGACACGCGAGTCGTTCGGTTAGAAACCGGGCTAATTGTGGTAGCTGGAGGCGTTAGCGCCGATCCATCTACTTTGCGGTGGAGATGAAGACCAGGCGGAACTTGCCAATCTGAATCTCGTCACCATCCGAGAGCACCTCAGAGTTGCGCGGCTCACGGTTCACGTAAGTGCCGTTCAGGGAGCCCACGTCAACCACCTCGAAGCCGTCCTCCTTGCGGCGGAACTCTGCGTGGCGGCGGGACACGGTGACATCATCCAGGAAGATGTCCGCCTCCGGGTGGCGGCCTGCGGTGGTGGAATCCTGGTCGAGGAGGAAGCGGGCACCAGCGTTCGGGCCACGCTTGACCACGAGCAGCGCAGCACCTTCGGGCAGGTTCTCTGCACCAACGGCAGCGTCCTGCGAGGCAGCTGCACCAGACTCCATTTCCTTCAGCAGGTCAGCGCGGAAGACCGAGGTCGTCTCGACCTGGTTCTGCGGCGTACCCGTGTTCTCGCTCATCGGTTTCCTCCAAGCAATCGAAAGGGTTAATCAAGGGTCATATTACCGACTGGCCCGCCGGCCTGCGGGCCGTGACTCACGCCACCCTAGCGGAAGATGTTTCCGATACCTGAGATGACGGAGTTTCCGGAACCGGCAAGCGGGTTGTCGGACACCATGTAGGTCCACGTAGAGCTGGGGCGTTTCCAGCCGGCGTCGGCAAGCATTGCCCCCCGCTCCGTAATCTCCACGGTGGCGAAAGTCTCAGCAGCCTTGTCCACGGCCCTGTTCGCGAGGTCCTTGAACTCGCGCACGGCGATGCGGTGGTACTCATCGATCGGCGTTTCGCGGGCGATGGCGCGCAAGTGGATGGATTCGCGGACGTCGTCCATCAGGGCGAGGTGCTCAGACCATTCGTCGTCGAGGTGGAAGAGCATGATGTCGCGCGCGGCCTGCTCCCGCACATCCTGCGGGAGGTGGTCCAGCTCCGCGGCCCGCTGTGGGTTACGCTCCGCCAGCTCGCGCCATGCGGTGTCCGTGTCCAACAGCGCTGCACGACGCTCATCCAGGATGTCCCGGTGATCGGCGAGGAGCTTGTTGTACTTCCAGGTCTGCGAGTGGATCTCCAGCAGTTGGCCCTCGGTCACGCGCTGGCAGTGCTCCACAAACTGCTGGATGCGGTTCGATTCGATGCGCCCGTCCTGCGCCGGCTGTGCGGTGACCTGCTCATCCGCGCCGCCGACCTTCACAATGTCGTCCTCCAGGGACACGAAGAACAGGCTCAGGCCCGGGTCACCCTGTCGTCCCGCGCGCCCGCGCAGCTGGTTGTCCAGGCGGGCCGTGCGGTGGCGGGCGGTGCCGATCACGGCCAGGCCGCCAAGCTGCGCAACCTCGTCGTGATCCGCCTCATCTGCGCCGCCGAGGCGGATATCGGTGCCGCGGCCGGCCATCTGGGTAGACACGGTCACGCGGCCGGTGTCGCCGGCCTCGGCGATGATGCGCGCCTCCTCCGCGTCGTTCTTCGCGTTGAGCACGTTCACCGCAATTCCGCGCGCCTCCAAGGCTTCGGCCAGTGCCTCCGACTCCGCCACATCATGCGTGCCCACAAGCACCGGCTGCCCCGACGCATGAATGTGCGCGATCTCCTCCACGATGGCCGCGTTCTTATCCTCCATGGTGGCGTAGATGCGGTCGGCCTCGTCGAAACGCTTCAGCTCCTGAGCGCGGTCGATCACCGAGACATGCAGGCCGTAGAAGGTGCGCAGCTGGTCGGTCGCCTCCACAGCGGTGCCGGTCATGCCGCACACGATTGGGTAACGGCGCATGAGTGCCTGCAGGGTAATGGAATCCAAGATGCGGCCGCCCTCAGAAACGTCGAGGCCCTCCTTGGACTCCACCGCAGCCTGAAGGCCATCCGGCCAGCGCTGCAGCTCGGCAACGCGGCCGCGGGAGGCATCCACGAGAGCGACCTTGCCGTCCGCGACGATGTAGTGCACGTCCCGCACCAAGAGCGCCTTCGCGTGCAGCGCCAGGTTCACCCGCACCAGCGTGGTGCCGATGTGCTCGTCGGAATACAGCGAGTCGATGCCCAGGAGCCGCTCGACCTTTTCCGCGCCTTTATCGGTGAGGAAGACGTTGCGCCCTTCAGCATCGATCGTGTAGTCCTCTTCCTCCTCGAGGTGGGACACCGCGGCCGTGATCTGGCCGGTGGCCTGCTGGGAACCCTCAGAACCGGCGAGGACCAGCGGCACCAGAGCCTCATCCACCAGCACACTGTCTGCCTCATCCACCAGCGCCACGTCAGCCGGCGGCTGCACCGTCTGCGAGCGGTGGGTGATCTGGTTGTCCCGCAGGTGATCGAAGCCGATCTCCGTCACCGGCGCGTAGATCACGTCGCTGCGGTACGCCGCCACGCGCTCCTCGCGCGTCGATGCCTCCGTCACGCTTGCCACGGTCAGCCCGAAGAACTCGACCAGCGGCCGCATCCACTCCGCGTCACGGTCCGCCAAGTAGTTGTTCACGGTGATCACGTGCACGCGCTTGCCCGTCAGCGCATAGCCGGTGGCGGCCATCGCGCCCACCAGCGTCTTGCCCTCGCCGGTGGCCATCTGGATCACGTCGCCCTCCAGCATGCGCAGCACCGCCTGGTTCTGCACGTTGAACGGGGTCATGCCCAAACGACGCTGGGATGCGACAGATAACCCGGCCAAAAACCGCGGCTTGTCGGCGATTTCGCCGTTTGCCACGGTTCCTCGGACGGTGGCTGCCAATGAAGCGTCGTCAAGCTGGGAAAGCTCCGGGATCAGCTCATGTGCCGCGGCCACCACGGACTTTGACTTCTTGTTGTTGCGCTCGGTGGTCGAGCCCATGGCCTTCCAAAACCAATCGAATGCGCCCATGCGTGGCATTGTACGGCCCCAGCGAGACTCCCTCGGCGGGCGGGGCGGGAGGTGCTTTATTGTTGTGGGCATGCAGTCGCTGAACGTCAAGGTCCCGTCTTCCACAGGAAAGATGCTGGCCGCCACGATTGACCGCCCAGAATCCCCCGCGCAGGCCTACGCCATCTTCGCCCACTGCTTCGCCGGCTCCCGCCACACGCCGGGTGCATCGCGCATCTCGAAGCGGCTGACGGAGCACGGTATTGCCACCCTGCGCTTCGACTTCCCCGGTCTTGGCCAGTCCGAGGGCGAGTTCAAAGACACCACGTTCTCCCAGAACGTGGATGACATTGTGGCGGTGGCGCAGTGGATGGAGGAGCACTTCACGGCACCGCAGCTGATCATGGGCCACTCCCTCGGCGGCGCCGCCACGTTGAAGGCCGCGACGCGCCCCGAGCTCAAAGACATGGTGAAGTGCGTAGCCACTGTGGGCGCGCCGTTCGACCCGGCGCACTCCGTGCTGCACTACGCAGACAAGATCGGCGAGGCTGACGCGAACGGCTCCGTCCCCGTGATCCTCGGCGGGCGCGAGCTGGTGATCTCGCGCGAGTTCCTCGAGGATCTGGCCGTAACCAACCCGGAGACCTACCTGCCCACCATGCGCAAACCGCTGCTTCTGGTGCACTCCCCCATTGACGTCACGGTGGGCATCGACAACGCCCAGACCATCTTCCAGCTCACCCGCTACCCCAAGTCCCTCATGGCGCTGGACAAGGCGGACCACCTGCTCACCCGCTCCGGCACCGCGCAGCGCGCTGCGGACATCATCGGCTCCTGGGCCCAGCAGTACATCGTCCCGGAGTTCGTGCCGGAGGAGACGGGCGATTCCAACGCCATCAGCTACGCCGCCCGCGGCACCAAGTACGGCGACGTGGTGCGCACCTCCAACACCGCGATCACCACGGACCGCGCGAAGAACGCCGGCGGCAAGGGCCAGGGTGTCACCTCCACCGGCCTGTACATGTCCGCGCTGGCTGCCAGCTCCTCCCAAGCCGTGCGCGAGGCGGCCAAGGGCATGCCGCTTGACGACGTTCGAATTGAAATCACACACGGCCAAGGCAACGAATTCGTCCGGGAAATCACGCTGTACGGCGACCTCACCGACGAGCAGGCGGAGACGCTGCGTGCAGCCGGCGCAGCGTCGACGGTCGACGGGTACGTTGCGGCGAACCAGATCGAGACGACGGTTGCTGTGGCATCCGTGGCCGAACGCCGCGCCGCAAACAAGGCAGCCGGCAAGGCCCACGTTGCCGCCGGCAATCTGGTCGGCAAGCGCGAGCGCAAGGCGCGCGCCGGGAAGTAGCTGGTGAAGGTTCGCGAGCCAGACCCCTGCCCGTGCGGGTGGGGTTTGGCGTACGAGCAGTGCTGCGGGAAGTACCACGCGGGACTGCGCGCGGGTGGTACCGCTGCCGGCGCCCCGACGGCTGAAGCCCTCATGCGCTCGCGCTATTCCGCCTTTGTGATGGGCGACGGCGAGTACGTGAGCGCGACCTGGGCACCCGAGACTCGCCCCTCCTCGCTCGAGATCGATCCGGCGGGTGAGCCTTTCACCAGGCTGGTGATTCTGGATACGGCTGGCGGTGGCCTGCTGGATACCGAAGGCGTTGTCGAGTTCGCCGCCTTCTACTCCGGCGGAGTGCAACGGGAACGCTCCCGCTTTGTAAAGCGTGCCGGGCAGTGGCTCTACCTCGACGGGGTTGTTCGGTAAGTCGCTCTCGCCTCGCGTCTACCGGACCTCCGTGGCTAACGCCTGCCCCTCATGGTTTTGGCCGCTGGTTTATCCGCCGTTTTGGCCGCTGCCTGTACGATCTCACCGGACTTCTGCAGAATGGCCATTTTTGGGACTGAAGCTTTCCTGTGAACCGTCGGCCATCGGTGAGGAGTTCCAGATGAGTTATCCGTTGGCGGTTCGTGAGCGTGCCGTCGAGCTTTACGGCAAGGGTCTAGAGCCGCAGCAGGTACGCGCCCGTTTGCGTGAGGAAGGTGTCGATCCTGTTCCCTCGGCGGCGTCGATTTGGCGGTGGGCAGTTGATGCTGAGCACGGTGTTGAGGTGGATCATCGCCGGCGCAGCCCGAGTGAGATCGCCGCAGCGGTGCGGGCGGCATTGACCTCACCGGGGTCGCTGCGGGAGATGAGCCGGCAAGTTGGTGTGTCGCCGGCTACGTTGTCGATTTGGGTCCGCAGTTTCGCTCCTGAAGAAGAGACGCGGCGTGGGATGAGCCCTGAGCAGCTAGAGCAGGCGACACTGTGGCGTGTGGAACAACATAAACGCCGCCCGCGCAAAAGCGCATCGCCGCAAGCTTCCAAGCCGTCTAGCGCTAAGGCTGCCAAGATTGCCAGTGAGCAGCACGTGACGCAGCTCGATGATGCTGCGTTGCCGGATGATCCCGAAGAGCTTAAAGCGATGTTGCGCCACGAGCGGTTTTTACGGCTTGCGGATAGGGCCTTGTTCGAGGCTGCGATGGAGTCGGAGGGAAAAGCCCCAGCCCGGAGACGTTCGACAGCGTGGTCGTCGCTCAAGCTGTTCAGCGACTCCGGGCGCACGGATATCAAGTGAAAGCCAGCTGCGAGCACTTCGGGTTGAACCCGAGCACCTACAAGCATGCGTGCCGGCGGTTAAAGTACCCGACGTCGAAGCGCAAAGCTGCCGCAGCGGCGGTCATCGCGGTGTCGAAAGCGAGCAACGGCATCTACGGCTACCGCAGGATCTTGGCGCTGTGCAGGCAAAACGGGTGGACGATAGGTGAGAAAACAGTACGCGCCATCATGTACGAAGAAAACCTCACCCCGAAGTCCAAGCGCGCCATGAGGTACCGCTCCTACAAAGGAGAAAACGCCCACCGGCCGGCGAATAAGCTGCTCATCGGGGACCTGGATGAAGCAGCGGCCGCAGATGTCGTTGTCTCGCAGGGCTACTCGCGCGAAGCACGCAGGCGTCGCGCTGCCCTTGAGCCCGACTTGGTTCACGACTTCTACGCCGATAAACCGAACGAGAAGTTCGGCACCGACGTCACTGAGTTCGCCTGCCGAGACGGCAAGGTCTTCTTCAGCCCCCTGATCGACTTCCATGACAATCTGCCCGTCGTCTATACCATGAGCACCAGCCCGAACGCCGCGCTGACGAACACCATGCTGGAGGCTGCGTTGGCAACCTTCCAGCCCGGAACCAAGCCGGTCATCCACTCCGACCGCGGGTGGGCCTACCGCCACCCGGAATGGGTCGGCATGCTCACCGACCCCACCCACGACCAGGCAGCATGCGACACCTGCGACCCGGGCAAACCCTGCGACAACGCCTGGGTTGCAATCCCATCGTTGTCGCGAGTCGGCAAAAGCGGCGATAACGCCAGGGTGGAAGGATTCTTCGGCCTGCTCAAAAGGGAGCTCTACGCCGCCGGAATTAACTCCGAAAAGATGGGCACCGAGGACTTCATGGACTATCTTGAAACCCACCTGGACTGGTTCGTCTACGAAAGGCTCACCACACACCCAGGTAAGGGCTACACAACCCTGGCAGAGCGACGCGCTCTAGCCACAGCTACCTAACAAACACGACTAGATGGCCACAGAGGTTCACAGGAAAGCCGCAGTCCCTTTGAGGGGTTTCTGCAAAAGCCCGGCGAGATCCTACAGCGCAGTCTCCCCCGATCATCCGAGCGATCTCCGCGTCCCCCGAGTCGGCTTGCAACCACCAGCAGGTTTCCGTTCGGAAAGTGGGCTGGTGTAGTCTGACTGAGTTGCCAGCTCCGCTGGGAACGATCGGGCTGTGGCGCAGTTTGGTAGCGCACCACACTGGGGGTGTGGGGGTCGCAGGTTCAAATCCTGTCAGTCCGACAAAAGTCCTTTGGGACAGCTACGGCCCCCTGGCCGACACCTTTTCGGGAAACTGAAAAGCTGTCAGCGAGGAGGCCCTTATTTGTGCCTTGGTTACGGCTTGAGGACGACCTTGATGCAGCCGTCTTCCTTCTTCTGGAACTTCTCGTACATCTCGGGCGCGTCGTCAAGCGGTGCGGTGTGTGTCTTCAGGTCGAGCACGCCGAGGGGGTCAGACGGGTCGTCCACCAGCGGAAGGATGTCATCGGTCCAGTTGCGCACGTTGCACTGGCCCATCCGCATCTGCACCTGCTTGTCAAACAGCGTCATCATCGGCATCGGGTCCTTCATACCGCCGTAGACACCGCTGAGTGAGATGGTTCCACCGCGTCGCACCGCATCGATAGCGGTGTACAGCGCGCCGAGGCGGTCCACACCAGCCGTTTCCATGGCTGCGCGGCCTAGTGCGGGAGGCAGCAGGCCGACGGCAGCTTGAGCGGTGCCGGCGACGGGAGAGCCGTGGGCTTCCATGCCGACGGCGTCGAGGACGGAGTCGGGCCCGCGGCCGTCGGTCATCTCGCGCAGCAAATCGACAACCCCGTCGCCGCCCTCGAGGACCTCGATGCCGTGCCGGGCTGCCATGTCGCGGCGCTCCGAGACGGGGTCGACGCCGATAACGCGGTAGCCGAAGTGGGCACCGATGCGCGAAGCCATCTGCCCGATCGGGCCGAGACCGAGCACCGCGAGGGTGCCGCCTTCAGGGACATCGGCGTACTTGACGCCCTGCCAGGCGGTAGGAAGAACGTCGGATAGGAACAGGAAGCGCTCGTCCTCGCCGACGTTGGGGACCTTGATGGGGCCGTAGTCGGCGTGCGGGACACGCAGGTACTCGGCCTGACCGCCGGGCAGCGAGCCGTAGAGGCGGGAGTAGCCGAGCAGGGTGGCGCCGCTTTCGTACTCGCGAACCTGCGTGGTCTCGCACTGAGACTGAAGGCCGCGCTCGCACATGTAGCAGTGGCCGCAAGAGACGGTGAAGGGGATGACTACGCGGTCGCCCGGTTTGAGGTTGGTGACTGCGGGGCCGACCTCCTCGACGATGCCCATCGGCTCGTGTCCGATCACGTCGCCCTTGTCCATGTAGGGGCCGAGAACCTCGTAGAGGTGCAGGTCAGAACCACAGATGGCGGTGGAGGTGACGCGGATGATGACATCAGTAGGTTCGATGATCTTGGGGTCCGGAACTTCCTCGACGGTCACATTCCGCTTGCCTTGCCAGGTGAGTGCTTTCATAAGAAACCTTTCATCGGTTGGGGGTGCGGCCGAGTGTAATCCTGGCTTTGTTGAGCGCGCCACATTCTTTGCTCGTGTTTTCAATGGGCGGCCTTCCACAGGAAGCCTTCTGGCATCTGCGGGAGCAACACCACACCACTTTTCCACCCTGAACAGGGAGAAAGCGTCATATCGTGAAGATATGAGCGCCAAGAGATCCCGAAAACGCGATGCCAGCGGGAGCATCCTTTCCTACCGTTCCAAGAACTCCGTCCTCAGCGCCTGGTCCTCTGAATCGTTCATGAGCATCGGCTCCGTCGGATCCTTCATGTCGATCGGATCATTGGGCTCCGCCCTGTCTATCGCGTCCGTGGGTTCGGCTCTGTGCGTCCTCTCTGTCGGCTCGTTCCTGTGCGTCACTTCCCTGTCTAGCTACCGCAGCAAGAACGCGGTGCTCGGTAAGTCCAGCTAGGGGTAGTCGCGAGCCGTCGGGCCCGATCCACGGACTCTCACTGGGCTGAGCGTTTCGCGGAATATCGCGGTAATCCGAACAAGGATGTTGCCATTATCCGGCTGAAACCGGGAGTCAAGTTGGGCAATAACGTCTACTCGGGGGATAAGATTCTTAACCCCGCCGATGTCAAGCTTTCTAAGCAGCGCCACTGTGTGTATGGAGCTATCTCTAGGAAGCCAGTTTGTGGATTGGGATTCTTTAGCAACGGGCTCGAGAATCTGATCTATGTAATCGGAGCTCCGGCCCGCCAGGGTGATTCGGGCGGCCCAGTCTGGGCGGTCGACTTCCAAGGCAATCCGATTGGTCTAATCGGCCCTGTTAAGGGTGGAGCAGCTGAAGACGATGAGATTAGGGATCCGAGCTTCCCTCCTCAAGATAACTCGACCTCTTGGTTCCTGACGAAGACGAGATTCTAGAGGTCGAATCCACTCACAAAACCTAACCCCGCAGCGCTGTAGCGCCGTGGGGTTTCGTTTTTCTCAGCTGAGATCAGTGAACGAGCAGTAACCCCTACCGCTCCCCGACCCCGAAGAACTCCAGCTGCCGCTTCGTGGCAAAGCCGCTGGGGGCGGTGCCGGACTGGTCGTACGCGCCGCCGGGCCACACGTGGGGGCCGCCTTCGATGCGGTAGTGCTCCATGCCGGCGTCGCAATCCAGCCAGCGCTCCTCCACAATGCCAGTGGTCACCTGCGTCACCTCCGGTTCCGGAGCGCACCGGTTGCGCTGGGCCCCTTCCTCGACCATTTCGGCTGTGGAGTCATACACCGTGTCATGGCGATGGCCGCCCGCGTACTCGATCACCCGGTCCTCAGTGCCGTGGAAGTCGATGTGCTTCATCGGGATCGCGGAGCAGCCCTCGGACACCCGCTGGTAGAACGCCGCGGCCACTGAAGCCACCGCCGTGAAATCTTGCGGTCGCTGACACCCCACGTATGCCGCGAACCCGCCGCCGTTGGACATCCCGGTGGCAAACACTCGCGCCCGGTCCACCGAAAACTCCTCCGCCAATTGCTCACGAACCGCGTCTACAAACGCAAGGTCCTGCGCACCAGTCGTCTTCGCGTACGGGGCCGGCGCCCAAGCCTTCTCCACACCCTCCAGGTACGCCACGATCGCATCCGCACGGTCCATGTTAGAATTCTTCCGCACCGACGCCGCATCCTCGTTGTACCCGTGGAACACCATGATCAGCGGCAGCCGTTGCCGCTGATGCGCCCCCTCGGGCAGCGAGAGGATGTACCCGCGCCGCACCCCGCCAACGTCCAGCGTCCTCTCCTCCACCGTGGCAGGGCTCAGCTTGTCGACGCTCACTTGATCCTCCCCATCCTCCACCACAACCGTGGTAGGGCTGGGCACGACGGGCTCTGAGACGTCTGCGCAGGAGGTGAGCGGGAGGGTGAGCAAAAGGAACGTCGTCAAGCAAAAAGCCCTTAATCCCGCGCGCACGGTGAACCAGAGTAGCCCACGCTGGGCGGCTCGATGGGAGAGAATGGGGGTGTGACGGCACCGAGTTCCCCGCAAACCCCCACCCGCACGGTGGCGAAGGTCCGCTACATCGCGCCCGACGTGGCGCGCGGCATGGCGCTGCTGGGCATCGCGCTGGCCAACACGCCGACGAACTGGCTGGTACACGCGGACGCGCCGGCCGCCCAGTTCTTCGGCGGCGCGCCTGAGGACATGGGTCTGCTGACCAAGATCCTGATCGTGTTTCAAGCGATGTTCGTGCACGTGCGCGGCCTGCCGATGTTTTCCACGCTGCTTGGCGTGGGCATCGGCATGGTCACCGCGAGCCTGCTGCGCCGCGGGTACTCCACCAAGGCCGCGCGCCGGGCGCTGCTGCGCCGCTACGGGTTCCTGCTGCTCTTCGGCCTGATTCACCTGCTGTTCTTCCCGGGCGACATTCTCACCGGCTACGGCATCTGCGGCATGATCACAGCATTGTTGATTGGGCTCAGTGACCGGGCCATCCTGTGGATCGCCGGCGTCGTGCTGTTCCTCTGGTCCGGGTGGACGGCACTCGGCGGCACCGTGCTGTTGACCATGGGCCCGACCGCCTTCCGATTCGACTACTCGCTTATGCTGCCTGCGAATCCAGAGACCTACGCGGGCCAGCTGGAACACTCGCTGAATACGCTCCGGAGCCAGCCGTTCCTCGTGCCCTCCATCCTCCCGATGGTGCTGCTCGGGTTCGTGTGGGGGCGCAGCGACCTTATGGGCAACGTAGACAAACACGCCCGCAAACTGTGGGTGTGGGTGTGGGTCGCGGTGGCCGTGATCCTGCTCGTAGGGCTGCCGTGGGGCCTGGCCGCCGTGGGGGTGCTGCCCCGCGAACTTGAGATCGGGCTTTTCCTGTACAACCAGGCATTCGGCCGCCTGGCCGGTCCCGGCATCTTGGCCGCGGTGATTCTCGCCCTCCGGCCGGTCCAACGCCGCCTCGCCGCCGCGCCGGGCACGCCGCTCCCGGGCTGGCTGGCCGCATTCAACGCGCTGGGAAAGCGATCGCTGAGTGGCTACCTTGGTCAGACTGTGCTCTTCTTCATCCTCACCCCGCTGTTCATGCTCGGCGTCGGCCACAGCTGGGGCATCGGTGGCCAGATGCTCTTCGCCACCGCAGTCTGGCTGGTCACCCTCTTCGCCGCCTGGGCGATGGAGCGCCGCGGCGTCCCCGGCCCCTTCGAGGCTGTGCACCGCCGCCTCGCCTACGGCAAGGCCGGCGTACCCGAACGTTTCCAGCCGCGTGAGCTCGAGCGCGCATGATCGGCCCCAGCCGCAGGCAGGGCCCGGGCTTCCGGGACGACGCCGCCCGCACCCACACCGCCGGGGCATTCCAGAAGGGGGCTTCGCTTTACGACGCCACCCGTCCCACCTATCCGCCAGAAGTCGCCGCATTGATTGACGGTGCCGCGTCGGTGCTCGACGTGGGCGCAGGCACCGGCAAACTTACGGAGATACTGGTCAAGGAGGGTCGCCGCACAGTCGCGCTCGACCCATCCGCAGACATGTGCCGTGTCCTGCGGGCGCAACTCCCGGGCGTTCCCGCACTGCGCGGAACCGCGGAAGCACTCCCAGTGGCAGACGCGTCCTTCGAGGCCATCACCTGCGCGCAGACCTGGCACTGGGTGGACGTGGAGGCAGCCAGCCGCGAGGCGGACCGCGTGGTCCGCCTCGGCGGGGCACTCATGCTGTGCTGGAACACCCTCGACGTGTCGCACCCGTGGGTGCTCCGGCTTTCACGCATCAGCCACTCGGGTGATGTGCATCGGGAGGGGTTTTATCCGGACGTCGGCAAGCAATGGGTGCTCGAGCGCGAACTGCGAACCAAGTGGATCCAGCCGGCGACCACGGATGACCTGTTTGCGCTGGCTCGCACGCGGTCCTACTGGCTGCGAGCAAACGAGGCGACGCGCGCCAAGGTGGAAGCGAACCTCTCCTGGTACCTGTTTGAGCGGCTGGGGTTTGCGGAGGGGCAGCTGCTCCCGTTGCCCTACCGCACAGACGCGTTCCTGTACCGCCGGGCGTAGGGCGGCGCGGGAGGGCTACCCGCTCCGCGCACGCCTAGAGCCCGAAGAAGTCCAGGATCTCGCGGGTGACATCGATGCCGCGGTGGGCGGCCCACTGGCCTGTCGGCCACTCGTGACCCATGCCCTCGACGCGGCGGTGCTCCGTGCGGGCGGCATCGCCGTTGCGGCGCTTGAACGCCTCGACGACGGCGGGCGCCGCTTGGATCACATCCGGCTCCGCGCCTGAGTACGGGGAGCGCAGATCCCCCGCGTACGGCACGACATCGTCATACGTGCCGTGGATGTTCAGGTAGTCCACGGGCTCGGCCGACGCGATCTCGTCCGGGGTCTCGCGCACCGCTGCGGAGCAGGTGGCTATGCCGGCGAAGCGGTCGCGCACCGTGGAGAGCGCCACCGCCAAGCCGCCCCCGTTGGAGAAGCCAGCCAAATAGACGCGCTCCGGGTCCGCGCCGTGCTCGGCCACAAGGTTGTTAACGATGGCGTCGATACGCGCGGCGTCCTCCTCCAGGGTGGTACTGGCATAGGGTGCCGGTGCCCAGGCGAGCGCGCGCCCGGTCGGCGCAGCCACGATGGCGTTGGCTTGCGTCAGCCCTGTGCCGTCGAGAAAGTCAATGCCGTTATCGCCCTTGCCGTGCAGGGCAATCAGCACAGGGTGCGGGCCAGGCGTGCCCTCCAAGGAGGCGGGGACGTGCACGCGGCAGGCGGGATCCATAGCCACTACTTCCTCCTCGGGTTGCGCTCGCGCACGCGGACTGCGATGCGGATGGGCGAGCCGGGGTAGCCGAACTGCTCGCGGAACTTGCGCTCCAGGTACCGGCGGTATGCCGCGTCGAGGAACCCTGTCGTGAACAGCACGATTGTTGGCGGGCGGGTAGTCACCATGGTGGCGAAGAGGATCTTCGGCAGGCGGTTGTTCTTCATCGGCGGCGGGTTCGCAGCAACCGCATCGCGCAGCCAGTTGTTCAGCTGGCCGGTAGAGACGCGCTTGTCCCAGCTCTCCAACGCCTGCTGCATGGCCGGCTCCAGGCGGTGCAGGCCGCGGCCGGTTTCCGCGGACACGTTGATCTTGGTCACCCAGCCCAGGTGGCCGATGTTCTGCTCAAACTCGCGGTCGAAGTAGTAGCGCCGGTCCTCATCCATCAAGTCCCACTTGTTGAACAGGATCACCATTGCTTTACCGGCGTCCAGCACCATGGATATCACGCGCTGGTCCTGCTCCGAAATCTCCTGGGAGGCATCGATGACCACCACGCACACCTCAGCGGCGTCGATGGTGCCGCGGGTGCGAAGCGACGCATAGTACTCGTGCCCCTGCGCGTTCTTCACCTTCTTGCGCAGACCGGCGGTGTCGATGAACTTCCACAGCTGATCATCGAGCTGGATCAACTCATCCACCGGGTCTACGGTGGTTCCGGCGACGTTATCCACCACGGAACGGTCCGACTTGGACAGCTTGTTCAGCATGCTGGACTTGCCCACGTTCGGCCGCCCCACCAGCGCCACGCGGCGCGGTCCCTCGGTGATGGAGTTCGCGGCGCGCGGGACTTCCGGGAAGAGGCGCAGAATCTCATCCAACACGTCCGCGCCGCCGCGGCCGTGCAGGGCCGAAACCGGCCACGGGTCGCCCAACCCGAGTCCGTAGAAGGAAGCGACATCGCCCCACTGGGAGTCGGATTCGAACTTGTTGGCCACCAGGATCACCGGCACGTCAGCGCGCTGCAGGTTGCGGGCCATCACCGCGTCCGTCTCGGTGATGCCGGTGTGGGAATCCACCACCATCACAATCACGTCGGAGGTTTCCATCGCGGCCTCAGACTGGCGGGCGATTGCCGCGTGGATGCCCTTCGCGTCCGGGTCCCAGCCGCCGGTGTCTTGCACCCAGAAGCGGCGCCCGCCCCAGTCGGCCAGGTAGCTCACGCGGTCGCGTGTCACGCCGGGGTGGTCCTCCACCACAGCTTCGCGGCGGCCTATGAAACGGTTTACCAGGGTGGACTTACCCACGTTCGGGCGGCCGACGATGGACACCGTCGGCAGCGCCTCCTCGACCACGTTGGGGCGGGTGATGCCGTAGACGCGCTCGAGTTCCTCCCAGTCGGTGTTCTCGTCGAATTCATCGTCGTCGAAGTCGCCCTCGAACTCGCCGTCGCCGTAGTCGGCTTCGCCGAAATCGTCCTCGTCGAAATCGGTGTCGAAATCCTCGTCGCCGATTTCGTAGTACTCCACATCGTCCGCACCGATGTACTGCACCTCAACCTCGTCGTACCCGGAGGCGTCGATGCCCGGTTGGAAAAATTCGGTCTCGGGAAGTTCGGAGGGGTCAAAGCGATCGTCGTCACGCGGGGTTGTGCTCATCGCGCGCTCCTTTCAATCACCTGGATGAGTGCGTCAAGCACGGCCTCACGCGTCATCTCGGAAGTGTCAATGATTTCGGCGTCGTCCGCCGGCTTGAGTGGACTCGTCGCGCGGGAAGAGTCCAGCTCATCGCGGCGCTGCACGTCCGCCAGCACGGTGGCGTAGTCTGCCTCGCGCCCGGCCGCCACGTCCTGGTCGTAGCGGCGCTTCGCCCGCACGTCCGCGGACGCAGTCATGTACGCCTTGGCCGGCGCATCCGAGAGGACGACGGTGCCAATATCGCGCCCTTCTACAATCGCACGGTGCGCTTCCCGCGCAAGCGCGCGCTGCAGCGCAACGAGGTTTTCCCGCACCTCCGGGATGGCGGAGACGGCGGAGACGTTGCGCGTGACCTCGGCCCCGCGGATCTCGCCGGAGACATCCTCCCCACCCAAGAGTACCTCGGTGGAATCCGGATCATCAGAAACGGTCAGCGGCAGCGCGGCAGTCGCCTGAATCACCGCGGCGGTGTCCTCCGGGTCCACTCCCGCGCGCAGCACCGCCAGAGTGGCCACGCGGTACATCGCACCGGTGTCGATGTACTTGGCATCCAGGCGCTTCGCCAGCGCGCGGCAGGTGGTGGATTTGCCGGTGCCGCTCGGCCCGTCGACGGCCAGGATCAGGCCGCCGTCCGGCATATTCGTCATGGTTGCAAGGTCTGCGTGATCCGCCATTACATCTCCACCGCCTTGTACAAGGAGGCCAGCTCGCTGGAGTTCAGGGCGCGCATGGAGCCCGGCTTCATGTCGCCCAGCTGCACGGTGTGCACCTTGGTGCGCACCAGGCGCTGCACCGGGTAGCCGGCCGCCTTGAGCATGCGGCGCACAATGTGCTTGCGGCCCTCGTGCAGCTCCACACGCACCAGGGACTGGCCGTTGTGCACGTCCACAATCTGGGCGTAATCGGCCTTCGCCATGCCGTCATCCAGCTCGATGCCGTCTTTCAGCTGCTTGATCAGGTCATTCTTCGCCTCGCCCAGCACGGTGGCCAGGTAGGTCTTGGACACGCCGTACTTCGGGTGCGTCAGCCGGTTGGCCAGCTCACCATCGTTGGTTAGCAGCAGCAGCCCCTCCGTGTCCGCATCTAAGCGGCCCACGTGGAAGAGGCGCTGGCCGGACGCGGTGCGCTCCGAGAGGTAGGAGCCGACAGACATGCGGTCCATCTCATCGTTCATCGTGGTGTGCACGCCGCGGGGCTTGTTAAACGCGAAGTACTGCATCTCCTCGTTCACATTGATGCGGGTGCCGTCCACGCGGATCACGTCCACATCCGGGTTGACGCGGGTGCCCTGCGTGGTCACTTTCTTGCCGTTGACGGTGACGCGCCCCTGATCAATCATCACCTCTGCGTGGCGGCGGGAAGCCACACCAGCTTGGGCGAGCACCTTCTGCAGGCGCACGCCGTCGGTGTGCTGCTTGCGTTCTTTCACGTCATCGTCATCCCACCAGTTATCCGCAAGCGGGTGGGGTTCAACGTGTTGCTTCTTCGCCGGCTTCGCGTAGGAGATGTAGAACGTCTCGTCCTTCTCTCTTTCCGGTGTGCCGTCGCGGCGAGCGGGTGGAGTCATGCAAATCATCCTTTGCCTCGGGTCTGAAGTTGTCCGCACTATCCTACCAGCAGGAAACGTATTACCAGGCATCCTCGATGGCGTCGACCTCCGGCAGCAGCGGCGCGAGCTCCGGCAGCCGCTCCAAGGACTCGATGCCCAGCAGTTCCAAGAACAGTTCCGTGGTGACGTACCGGTGCGCGCCAGTGGACTCATCCGGATCCACCTCCGCAATCAGGCCACGCAGCGTCAACGTGCGCATCACCCCGTCCACATTCACCCCGCGCACGCCCGCAACTTGCGCGCGCGTCACCGGCTGGCGGTACGCCACCACGGCGAGCGTTTCCAGCGCCGCCCGGCTCAGCTTGGTTTGCGCGCCGTCCAGCACAAACGCCTCCACCGCGTCCGCGTTCTCGGGCCGCGTATACAGCCGCCACCCCTCCGCGCTGTGCCGCAGGTCAATCCCGCTCCCCCGCGCGTCCAGCTCGTGCGCCCACTCGAGCAAGTGCTTTTCGACGCTTCCTTCATCCACCCCGAGCACCCCAGCCAACGCGGCAGCGGTCACGGGCGTATCCACCACCAAGAGGATGGATTCGATTTGGGAGCGCAGTCTATTCATCGTCGTCAAGCTTAAGCCCCCTACTCCCAGTTGCCGGCGGCCACTACGGCGGGATCCACCTGCGCCCCGGTCCAGGCGACGTCGAGGGGGCCGAGGGCTTCCGGCTGCTGCGTTTCCACCGCCTGAGCCTTGTAGAGCTCCAGCAACGCGAGGAAACGGCCGACAACCTCCATCGATTGGCCGCAATCGCGCGTTAGCGCGGCGAAGGAGAGCCACGTGCCCTCGCCGGCGCGTGTGAGCTGGTCCAGCAGGCGGCCAGCCTGTTCGGGCACGGAGACATGCACGTCGTGGACGTGGTCCGTGCGCACCTCATCAGGGGGACGAGGGCGGAACACACTGGCGGCGAGTTCCGCGAAGCTGTCCGGTGTGTGGCCGAGCGACACGGGTGGGAGGAGCTCGGCGAACTGCGGCTCCATCGACACGGCCCGCGGGTAACGGCGTTTGGCATCGAGCTGCCAGCGGGCGAACTCGGCGGCGACCTGCTGATAGGCGCGGTACTGCAGCAGGCGAGCGAAGAGAAGGTCGCGGGACTCCAGCAGCTCGAGGTCCTCGATCTCTCCGGCCTCGCCCCGCGGTAGCAGGCGAGCCGCCTTCAAGTCCAAGAGCGTTGCGGCGATGAGCAGAAACTCCGTCACCTCGTCCAAGGCCGCCGTCTGCCCAAGCGCGCGGGTGTAGGCGATGAACTCATCCGTCACCTCCGCCAGCGCCACCTCAGTAACATCCAGCTTCTTGGAGTTGATCAGGCTCAGCAGCAGGTCGAAAGGGCCCTCGAAGTTGTTCAGGACGAGGGTGAAGCCGGTGATCTCCGGCTGTTCATACCTCACCGCTCGGTGCGTTCCATGACCTCAAGCGCCAGGCTGCGATACTGCTCAGCGCCCTGCGAGTGCGGGGCCCAGGTGGTGATTGGCTCTCCGGCGACAGATGTTTCGGGGAAGCGCACGGTGCGGGTGATTACGGTGTCGAAGACGCGGTCCCCGAACACCTCCACCACGCGGTCCATGACTTCACGCGCGTGGGTGGTGCGCCGGTCAAACATGGTGACCAGGATGCCCACAATGTCCAGATCGAAATTGATGCGGTCGCGCACCTTCTCCACCGTGTCCGTAAGCAGCGCAAGGCCGCGCAGCGAGTAGTACTCGCCCTCCATCGGGATGATCACGCCGTGCGACGCAGCCAGGGCGTTGACGGTCAGCAGGCCCAGGGACGGGCCGCAGTCGATAAAGATGTAGTCGTACTCACCGCGCACCGGGCGCAGCGCACGTGCGAGGGTCTGCTCGCGCCCCACCTCATTGACCAGCTGGATCTCTGCCGCCGAAAGGTCGATGTTGGCCGGGATGAGATCCAGACCGGAGACGTTGGAGTGCTTGATCGCCCCGTGGACGCTGGCAGTGTTGTCGAAAAGCAGGTCGTACACCGTGATCTGCTCTTCATCGTGCGGGATACCAAGGCCGGCGGAGAGCGCACCCTGCGGGTCCAGATCCACCAGCAGGACGCGCCTGCCCTGCTCAACCAGCGCGGCGCCCAGGTTGATGGTGGAGGTGGTCTTACCCACGCCGCCCTTCTGGTTCACCATCGAGATGATCGTGGCGGGACCGTGCTTGTCCAGTGGTTTGGCAGCCGCGAACTCGCGGTGTGGCCGCCCGGTGAGGAACGTTTTCTGCCCCTCAGCGTCGAACAGCGCATTGCTCGCGGAGTTGTTCGCCATCGCCGATCCTTCCCTCAGACGATCATGCCGACACGCTTGACGCTTTCATCTTACAACGGTGGGATTTTCCGTGGGAGCTGCGCGCGCAGCCCAGTTGGGCGCGACCTACCCGCGACGATGAGAACGGCGACGCAAACCGGCGATAACCAGCGCGATTATCAGAAGAATGCCGACGCCGGTTGCAAGTATCGGAAACAGATAGCTGCCCTTGTCAGGTTCTGCGACTTGACCTTCTGCAGTGACATCGCTGTACGGATTCTCGGTGTCCACCGATTCAGGAGTTTCCACCGCCGCGTTGGTGGCGGTGATGACGGCGATGAATTCCGCGGCCGTATCGTCGCGCACAACCTCCATGATGAACGGGTTATCTGGTGTTTCACCCTCGGGATACGTCAGCGTCAATGTGCGGGCAGTAATGTTCACGTCCCGCTTTACGCCCTCGATGATCCTGCCGTTCACATCCACATAACGCAGCTTGGCACCCTCGCGGTCCGTATTCGCGTACTGGACCAGATCCGCGGCCCTGGACAGCGGCACCGTGACCACAATCTGGTTGCCCTTGATCTCGCCGTCGAAGTAGAAGCGCTTTGCAGCCGACGTTTCCACCGGGGAGGCTGCTTGGCGGGGCGGATGGCTCACTGCTGCAGCGCCAGCCGCTCCGGCAGCACCCGGGGCGCCCGGCGCACCTGCATCGCCCGGCTTCGCCCCTCCATCTGTCGGAGCCTGAGCTCCGTTACCGCCTTGGCCGGCGTTGTCGGCCGGGGCCTGATCGGCAGCCCCCTGACCAGGCTGGCCGCCTTGCCCCGCACTCCCCTGGCCGCCCGCTGGCTGACCGGCGCCCCGACCCCCGGCCTTGCTCCCCTCTCCAGTTGCTACAAGCGTGATGGTGGCGGTGTAGCCCAGCGCACTCGCCGGCACGTTTGCAGTCGCACCCGGGCTATCGGGCGCAGTCACGGACACGGTAGTGCCGTTCGACGTCACCGACCAGCCGCCGGAGTGGTAGTTCACGTCCACCGGCACGCCCACATCAACCGAGGTAGTCTCACCCGCACGCACCGAAACCTGGGACGGGATCATGGACTGCACCTGGGCGGGATCAAGCCCAGCCGGCAATTGCGCCTGGGCGGGCACCGGCACCGCGATCACGGTTAGACAGGCGACGGCAGCGGCACCTGCAGTTCTACGGAAGTTCACCACGCGACAACTGTACACACGGGCGTGGTTTGCCAGGCTACGCGCGCGGATGCGAGCTCGCCCACACCTCTCTCAAGCTTTCGGCCGTGACGTGGGTATAGATCTGAGTGGTGGTTACGGAGGCGTGCCCCAGCAGCTCTTGGACTGTTCGCACGTCCGCGCCGCCCTCTAACAGGTGGGTGGCAAAGGAGTGGCGCAGCGTATGGGGTGAGATCTCCTTGTCCAGCCCAGCACGCTCCGCGGCCTGCTTGATCACTGTCCAGGCGCTTTGCCGCGACAGCGCACCGCCGCGAGCGTTGAGAAACAACGCGTGGGACTTCCCCCTCGCAAGCACCGGGCGCGAACGCACCAGATACGCCTCAAGCGCCGCCCGAGCGTGCGAGCCCAGCGGCACCAACCGCTGCTTGTTGCCCTTCCCGGTCACTGCGACAATGCCGTCGGTATCAGCGACATCGTCCACCACCAGCGCCAGCACTTCCGAAACGCGCGCGCCGGTAGCGTAGAGCGTTTCCAACAGCGCCTTATCCCGCAGCCCAACCGGTGTGTCCTCTGAGCAGGCATCCAGCAGCGCCGCAACTTCCGCAACGGTCAGCGTGTCCGGGAGCTTCTCGCCCGAGGACGGCGGGGAGACGTCAGCCGACACGTCCGCCGGCAGGATGCCCTCCGCCACTCCGAACTTGTGCAACCCGCGTGCGACCACCAGCGCGCGGGCCGCCGACGATGCGGCCAACGGCGCCGCACCCGCGGTACCGCGGCGCAAGTCCGCCACGTACGCCTCGAGGTGCTGGGCCGTCACGTCCCCGAGATCCGTGATGCCGGCGGCGCGCAACCAGCCGATGTAGCGGTTCAGATCCCGGTCATAGTTGCTCACAGTGTTATTGGACAGCCCGCGCTCCACCACAAGGTGGTCGTGCCAGCGAGCAGCCAGCGCCGCAGCGTCCACGGGGCTAATCGCGCCCCCCGCGCGGAATCCGCTTCATGTCGGGCACAACGCCTTGCGCGCTGCGCCGCTTGGCCATCGACGTCGGGCGCAGGTCAAACGGCTCGCCCACATCGCGCGGCTCTGCACGGCCCGCCTCGACCTCCGATGCCGCGAGGATGCCCGCCACAGCGATGGAGTTCACGATGCCGCCGCGCATCACCTCGCTCCGCGCCTCCTCCAGCTGCACCCAGGAAAAGCCCATGTCCGCTTCCTCGTCCTCGGCTTCCGGGCGCTCCACCTCGGTCAAATCCCGCGCAATGTACACGCGCACGGCTTCTTCCGCGAAGCCAGGCGAAGTGACAAGATCCACCAGCAGCCCCCACTCGGCAGCCTCCAAGCCAGCTTCTTCAACCAGCTCGCGCTTCGCCGTTGCCAACGCATCCTCTTCGTGGAAATCAAGTATGCCCGCGGGCAGCTCCTTGAGCCTGCGGCGAACGGAGTGGCGGTACTGCTCCACCATGGCCACGCGCCCCTGCGCGTCCACCGCGACCACGGCCACAGCCCCGAAATGCTCCACAATCTCGCGGTCTGCCTCATTTCCGCCGGGCATGACCAGCCGGTCACGCCTGAGCGCCAGGATCGGGGCATCGACCAATATTTCGGAATTTCGAACGGTGAATTCGTGGTGCATGCGCCCCACCCTACTGCTCGCCGCCGGCTAGCTCAGCCGCCGCCAGCACCGCCCGGATCCGGCCCGCCTCCGTACCCACGTACCCCACCGTGTCCGCGCCTTCCACTTGGAGGGCATTGCTTGACGACGCCACAACGACCCGCGCATTCGCCCCCAGCGCAGCCGCGAAGTCGGCCAACGCCTGGCTAGCAAAGCTATCGTCATCCTCCGGGCCAGCCACGAGGATGATCACGCCAGCCGGAACGACCGGCGGGGTGATGTCGATGAACCCGGCGTGCTGGAGGGATTCTAGAACTAGGTCGCGGTCCCCCGTTGGCGCGATGGCATCGCCCGTTGCAGGGTCGGCCGCCAGAACCGCCGCAAGTGACTCGCCGGCGTGCGTGCCCGGGGAACGGTTCTCCACGGACAGCTGCGCTCCCGCCGGTAGTGTGGTGGCGATGATGCTCGCCAGCTCATCCGCCGCCTCGCGGTCGAAGAACTTCTCCGTCAACATAATCCCGCCCGAGCTGGAGGCACCTGCGACGTTGGCCAGCCACCTCACAGCTGCCGCGTCCGCATCATCGGCCGATGCAGTGCGAATCACCGTCACTGGTACGTCCGTGAGCGCGCCCTCCACAATCATCTGCGACTGATCCGCAAGCAGTGCGTTAGCCTCCTCAGCCTGCGCTTCCGCATCGGAGGAGTTGGCGCCGCCAGCTTCGGTCCCCCCTCCCTCCGCGCTGTGTGTGGGTGCTGCGGGGCGGGTCAAGGGATCGTCGGTAAGCGTGCCGCCCATCGCCGGGGCGATGAGGAGGGTGCCAAGCGCAACCCCGAGTGCAATGCCCCAGCCGAGGCCCGCCGCAACGAGTCCGGATGCTTGTCCTGCGTTTGCCATCCTGCGCCCTCCTTAGGAGACCCAGCCCTGGACCGCGGTGGCGATCGCGTCCCAGGTGTCCACCAAGTTCTGAGTGAATGCGGCCGGGCCGGAAAGGCCGACGATGAGGACGATGGTGGCTGCGGCCACCATCAGCCCCAGGATGGCCCACGCCCACGCCACGCCACCACCGCCGGTGTTGGTGGTGTAGAGGTTTTCAATGACGGTGGAATCCACCAGCTTGCGCCCGGCTTTCAGGCGGGTGAGTAGCGCGGCGGGCTCCACCTGCTCCGGGTCGGCGAAGATCGCGTCCAGCTCCACAGGAGCGCCCACGGTGATGATGGTCTCCGCATCATGGAAGAGCGCGAGAAGAATTGCCAGGTCTGTGGCGGATTCGGTCGCGGCCGGGAACGTCATCGCTCCGACGCCGAGGTCCTGGATGCGCTCCAGCCCGGGCGCGTACCCGTCCGTCTCAGCGGGCAGGATTACCTTGGCTTCGCTGCGGAGGTTTTCCGCCGACACCTCGGTCGGATCGGCCACGATGAAATCCGGGTCATAGCCCATGGCGGTCAAGGTGTCCGTAGCCTTGCCCACGCCGATAATCACCGGTGTGAATTCGCGGATGAAGTGCTTCAGCCCCGCGAGGCGCTCGCGCGTATCCGGTGCCGGCGAGACGATGAGCACTTTGCGCTCTTGCATGGAGTCGCCCACCTCGGGGGCTCCCACGCCGTCGATAAGCAGCGGTGCCTCCGAGTGGATGAACTCGATGGTGTTGCCGAAGTAGGCCTCCATGTTCTCCACCAGGCTGCGCTGCGCTTCAGCAAAGGTGGAATCCACGTCGGCGCGGTGCACCGGCGCCGCGTGCCCGGCGACCTTCTTGCCAACGGTGATTTCGCCACCGCTGCTAATGCGAACCTTCTTGCCGTCGCGGATGGCGGAACGCATTTCGCTGCCCGCGCCCTCGAAGAGCGGTATGCCGGCATCCAGCAGCAAGTGCGGCCCGTAGTTCGGCACCGCGCCGGTAGTAAAGCGCGACAGGTTGACCACTGCCGCGGGGCGGGCCGCGATGAGCAGCTCCGCTAGGCGACGGGTCATGTCAGGCGCGTCCACAAAGGCGACATCCCCCGAACCCAGACGGGAGATGCCTTTGCCCTGCGCAGTGCAGTCGCGCAAGGTGCCGGAAGCCCCCTGCGGAGCTTTCACATCCACCTGACCTACATTGCTCTCCGAGACAGTCATGCCCGCTATTGTGCACCCTGACCAGCCATATCACTGTTAGGCGCGCGGAAAGACGCGGGACTACCAGCCCCGCAGCGAGGCCACTTCGCCCTGCGCCCGCTCAAAGAGTTCTGTGGCGTGCGCACGGCCCGTGTCAGAATCGTCGAGGCCGGCCATCATCCTCGCCAACTCCTCAATCCGGCCCTCCGGGTCTAGGCGAGCTACGCCTGACGTCACAGCCTCATCCCCTACATGTTTGGACACGTGCAGGTGGGCGTCCGCGTACGCCGCCACTTGGGGCAGGTGCGTGACCACAATGACTTGGTTGCGCACCGCGAGCCTGGCCAACCTCCGCCCGATCTCCACCGCCGCGCGGCCGCCCACACCGGCATCCACCTCGTCGAACACCAGCGTGGCGCCGCTTGTAGAACCTGCGAGGATCACTTCCAGCGCCAGCATCACGCGCGAAAGTTCGCCGCCCGAAGCGCTTGTTGCCAACGGCTTTGCCTCTAGCGCCGCGTTGGGCGCGAGGAGGATCTCCACCGCATCCGCGCCCTGCGGGCCGTACGGCGCGCGCTCCACCTTGACGGCAAGCTGCGCCTTCGGCATCGCGAGCCCGTGCAGCTCGCCGGTCACGGCTTCGCTAAGGTTGTTGGCCGCAGCCTCGCGCGCCGCACTCAGCTCCCTGCCCCTCGCCGCGACTTCCTTCTCCAGCTCCGCTACTCGGGCACTGAGCTTTTCGACGGCACCTTCAGACGTATCGATCTTGGCCAGCCGCTTCGCCGCCTTGTGCCGCCATGCCACAACGCCTGCGGCATCCGGCGCGTACTTGCGCGTCAGCGCCTTCAGTTCCTGCTGGCGCTGCAGCAGACGGTCGAGCTCACCCGGGTCGCTCGGTAGATCGGCAAGATAGCCGCCCAGCTCAACCGCCGCATCCCCGAGCACTGCCGATACTTCCTCGAGCCGGCCAGCCAGTTCCTTCAGGGCCGCATCGCTGGACCCTGCAAGTGCGCTGGCGGCCTGGCCAACCAACGAGGACGCGGATTCCTCGTCCCCGCCGTACCCGCCGGCCGCCTCAGCACCGTCAATAGCTGCCAACGCGGTGGTCGCCGCCTCCCTGAGTGCGTCCACATCCTGGAGACGGTTGATAGAGGCGATGAGCTCCTGGTCCTCGCCCTCCTCGGGCGAAACGGCGTCGATTTCGTCGATGGCGAACTGCAGCCGGTCAGCCTCTTGGGCAAGCTCCTGCCGCTTCGTCGTACGTTCCTTGAGCTCGCGGGCTGCCGCCCGCCACTCCCGGTAGGCCGCTTGGTAGCGCTGGAGGATCTCCCCGAGCGCTGGATCGAAGCGGTCCAGCGCCGCCAGCTGCTCGTCGGGCGACATCAACCGCAGCTGGTCGTTTTGGCCGTGGATGGTAAGCAAGTGGGAGGTGAATTCCCCGAGCGTCGCGGCCGGCACGGTGCGGCCGGCTAAATGCGCGCGGGAACGTCCCGTTGCCTTCACGGAGCGCGCGATGAGGAATTCCCCATTTTCATCTGGCGCGGCACCCGCCTCCTCCGCGATGGCGGAAACCTGCCCGCGGTCGGTCTCTCGCAGGCCCTCGGTGCTGAAGGCGCCCTCCACCAGCGCTTCCGGCGCTCCGGTGCGCACCCGCGACGCATCCGCGCGGCCGCCGGTGAGCAGGCGCAGGCCGGTTACCACCATGGTCTTGCCGGCGCCGGTTTCACCCGTAAGCACCGTCAACCCCGGCGAAAACTCCGCGGAGGCATGCGGGATTACGCCCAGGTTGGAAATTGTCATCTCTGCGAGCATGCAACCGCCTTACCTTGGCCCGCGCCAACCGGAAACAGGGAGCTGGAACTTGCGCACCAAGCGATCGGTGAATGGGCGGTTATCCAGGCGCACCCACTTCACCCCGCGCTCTCCGCGCGTGACTTCCACGCGTGATCCGGGCGGCACCTCAATCGCGCGAAAACCATCCATCATGGCAACAGCGGGGCCAGTCGTCGGCTCCGATTCAACCGCAACGGTGGACCGCGGCGAGACCACCAGCGGCTTTGCAAACAGGGCGTGCGCGTTGTTGGGCACTACAAGGATTGCCTCCAGGTTGGGCCACATTACCGGCCCGCCGGCCGAGAACGCGTAGGCGGTGGAGCCCGTCGGCGTGGAGATCAGCACACCGTCGCAGCCGAAGGAAGACACCGGGCGCAGATCCACCTCGAGGATTGCATCCAGCACCTGGGTGCGGTCCGTATTTTCCACGCTGCATTCATTCAACGCCCAATCGCGGCCCAGCTCGCTGCCTTCTGCGTCACGCACCACAACGTCCAGCGTCATGCGCTCTACCACGCGGTAACTGCGCGCGATCACGTGGCCGACAGAGGTCTCCAGGCTCTCCGCTTCACCTTCTGCCAGGAAGCCCACGTGCCCCATGTTGATCCCCAGCACCGGCAGATCCTGGGCGCGGGCGTAACCCGCGGCGCGCAGAAACGTGCCGTCCCCGCCCAGCACCAGGACAAGCTCGCAGCCGGCGGCAGCATCTGGCCCAGCCTCAACGCGTTCCAGCCCCGCCAGCACGGGTTCATGCTCCATCGGGCTGTGTTCTCCCGGCACGCCCTGGGCGAGCAGCCGCACCCGGATGCCCGCGTCCTGCAGCAGGCGGGCGGCGGTGGCCGCGGCGGCGATGTTCTCCGGCCGGTAGAAGTGCGGGACCAGCAGGATTTCTCTCGGATTCGTTGCGTCCATCTGTGTTACTGCGGTCCTTCCTTCACGGCTGCGGCAACCATCTCGGCCACCGCTTCCGGCTCGCGTGCGGACGCGCCACCGTCCTTCACCAGCCACAGGAAATATTCTACGTTCCCGCTTGGGCCGGGCAGCGGCGAGGCCGTGACCGCCTTCAGGCTGAGCCCGAGGGACTGCGCGAACTCCGCCACATCCGCCGTCACCTCGGCGCGCAACTCCGGCGAGCGTACGACGCCGCCGCTGCCAAGGCGATCCTTGCCTACCTCAAACTGCGGCTTCACCATCGGCAGCAGATCAGCCCCGTCCGCCATGCATCCCACAATCGCAGGCAGTACCAGCTTCAACGAGATGAAGCTTAGATCGCCGACCATCAACTCCGCCGGGCCGCCCATCATCTCCGGCGTCAGCGTGCGGATATTCGTCCGGTCCAGCACCAGCACGCGATCATCGTTCTGCAAACGCCACACCAGCTGCCCGTACCCCACATCGACGGCGACAACCTCACTCGCACCCCGCGCCAACAGCACGTCAGTGAACCCGCCGGTGGAGGCTCCCGCATCCAGGGCTCTGCGCTTTCCGACGCTCAGTCCCCCCGCCTCAAACACCTCAAGCGCGCCGAGCAGCTTGTGGGCGCCGCGGGATGCCCACTCGTCCTCTTCGGAGGCGCTGACCTTAATGGAGACACCCGGTTCCACCACCGTCGCAGGTTTGGTGGCGGTGAACCCGCCAACCTCCACGCGGCCCTCCTTGATCCAGGTCTGCGCCTGTTCGCGGGAGCGGGCAATTTTGCGCCGCACCAGCTCCGCGTCGAGCCTCCTGCGACCCGGTGCCATCACGCACCACCGCCCTGCAGTGCGTTCGCAAGTAGTGCGTGCGCGCGACTCAACTGGTCCGCCTCCTCCGCCAGCGTGTCCGCCGGCGCGGCGAGAATTGCCTCGTACCTGGTCTGAAGGTCTGCAAGGTCCTCCGTCGAAAAGCGGGGAGCCCTAGGATCCCCTGGCTTTGGTGCGCTCACCGCGGTTACCACCAGCCGTCGGTCGCAGCCTCCGCCGCGTCCGAATTCGGGCGGACCAGCTCCGGGGGCTCCGGCATGAGCCACGCAACCTCCAGCACCGTGCGCAGCGCTTGCATGCTGGTAGCGCCCTCGTTGCCGTGGCTGAGAATGATGTCTTTGCCGTCTATGCGGGCACCGAACCCGCCCTGGCGGCCCGGCTTCAGCTCCTCCGGATCGGCGTGGAGAGCCCGCATATCCTCTGCAACGTAGGTCGGGCGCATGGATTTCGGCGCCTCAAGCAATGCGAGCGGCCCAGAGACGCCAGTAGCCACGTGGAGGGCCGGGATGCCAGCGCCCACAGCGCCCGCGATATCGGTATCGAGGCGGTCCCCCACTGCGAGAGGTCGCTTCGAACCAGCAGTTTGTGCGGCCTGCAGGAACATCGCGGGCTCCGGCTTACCGGCCGACTGGGGTGCAACACCTGTAGCGGACGTGATCGCCGCTACCATCGAGCCGTTTCCAACCAGGAAACCGCGCTCGCTGGGCAGGGACGTATCCAGATTCGATGCGAGATAAGCCGCGCCGCGCTGGATGGCAAGCGCTGCTTCGGAGAGGTCGCGCCAGCCGGTGTCGGGGTTCAGACCGTGGAGGACAACCTTCGGAGCATCATCCGCGCTATCCACAACGTTGTACCCGGCTGCAGTAACCAAGTCGCGGAAGGACTGCGCGCCGAGAACGAATACGTTATCCCCAGGTTCCAGGTGCTGCTCCGCAAGCCGCACCGCGGCGTGCGCGGACGTTAGTACTTCCTCCGGCTGCGTGTGCAGACCGATCGCGCGCAGCATCTCCGCAACACTCTCCGCGCTGCGGGAAGCGTTGTTGGTGATGTACATCGCCGGCACGCCGGCTGCGTTGATGGCCTCCACGGCATGTGGGATAGCGGTTCCGCCGGCCCACACTGTGCCGTCAAGGTCTAGAAGCAGGGCGTCATGCTTGGTGATTAGCGGCATGGTCCCGACCCTAGTCCAGCTCTTCCAGACGCTCTCGGGCATCCGTCAGCTCATCGATGTCCAAGTCAGCCGCGTGCTCGAACCAGGTGCTGGCTTCGTCCTTACGCCCTACGGAGAGCAGCGCATCTGCGTATGCGTAGGACAAACGGGCTTGACTGTATCCTTCCGAATCTAGCGACGGGTTGAGGCGATCAAGCGTTGCCAACGCAGATTCGTGCTGGCCAAGGTCATGGCGCGCACCAGCCATCACGATGGCGAGCTCGATGCGGCCTTCCTCATCCAGCTGGCGCGCCTCCGGCGTACGGCCGAGCTCTAGTGCTTTCTCCGGGCGGCCAAGACCACGTTCTGCGTCTGCCATCACGGCGAGCAAGCCAGGGCCGCCAGTCATGCGGCGGGCGGCACGCAGCTCAGAGAGCGCTTCACGCCACTCCCCGGCGTGGTAAGCGACCACGCCATTGGTCTCGCGCACCACACCGACGCGGCCCGCGCGGTTCTTCGCGGCACGCGCGTGGCGGAGTGCCAGCTGCGGGTCATCCTCCAGAAGTTCCGCCGCCATCACGAGGTGCTTTGCTACACGGTCCGCGTTGTCCTTGGAAAGGACGCGGAGATCTTGCAGCACCGACGGGTCCAGCAACGTGATGTCGATATCGTCGTGCAGATCCGGCTCTGAGAGGCGCTGCGCCATACGGTCCTCGCGGAATCCTTCGCGGCGCGGGTTCGAACGATCGTGGCGCACGCGGTTGTCGTCTCGCCGGTTGCGATCGCCATACGGCTTGTTGCCGCCGCGGCTGCGGTCGCCGCCCCGGTTGTCTCTGCGGTCATTTCTACCGCGGTTATCGTCTCGCCGACCAGCACGGGAGCCGCCACGGGCGTCACGGTCATCTCTGCCGCCGCGGTACCCACCGCGGCCGCCGTCACTGCGGCGGTCACCGCCACGGTCATCCCGACTACCACGTCCACGGTCGTCGTACCGACCACGGCCCCGATCGCGGTCTCCGTCCCGACGCTCGTACCGTTCGCGCCCCCGCTCACCAGGGTTCTCGGAGCGCCGCGTCTCACGACGATCAGGCTTGTTACCCTGATCCTCCGTTGGGGCATCCTCGTATCGGTTATCGACTTCAGACATTCCTAACCTTTCCTACGCGTTCACAACAGTATAGGGAGACTGGCATACATAGATCGCATCGCCGGACAGCAGGCCATGCGCTTACGGGTACCAGGGTTGCAGCTCCCTGCGGCGCCTAAGGGCACGAATCTGCAACAGCACCGGGTATAGGTGGCCGAAGATCCCGACGACCACCAGCGCGGCGCACCATGCCAAACTTCCGGTCGAGGCCACCAAGATTGCGGTGATGATGTGCAGCGCGAATGACCAAGCGTGCCCGGCGGCTGCCGACTGCATGTGATGCGGGTCCCACCGGTCGCTGTCACCAGTTGATCGATATTCCCGCATGGCGTAGACCTGTTTGTTCTATCCGATACGGGAGAGCAACGCATTGAAACGGGACACTCCCCATCGGTGGGGACGTCTCGCGCGAGATGGAGAGGCGATCCCAGAAGGTGACCGGGATACGCCGTGCAAGAGAATCGCCGACGAAGGGAGCAAACCCGAATCCAATGAGGATTACGGTGACAGAAAATATCGCCGTACTGGCGCTGGCTGAACTGGCGACGATTACAAGGCCGAAGATCGCAAGGGTTGTCATGATCAGCGCGACCAAGGGTGCTCCCCCTCGACAGCACTAAAGGGCATCGTTTGCGACGGTACTGTACGGTCCAAACGATGCCCTTTAGCGGTCTTGTTTTAAGTTGTTGGGTCGGCGGTAACCTACTCTCCCACACCCTCCCGGGTGCAGTACCATCGGCGCGGGCGGGCTTAGCTTCCGGGTTCGGAATGGGTCCGGGCGTTTCCCCGCCGCTATCACCACCGACACATCTATTTCGGGGTTAGCAACATTGGTTGATGTGGAGTTGTCTGGCCCCGCACACTCGGGTGGTGTGTGGTGTGTCAGATACTGGTGAGTGGACGCGTGCACACCTTGTGTTGGTGTGTTTGCAGGACACCGAACCGTGACCTAAGTGGGTGTTGATTGGTGGTGGTTGTTTGTTGTTGGTGTATTAGTACCGGTCGCCTCCGCACATTGCTGTGTGTCCAGTTCCGGCCTATCAACCCAGTAGTCTGCTGGGAACCTCAAAAGAAACCTCATCTTAAAACAGGCTTCCCGCTTAGATGCTTTCAGCGGTTATCCCTCCCGTACGTAGCTAACCAGCGATGCTCCTGGCGGAACAACTGGCACACCAGAGGTACGTCCGTCCCGGTCCTCTCGTACTAGGGACAGCCTTCTGCAAGTTTCAACGCGCGCGGCGGATAGAGACCGAACTGTCTCACGACGTTCTGAACCCAGCTCGCGTGCCGCTTTAATGGGCGAACAGCCCAACCCTTGGGACCTACTCCAGCCCCAGGATGCGACGAGCCGACATCGAGGTGCCAAACCATCCCGTCGATATGGACTCTTGGGGAAGATCAGCCTGTTATCCCCGGGGTACCTTTTATCCGTTGAGCGACACCACATCCACAAGTAGGTGCCGGATCACTAGTCCCGACTTTCGTCCCTGCTCGACTTGTAAGTCTCGCAGTCAAGCTCCCTTGTGCACTTACACTCTAAACACCTGATTGCCAACCAGGCTGAGGGAACCTTTGGGCGCCTCCGTTACATTTTGGGAGGCAACCGCCCCAGTTAAACTACCCACCAGGCACTGTCCCCAACCCAGATCATGGGCCAAGGTTAAGGTATCCACTACGGTCAGAGTGGTATTTCAACAACGACTCCACACCAACTGGCGTTGATGCATCAACGTCTCCCACCTATCCTACACAAACCGCACCGAACACCAATACCAAGCTATAGTGAAGGTCCCGGGGTCTTTTCGTCCTGCCGCGCGAAACGAGCATCTTTACTCGTACTGCAATTTCACCGGGCCTGTGGTTGAGACAGCAGGGGAGTCGTTACGCCATTCGTGCAGGTCGGAACTTACCCGACAAGGAATTTCGCTACCTTAGGATGGTTATAGTTACCACCGCCGTTTACTGGGGCTTAAATTCTCCGCTTCGGTATTACTACCTAACAGGTCCTCTTAACCTTCCAGCACCGGGCAGGCGTCAGTCCGTATACATCAACTTAATCGTCTTCGCACGGACCTGTGTTTTTGATAAACAGTCGCTCCCCTCTCTTCTCTGCGACCACCACCAGCTCAACCACGCAAGATGGCATCACCGGGTGTGGTCCCCCTTCTCCCGAAGTTTCGGGGGCATTTTGCCGAGTTCCTTAACCACAGTTCACCCGACCGCCTTAGTATGCTCTACCTGACTACCTGTGTCGGTTTCGGGTACGGGCCGTACATGCACATCGCTAGAGGCTTTTCTCGACAGCACAGGATCACCGCCATCACCCCAATTGGGCTACGCATCACGCCTCACACCTAGTGACGCCCGCATTTAACAAGGCGTCGTGCTACACGCTTGCACCAGAATCCAATAACTGGCGCGGCTACCACTCTGCGTCACCCCATCACTTACCTACCACAGATCAGGCCCCACGCATCACCACACCCGGACCATCAGAGATGATCATAGGAGTGGTTCAGGGTGGTTAGTATCACCGCTTCAGCATTTGGCGCGCATACACGGGTACGGGAATATCAACCCGTTGACCATCGACTACGCCTGTCGGCCTCGCCTTAGGACCCGACTCACCCTGGGAAGACGAACTTGACCCAGGAACCCTTAGTCATTCGGCGGATACGATTCTCACGTATCTCTCGTTACTCATGCCTGCATTCTCACTCGCATGCAGTCCACCGCCCCTTACGATACGGCTTCACCCCACACACGACGCTCCCCTACCCAAGACAATGTCTTGCCGCGGTTTCGGCGGTGTACTTGAGCCCCACTACATTGTCGGCGCAAAACCACTCGACCAGTGAGCTATTACGCACTCTTTCAAGGATGGCTGCTTCTAAGCCAACCTCCTGGCTGTCTTCGCGATCCCACATCCTTTTCCACTTAGTACACCCTTAGGGGCCTTAACCGGCGATCTGGGCTGTTTCCCTCTCGACTATGAAGCTTATCCCCCACAGTCTCACTGCTATGCACCACTTCAACCGGCATTCGGAGTTTGGCTGACATTGCTAAGATGATAGTCCCGCTCAACCAACCAGTAGCTCTACCTCCGGCAAGCTCACATAACGCTGCACCTAAATGCATTTCGGGGAGAACCAGCTATCACGGAGTTTGATTGGCCTTTCACCCCTACCCACAACTCATCCCCTCAGTTTTCAACCTAAGTGGGTTCGCGCCTCCACAACCTCTTACAGCTGCTTCACACTGGCCATGGGTAGATCACCCCGCTTCGGGTCCAGGACATGCCACTACAACACCCATTTCGGATTCGCTTTCGCTACGACTACCCCACACACGGGTTAACCTCGCGACATGCCGCTGACTCGCAGGCTCATTCTTCAAAAGGCACGCCATCACACACTGAGGTGCTCTGACGGATTGTAAGCGCACGGTTTCAGGAGCTCTTTCACTCCCCTCCCGGGGTACTTTTCACCATTCCCTCACGGTACCTAATCCACTATCGGTCACACTGAGTATTTAGGCTTACCGGGTGGTCCCGGCAGATTCACAGCAGATTCCACGAGCCCGCTGCTACTCGGGGTTTGCGACACAACCAGCACATGCATATACGCGTACGGGACTCATCACCCACTCCGGTGCACCATCCCAGGCGCTTCCGCTCACACACGCACGTAGTCGGCACAGTTGGCAGACCATGCTCAGTCGCACCCCACAACCCCACACACGCAACCCCTGCCAGGTATCACACGCACATGGTTTAGCCTCATCCGCTATCGCTCGCCACTACACACGGAATCACAATTGTTTTCTTCTCCTACGGGTACTGAGATGTTTCACTTCCCCGCGTCAACCCCCACACAGGCTATGCATTCACCTGCAGGTAACACCACACAACTGGTGCTGGGTTTCCCCATTCGGACATCCTCGGATCAACGCTTAGTTGGCAACTCCCCGAGGCATAACGCAGCCTCACACGTCCTTCATCGGCTCAGCATGCCAAGGCATCCACCGTACGCCCTTACATAAAAACAACACACTAAGAACAAACACACAAAAAACAGAAAAAACAACACCCACACCCCACACACACGTGCAAGGCACAAACGCAGGTGTTGTCAGATGCTCGCGTCCACTCTCCAGTTCTCACACACCACACCCACACACCACACCACCCACAAAACGTAAGCAGCGCGAACCATGCAGGCCACAGAAACAACACAACACCTGTGCTGCCCCAGACACCCAACAGCATGCCAACACAAACACTTTGTTCGCGGACCCCCACCAAACGGCGGGAGAAAGGTTGCACACCCAGTACCACACCCATGAGCCGGGCATCTAACCCAGCCGGTGCATGTCCACCTGGAAATTTTCAAACAAACACGGCGGCAGCCGCACACACGGCGACTCAACCACCAACCACACACACATCAAACACTGCTCGACAAACACTGTTCGACACACACTGTTCGACGCACTGTGCGGCACCCGCAACTGCGGGCACAAAACATAAAGCTCCTTAGAAAGGAGGTGATCCAGCCGCACCTTCCGGTACGGCTACCTTGTTACGACTTCGTCCCAATCGCCGATCCCACCTTCGACAGCTCCCCACAAACGTTTGGGCCACTGGCTTCGGGTGTTACCAACTTTCATGACGTGACGGGCGGTGTGTACAAGGCCCGGGAACGTATTCACCGCAGCGTTGCTGATCTGCGATTACTAGCGACTCCGACTTCATGGGGTCGAGTTGCAGACCCCAATCCGAACTACGACCGGCTTTCAGCGATTCGCACCCCCTCACAGGGAAGCTGCGCGTTGTACCGACCATTGTAGCATGTGTGAAGCCCTGGACATAAGGGGCATGATGATTTGACGTCATCCCCACCTTCCTCCGAGTTAACCCCGGCAGTCTCTCATGAGTCCCCGGCCAAACCGCTGGCAACATAAGACAAGGGTTGCGCTCGTTGCGGGACTTAACCCAACATCTCACGACACGAGCTGACGACAACCATGCACCACCTGTACACCAACCACAAGGGAAAGACTATCTCTAGCCCGATCTGGTGTATGTCAAGCCCAGGTAAGGTTCTTCGCGTTGCATCGAATTAATCCACATGCTCCGCCGCTTGTGCGGGCCCCCGTCAATTCCTTTGAGTTTTAGCCTTGCGGCCGTACTCCCCAGGCGGGGCGCTTAATGCGTTAGCTACGGCACGAACCCCGTGGAAGGGACTCACACCTAGCGCCCACCGTTTACGGCATGGACTACCAGGGTATCTAATCCTGTTCGCTCCCCATGCTTTCGCTCCTCAGCGTCAGTTACTGCCCAGAGACCTGCCTTCGCCATCGGTGTTCCTCCTGATATCTGCGCATTTCACCGCTACACCAGGAATTCCAGTCTCCCCTACAGCACTCAAGTTATGCCCGTATCGCCTGCAACCCCACAGTTAAGCTGCGGTATTCCACAAACGACGCGACAAACCACCTACGAGCTCTTTACGCCCAGTAATTCCGGACAACGCTCGCACCCTACGTATTACCGCGGCTGCTGGCACGTAGTTAGCCGGTGCTTCTTCTCCAAGTACCGTCAAAAATTCGTCCTTGGCGAAAGGAGTTTACAACCCGAAGGCCGTCATCCCCCACGCGGCGTCGCTGCATCAGGCTTGCGCCCATTGTGCAATATTCCCCACTGCTGCCTCCCGTAGGAGTCTGGGCCGTATCTCAGTCCCAATGTGGCCGTACACCCTCTCAGGCCGGCTACCCGTCGACGCCTTGGTAGGCCATTACCCCACCAACAAGCTGATAGGCCGCGAGCTCATCCCACACCAAAAAATCTTTCCACCACCGACACTAAACGATGGTCCTATCCGGTATTAGACCCAGTTTCCCAGGCTTATCCCAAAGTGCAGGGCAGATCACCCACGTGTTACTCACCCGTTCGCCACTCGAGTAATCCCGAAGGATCCTTTCCGTTCGACTTGCATGTGTTAAGCACGCCGCCAGCGTTCATCCTGAGCCAGGATCAAACTCTCCACAAAGAACACCCTGAAATAGAGTGTCATGTTTCGTCAAGAAACAGGCCGTGAAAAGCCCAATACCCAACCAAAACAAACCACCCCACACCAAACCGGTGCAGAACTGGCTCAAATAAAATGTTTTCCTAAAATTACTGCAAACACGGCTGGCCCCACATCCGACGAGGAAAAACTTAAGGGCCAACCAAAAACTTTGCAAAAACGTTCAGTGAACCAATCATGGCCCAACCGATCAACCACGCCCCCATCAAAGGATTCAGAACGCAGCCACCAGCACACACCAACCACACACCCCGCAAAACACGGAACCATGCAGCCAAAATGTGTCACAGGCACACAACCAACCCACAAACAAAAATGCATTGGCACACTATCGAGTTCTCAAACAACACACCCACGCTTTTCCGCTGAGTTTCACCCCGGCGTTTGAGCGGCTTGTACGACCTTACTCATTCGGTTCTTCGGTGTCAATCTCCGTCTTACGGAAGTTTTTCCATCCGAACCTGTATTGAGTTTGTCTCGCTCCGAAGAACGTGTTGGACACTTTAAACACCGACGTGAACAGAATGCAAACTTCCCTGCTCACGCGGTGTAACACGATAGAGCGTCAGTGGCTTAAACGCGCTTAACGCCCGCGAAGTTCTTCTTGCCTCGGCGCAGCACAAGCCAAGCCCCGTGGTAGAAGTCCTCCTCTGCGGGGACCCACTCCTCAGACTCAACGCGCTCATTGTTAACGTAGATGCCGCCCTCCTTGATCGCGCGGCGTGCAGCACCCTTGGAATCCACCAGGCCGGAGCCAACAAGAAGGTCCACAATGCCCTGGGCTTCCTCGCTCGATGTCTCGAGTACCCCGGTCTCAGATACGGCGGCGGCGAGGGTGCCTTCGTCCAAGTCCGCAAGATCCGCCTTGCCAAACAGCGCCTGCGCCGCAAGTTCCGCAGCCTCGCGTGCCTCCCGGCCGTGAACCAAGTCGGTCATCTCTTGAGCCAAGCGGCGCTGCGCCTCGCGCTTGAACGGGCGCTCCGCCACCTCCTCCTCGAGCTGCTCCAGCTCTGCCTGGTCAAGGAACGTGAACCAGCGCAGGTAACGGATGACGTCTGCGTCTGCGGTATTCAGGAAGTACTGGTACCAGCTGTACGGGCTGGTCATCTCGGGATCCAGCCACAGGGAGCCGCCGCCGGTGGACTTGCCGAACTTCTTGCCTTCAGAATCCGTCACCAAAGGCACCGTTACGGCGTGGACGGATGCGCCATCCATGCGGCGGTTCAGGTCTACGCCGGCGATCAGGTTGCCCCACTGGTCGCCGCCGCCGATCTGCAGAATGCAGTCGTGGTTGCGTCGCAGCTGCACAAAGTCATTCGCCTGCAAGAGCATGTAGGAGAACTCGGTGTAGGAGATGCCGTCGGATTCCAGGCGGCGCTTCACCGTCTCGCGCCCGAGCATTGTAGACAGCGAGAAGTGCTTGCCAATGTCGCGCAACAGGCCGATGGCGGAAAGGTTCTTGGTCCAGTCGTAGTTATTCACCAGCAGCGCGGCGTTGTCACCTTCGAAGGAGACGAAGCGGGAAAGCTGACCTGAGATACGCTTCGCCCATTCTCCGACAGTGTCCTCCGAGTTCAGGGTGCGCTCGCCAACGTCACGCGGGTCGCCGATCATGCCGGTCGCGCCACCGGCCAGCACGATCGGGCGGTGGCCGGCCATTTGGAAGCGGCGCAGCATGAGCAGCGGAACAAGGTGGCCTGCGTGGAGCGACGGCCCGGTCGGGTCAAAGCCGCAGTACAGCGTGATTGGGTTTTCGGTCGCCTCGCGCAGCGCTTCGAGGTCGGTCGATTGGTTGATCAGGCCGCGCCATTCGAGTTCGTCGACAATATTGGCGGGGGAAGTCATGAACAGATCACGCTCTTTCTATGTTCGCTACTTGGTAGCTGCGGGGTGGGGCTGTGCTTCGTCGATAAGCAGGACGGGGATGCCATCGTCGATGCGGTAGGCAACCCCGAGCCGCTCGTTGATGAGGAGCTGCTCCCCTTCGTCGTAACGCAGCGGGCCCTTGTCCTGCGGGCAGACGAGGATTTCCAGCAACCTGGGATCAAGGCTCATGGCGCTCAATGCTACCCGCCGGCAACCCGTGCGGGCGCTAGCGGTCCTCCTCCGGATAGCCGCCGTCCAGACCCGGGAGGGCGCCCAGCTCATTGCGCAGGAACTGGGCTTGGGAATCCATGGCGCGCAGGTTGTCGTCAAGAATGCCGGCCTTGATTCGCCCCGCGGCCTGCGTCAGGGTGCTCAGCGAATCCACCATGACGTTCACCGCGGACTGGTCGCGGAACTGCGGCGCATCCAGATACGTCGTGGTGATTTCCGGGTAATACACCTTGACAATGTTCCACATCGTCTGCCGGTGCTTCGGCGTCGGCTCCAGGTGGTCCCACTGCGAAAGCACGAAGCGCACGTTGTTCTCCAACTCCCGCACCTGGGCCAGAATCGGCGTCGGCGGGCCCGCGCTGAACAAGCGTTTCGACGTTTCCGTCAACGCCTGATCGAGCAGCACCGGCGTGGGAGTAACGGGGGCTGGAGGAAGCTCCTTCTGCTTCGGCGGCGGGGTCAGTGCCACGCCGGCACCGTATGCAGCCACTGTCGCCAACGGCCACAAGTATCCCAGGCCGAATGCAAGGTGCAGCACCACCACCAGGATGGCCAACAGCAGACCGACCTGGTTCCGGCGCGACACCAGGAAGTTTGCGAAAGCGTTATTGGTATCCACGGATCTCCTTGAACGCAGCCTCGAGGTCGCCGCCGAGGGCATCGAACACCTTGCCGCCAGTCATCGCCGCAAGCTCGCGCATCTCGCTCTCATTCGCGCTGCCGTAGAGGATGATGAAGACGGGAATCCGGCGCTTATCCGCAGGAAGGTCGGCGTACAGGTACTTCAGTTCGCGCATCGGCGGGCCGATGTTGTCCTCGCCGTCGCTGAAGAGCACGATCGACGGAATCCCAGCGGCCGTGTCGGCGCCGTGCAGCGCATCCAGCAGCGTCTGGTACATGGCGGTAGAGCCGCTGGCCTCCAGGTTGTCAACATAGTCTGTCAGCTGCTGCAGGCTGGCTGGGTTAGAGCGGTCCACCTGGACTGTCACCGGCGGGTTCGGCTGGTTGTCGAAGGACCACAGCGTGACCTGCTCGCGGTCGCGCAGGGAAACGTCGCCCACCAGGGTGGACGCGGAACCATCGACTAGAGAACGCATGATGGCCTGCAGCGACTCAATTCGCCGACCAGCCATGGAGCCGGAGGTATCCAAGATGAACGTCGTGGTGCCCGGGGTGCGGTAGCTGTTGTCGTAGGCGTACAGCAGCTCATCCACCACGCCCTGGTTTGCGGGGAACGGCAGCTCGATCACCTGCTGGCTAGCAATCTCAGCCGGCAGGTTGTCCACCTGGGAGACCGGGCGGCGGAACGTGCTGGCGATGTTCTCCTGGTGCTCCAGCAGCCACTGCGCCAGCGCCTTGACCTGCTCACTCGCCTGCGGGTTAGCTGGCTGCGCCAACGTGGCCAGCGGGTAATCGGCAGAAATCACGCCGTCTGCCGGCACCACAACCTGGATCGGGTGGCCCTGTTCCCGCAGCTGGTACAGCGTGGACTCATAGTTCACAATCGCGTCCGCACGAGTGGGGTCCGCAACAAACGCCTCTGCCAGCCAGCCGGAGGATCCGGAGACCAAAGATTGCGCCTGGAACAGCTGCTGCAGTGTGGGGCTCACGCGCTCCAAGTCGCCCGGAGAGAGCGCCTGGCCCGTGTCCGCCAACGCGGTGGCCACGGCCACTAGGGCGGAAAAGCCCGAGTTGGAGGCGGAGGGGTTGGTCATGCCGAAGGTGAACTCCCCCGCCTCAGCCGCCTTGGCAAACTCCGTCCACGTCGGCTGCTGCGTGTCCCATCCAAGACGCTTTGCGGTTTCCTCCCACACACCGAAGGCCACGGGGCTGGTGGCAATTTTGGTCTCGTCCGCCAGCTTGTCCACCGCGCCGATTAGGTTCACGTAGCGGTTGGTGGCGAACCAGGTGGCGTCCACGGCGCCGTCGAACTCCCCGCGCTTCAGCGCCTGAGAATTCTCAAGGGTGCCGCCCGGAAATTCGAGCTCGATGGGGAAGCCGAGGTCGTTCGAAGCTTCGTCGATAAGCTGCTGCAAATCCTTGAGCTCTGTCGCGGCGACAATGCGCAGGCCGTCGCCCTGGGAGCTTCTGCTTGACGACGATCCCGTCCCCGACGTCATCTCCGTCGTGCACCCGGCAAGTGCCAGGGTGGCGATCATGGCCAGAATGGCCGCCCAGAGTTTCTTCACTACTCTTCCTCCTCCTGCTTCGGCGGCGGTGCGAGCGTGCCGTAGCGCATGCCCACCCCGTCAATCAACTGCTCCAAGCGGTCATAGTTCGGCGGGTCGATGGAATTGACGTAGTCCGCCGGCGGCTGCAAGCCGTGCTGCTCCATCTCCTCCGCCAGCGAGCCCGCGGTGGCTGGGCGGAACCCGTGGCGGGCCGCGAGCTGCTGCAACTGCGCATCAGCGGTCAGCAGCCGGGCGAGCTCCTTGCCCTCCGGGGTCACGCCCACAATGCCATGGTTGGCCAGCACAGTCGGGCTCAAGTGGAACAGCACCATGTCGTCCCGGATGCGGGAGGTGGGGCTCATCTGCTCGCCGATGAACTGGGCCTCGTAGACCATCACCATCGGTGCGGCACCCATACCCTGGCTCAGGTACTCCGCGAACGGGCCCGAAGAGGAGGACTCGGAGTAGCCCTGGCCAGTGAAGAACGGGGAGATCTGCTCAACCAAGTAGCCCACATCATCCCCGCGGGCTGGGTCGCGCTGTTGGAATTCCCACGCAAGCACGCTCAGGTACATCGCGGCGGAGTTGGACGTGCGGATGTCCGTGGAGCGGATCTGCACGTTGCGCGGAGACGGGAACGCATCCGAAAGGTCGCGCCAGCGGGTTCCGGACTGCGCCAAGTCCACGTACTTTGCCATGTCCAGCACGTACGCGCCGTTTTCCTGGTGGACTACTCCCTGCTCCTCAAGAATGTCCGCGATGGTCTGCCAGCTGGCCACGGCCATCGGAGAAAAGAACGGGAACTCCGCGCTAGCGCCAGATACCTGCTCCCGCACCTTCTGCGTTGCCGGGGCGGACGACGGGAAAACAAAATCCTGCGCGGCAATGTCCGTGCCGGTGGCAATCTGGCGGGAGCCGGCGGTGGAAATACTCACCTCGTACCCAAGCTCTTTCAACCGCGCGACAACGTCTGGGTCCTCGAAGTAGCCGCGCTTCTCGGAGCCGATGACGCCGTGGACCTTGGTCACCCCCGCACCGCCGCGGAGGCCGCCGCCAGCGCCGTCGTTTTCCGTGTCGGAGGTGCCGCCTCCACCAAGGCCTCCCCGGCCCAGAGCTACCGCGGCCACCACCACGCACAGCAAAATGACACCAAGCAGGACGGTCAGTCCACGCCCTCCACGCTTGGTGCCATTCGTCGTGCTCGATGCACTACTGGGAACACTCATACGGCCATCGTAGAGTGCCCTAAACGATAGCGCTGCTAAACGGCACCGTCGGCACGCACGGGGCGCTCGGCCCACGCGCGGTAGGAAGCGCTCGCCTCGGCCACGCGCTCCCGCTGCTCCTCCACCCGCACGCGCGCAGTGCCGCCGCGGGTGGCACGGGAGGCCACCGCACCGTCGATGGTGAGCACCTCGCGCACCTCGGGGGTGAGGCGCGTGTCGACGCCCGCCAGCTCCTCATCCGTCAGCTCCACAAGACCAACTCCCCTGCTTTCTGCGATGCGGACACAGGCGCCGGATGCTTCGTGGGCCTCGCGGAACGGCACGCCCTGGCGCACCATCCACTCCGCCAGGTCCGTCGCCAACGTGTAGCCGGCCGGCGCGAGCTCGCGCATGCGATCCTCGTGGAACGTCAAGGTGGAGACCAAGCCCGTGAAGGCGGGGAGCAGGACGCGCAGCTGGGTCACCGAATCAATGACCGGCTCCTTGTCCTCCTGCAAGTCGCGGTTGTAGGCCAGCGGCTGCGCCTTCAACGTCGCCAAAAGGCCGGCAAGGTTGCCAATCAAGCGCCCGGACTTGCCGCGCGCAAGCTCGGCCACGTCCGGGTTTTTCTTCTGCGGCATGATCGAGGACCCGGTGGACCAGGCGTCATGCAGCGTGACGTAACCGAACTCCGGCGTGCACCACGCGATGATCTCTTCCGCGAAACGGGGGAAAGGTCTACCGCGATCTGGGCGAGCACGTACGCAGCCTCGGCCGCGAAATCGCGGGATGCGGTGCCGTCGAGGGAGTTGTCGGCGGAGGAATCGAAACCGAGCTCCTCCGCAATGGCCTCCGGATCGAGCTGCAGGGAAGAACCCGCCAGCGCGCCGGAGCCGTACGGGGACACGGCCAAACGCTTGTCCAAATCCTGGATGCGCTCCAGATCGCGAAGGAGCGGCTGGGCGTGCGCCAGGAGGGAGTGCGCGAGCAGGATGGGCTGCGCCGCCTGGAAGTGGGTCTTACCGGGCATGATCGCATCCGGGTGCGCCTTGGCCTGGGCGACGATGGCATCCACCAAGTCGGCAACATCCAGCGCCACGCCACGAACCGCATCACGCAGCCACATGCGGAACATGGCGGCAACCTGGTCGTTGCGGGAGCGGCCGGCTCGCAGACGCCCGCCCACTTCCGGTCCAACCCGGTCGATCAGGCCGCGCTCCATCGCACCGTGCACGTCCTCATCCGTCGGCAGCGGACCGAAAGAACCGTCCGCCACGTCGCGGCCAAGCTGGTCGAGGCCGTCCAGCATGGTTGCCAAGGCATCGTCGTCAAGCAAGCCAGCCCTGTTCAGCACCTTGGCGTGCGCCTTGGAGGCCAGCACGTCGTAGGGTGCCAGCACCCAGTCGAAGTGCGTGGACACGCTGAGGGCAAACATCGCCTCAGAAGGACCGCCGGAGAACCGGCCGCCCCACAGCGCGCCCTCGTTGGTCTTGTGCTGCTCCACTAGCGCGCCTCGCGGTCGCGCTTGTTGGCAATCTGGGAGGACAGGCCGTGCAGGCGCACGAAGCCCTTCGCCAGGGTCTGGTCGAAGGTGTCGCCAGTGTCGTAGGTGGCCAGGTTGAAGTCATACAGCGAGTGGTTGGAGCGGCGGCCGTTGACGGTGGCCTTGCCGTTGTGCAGCTCCATGCGGATGTCACCGGTGACGTGCTCCTGGGTGGACTCGATGAATGCGTCCAGGGAGCGCTTCAGCGGCGCGAACCACAGGCCGTCGTACACCTCTTCCGCCCAGCGGGCGTCGATGAGGCGCTTGTAGCGGGCCAGCTCGCGCTCCACCGTCACGTCCTCCAGCGCCTTGTGCGCCGTGATCAGGGTGATGGCACCCGGAGCCTCGTACACCTCGCGGGACTTGATGCCCACCAAGCGGTCCTCCACCATGTCCAAACGGCCGATGCCCTGGGCGCCTGCGCGGCGGTTCAGCTCCTCGATTGCCTCCAGGACAGTGACCTGGCGGCCGTCAATGGCCACCGGCTTGCCGGATTCGAAGGAGATGATGACCTCGTCCGGCGCGTTACCCAGCGCCGGGTCCTCGGTGTAGGAGTACAGGTCCTTGGTCGGCGGGTTCCACAGGTCCTCCAAGAAGCCCGTCTCAACCGCGCGGCCCCACACGTTCTGGTCAATGGAGAACGGAGATGCGGCGGACTGCTCAATCGGCAGGTCCTTACCCTCGGCGTACTCGATGGCCTTGTCGCGGGTCCACGCGTAGTCGCGCGCCGGGGCCACAATCTCCAGGTCCGGGTCCTGGTTGAGGAAGCCGACCTCGAAGCGAACCTGGTCGTTGCCCTTACCGGTGCAGCCGTGGGCAACGTGGGTGCCGCCGAAGTCCTGGGCAGCCTTGACCAGATGCTTCACAATCAGCGGGCGGGAGATGGCGGAAACTAGCGGGTATTCGCCCTGGTACATGCCGTTCGCCTTGATGGTGGGCAGGCAGTACTCATTGGCAAACTCATCCTTTGCGTCGATGACAATCGCCTCTGCCGCACCGCAGTCCAGCGCGCGCTGGCGCACGGACTCCATGTCTTCGCCGCCCTGGCCCAGGTCGAGCGCTACGGCGATAACGTCGCCCTCCAGCATTTCGCCGAGGTACGGAATGGCCACGGAGGTGTCAAGGCCTCCGGAGTATGCGAGTACAACGCGGTTGGACATATGCAAAAGCTCCTTGAGAAAAAGTTTTGGTTCGACCTTTGAGGATAGTGGGTGGCGCTAATCGCGCTTGCGCGGGGCGCTGCCGAAGAGCTCCTCAGCAAGATCCTGGCCCGTCAGCGGTTCACGTGCGAGGACAAACACCGTGTCATCGCCCGCAATGCAACCGACTACCTGGTCCAGACCCACACGGTCGATGTAGCTGGCCAGGTACTGGGCCGCGCCCGGCGGGGTGCGCAGGACGGCGATGCCGTAGGAGTAGTCAACGGAGACCACAAGCTCATCAATCATCCGGCCCAACTTTTCGCGTGGGCCGGTCTGCACCGCTCCGAGGGCTTCCTTTTCAGACCCCACGGTATAGAACGCACGGCCGCCTTCCAGCGGGCGAACCTTGCGGGCGCCAAGCTCATCCAGATCGCGCGAGAGCGTCGCCTGGGTGATGTCAATCCCCTCTTCCAGCAGCAGCTCCGAAAGCTGCACCTGCGAGGTCACATGTGTCGCCGCGAGGATCTCCAAGATCCGCGCCTGGCGTGCGGTGCGGGATACGGGTTGCGTCACTGCACACCCTCCGACGGCTGGTGCTCCAGCAGCCAGGCCAGCAGCGCCTTCTGCGCGTGGAGGCGGTTCTCCGCCTCATCGAACACGCGCGACGCAGGTCCGTCGATGACCTCTGCGGTGACCTCACTGCCGCGGTATGCAGGCAGGCAGTGCAGGAAGATCGCGCCCTCGCCGGCCGCGTTCATGACATCCTGGGTGACCTGGTACGGCATGAACGGGGTGCGGCGATCCTTGCCGTCGCCCTCCATGCCCATTGAGACCCAGGTATCGGTGATCACCACGTCCGCGCCCTCAACCGCAGCGAGGTCCGAGGTCACGGTGACGGTTGCGCCGGTCTCAGCAGCACGCGCGCGGGCCCGCTCCACAAACTCCTCACGCGGCAGGAAACCCTCCGGCGCGATGATGGCAATGTCCATCCCGGCGGTGGCGAAGCCGATCATGTAGGAGTTGGCCATGTTGTTGTCGCCATCGCCCAGGTACACAGCACGCTTCCCGCTCAGGCCGGCAGGCCCTTCCTCGGGGCAGAGATTTTCGACGATCGTTTGCAGGTCCGCCAGAATCTGGCACGGGTGCAGGTCGTCCGACAGCGCGTTCACAATCGGCACCGTGGCCGTCTCCGCCATGTCCATAAGGTTCTGGTGCGCGTAGGTGCGCCACACAATCGCGGAAACATAGCGGGAGAGCACCGCACCTGTGTCCTGGTAGGTCTCGCCCTTGCCCATTTGGGAGTTGCCGGTTTCCGTGACAATCGCGTGGCCGCCAAGCTGGGCAATACCCGCGTCGAATGAGAAGCGGGTGCGCGTGGACGTCTTGTCAAAGAGGACTGCTACCGACTGCGGCCCCTCGAGCGGGCGGCGCGCGTACGGCTCCCGCTTCATCGCTGCGGCGAGCTCCAGCACCTCCGCCTGCTCGGCCGGGGTCAGATCATCGTCCGCGAGAAAGTGACGTGGCATTGCTACTCCTTCTCTTCCTGTCGTGTTTCGTTGAAGGCTGCGGCGAAGCGTTGCGCAGCCTGCTCAAGTTCGTCTTCGCTGATTACTAGCGGCGGGGTGAAGCGCACCACGCTTGCGGACGGCGCATTGAGCACCACCCCGTGACGCAACCCCGCCGCCACAGTTTGCTTCGCCACAGGTGCTTCGAGCACGGCGCCGAGCATGAGACCGCGCCCGCGGACCTCGGTAACGCCGTCGATGGCGTGCACCAACTCTGCGAACCGCTCCCCTTTCGCGGTGACGCCGGCCAGAAAATCGTCGTCAAGCGTTTTCAGCACCGCGCGCGCTGCAGCGCACGCGATGGGGTTGCCGCCGAAGGTGGTGCCGTGTGAGCCCGGGGTAAGGGTCTCGGCGACCTTGCCGGTGGCGATGGCCGCGCCGATTGGCAGCCCGCCGCCGAGGCCTTTGGCCATGGTGACCACGTCCGGGCGGATGCCTGCGGGCAGGTCGTGCTCGAACGCGAAGAAGGAGCCGGTGCGGCCGACGCCGGTCTGCACTTCATCCACCACCATGAGGATGCCGTGGGTGTCGCAAAGTTCGCGTACCGCGGCGAGGAATCCCTCCGGCGCCGGAATCACGCCCGTTTCACCCTGAATGGGCTCGAGGAAGATCGCCGCGACCTCTCCCGGGTTGAGCTCCACCAGGGTGCGCAGGTAGTCGATGTCCCCGTACGGGTAGTACTCCACGCCTGCGGCAACCGGCTCGAAGGCCTTGCGCTTCTCGGGCTGGCCGGTGAGTGCGAGCGATCCCATTGTGCGGCCATGGAACCCGTGCTGCGCTGACAGGATGCGCCTGCGTCCAGTCAAGCGCGCGAGCTTGAACGCGGCCTCGTTCGCCTCCGCGCCGGAGTTGCAGAAGAACACCCGTGCGCTCTCGTCGCCGAAGCGGCGCACCAGCTCGCCCGCAACCTGCACCGCCGGTTCGGAAGCAAAAAGGTTGGAAACGTGGCCCAAGGTCTGCACCTGCTCGGTCACGGCCTCGACGATTGCGGGGTGGGCATGCCCCAAGGCGTTGACGGCAATGCCGGCCAGCATGTCGATGTATTCGTTTCCAGCGTCGTCCACAAGCGTGGAACCGTGCCCCGAGACGAGCGCGACCTGCGGGGGGCCGTAATTGTTCATCAGCCCGGCTTGCCAACCGGAGAGGATCTCGCTCACTTCGCCTCGTCCTTCCTGAACACGGTGCCGTCCGGGTAGTGCGCCAGATCGTACGCGTCCGGCAGCACCATGGTGCCGATGCCGCCCATGGTCAGCAGCTCCAGCAGCACGGAGTGGGCGATGCGGCCGTCGATGACGTGGGCAGCGCGCACGCCGCCCTTCACGGCGGTGAGGCAAGCCTCCATCTTGGGGATCATGCCGCTATCCAGCCGCGGCATCATCTTCTCCAGCTCGCCCACCTCGATCTTGGACAGCAGCGAATCTTTGTCCGGCCAATCGGTGTACAGCCCCTCAACGTTGGTGAGCACCACTAGGCGCTCCGCGCCGATCGCCGCCGCGAGCGCACCCGCGGCCTCATCCGCGTTGATGTTGTACACGTTGCCGTCCGCGCCCGGAGCAATGCCGGAGACCACGGGGATGCGGCCGGCCTCGATGATGTCCATCACCGCGGACGGGTTCACGTCCGTGATCGTGCCCACCAGGCCGATGTCCAGCTGCTCCCCGTCCACCTCCACGTAGCGCTTTTCCGCCGTGAATAGGCCCGCATCCTCGCCGGACGTGCCCACCGCGTAGGGGCCGTGGGAGTTGATTTTCCCCAGCAAATCGCGTCCCACTTGGCCAAAGAGCACCATGCGCACCACGTCCAGGATTTCCGGCGTGGTCACACGGAAGCCGCCGACAAATTCGCCTCCGTCAAGGCCCAGGCGCTTCATCATCGCGGAGATCTGCGGGCCGCCGCCGTGCACCACCACAGGCTTCGCGCCGACAGTGCGCAGGAACACCATGTCCGCGGCGAAGGCGGCCTTGAGGTCCTCATCGATCATCGCGTTGCCGCCGTACTTCACCACCACAATCTTGTCGCGGTAGTGCTGCAGCCACGGCAGCGCTTCCGCGAGCACGTGGGCGCGGGCCTCATTACTCAGGTTCGCGCTGATCGCTTCTACATCCATGTGTCGGTTCTTTCTTTAGGTGCTGTAGGCGGAGTTGATCTCCACGTAGGCGTGCGACAGGTCGGTGGTGCGCACGGTGGCCTTGCCCGGCCCGCCGGTGCCCAAATCCACCTCCACGGCGATATCTTCACCGGAAAGGTCCACCTCGCGGGCGCCCGGCGTGCCCGCCGAGCGCTCGCACACCGGCTGGCCGTTGAAGCTCACCGAGATGTTCTCCGCATCCATCTCCGCATCCGCCATGCCCACGGCCGCGAGGGTGCGGCCCCAGTTCGGATCCGAGCCGAACATGGCGCACTTGAACAGGTTGTCGCGGCCGATGGTGCGGGCGGCGTTAAGCGCCTGCGCATCATCCGCAGTGCCGGTGACGGTGATGGTGACGCGCTTGGTCACGCCCTCCGCATCTGCCTGCATCTGGGCGGCCAAGTCGGCGCATACCGCGTGGATCGCCTCATCCAGCTCTTCCTGCGCGGGGGTCAGGCCGCTGGCGCCGTTGGCCAGGACAATCACCGTGTCATTGGTGGAGGTAGACCCATCGATGTCCAAGGTGTCAAAGGTCACCGCCGTGGCCTTGCGCAGGGCGGCGTCGAGAGCATCCTTGCTTGCCGACGCATCCGTAGTGATCACCACAAGCATCGTGGCCAGCGACGGCGCCATCATGCCCACGCCCTTGCCCATCGCGCCGACGGTCCATCCATCTCGCTCCACCTTGGCTTCCTTGGCCACGGTATCCGTGGTCAAGATCGCCTCCGCCGCGGCGGCACCATGGGCGGCGTCGCTTCCCAGCCCGCCGGCCACCGCCTCTACGCCAGCCCTGATCTTGTCCATGGGCAGCAGCTCGCCGATCAAGCCGGTGGAGCACACGGCCACATCGCCGGCGTCCACGCCGAGCTTCTCCGCTGCCAGCGCCTGGGCCTCGCGCGCATCCGCGTCGCCCTGCGCGCCGTTGCAGGCGTTCGCATTGCCGGAGTTGAACAGCACGGCTTTGAGCTGGCCGTTCGCCACAGCCTCGCGGCTGATTTTCACCGGGGAGGCGAACACCTTGTTGCGGGTGAACACCGCGGCGGCGTTGAACTCCGGGCCCTCGTTGAGCACCAGCGCCATATCCGGCTTGCCGGACGGCTTGATGCCGGCGGTGTGGCCCGCAGCGGCGAAACCCTGCGGCGCAGTTACACTTCCAGTCATTCCAACTCCTCCTTACGGGGCCACGCCCTGGCGGGGCAGGCCGGCGGTCTCTTCAAAACCAAGCGCGATGTTCATGCACTGGACCGCAGCGCCGCCCGTGCCCTTGGTCAGGTTGTCAATCGCAGAGGTCATCAGCACCACGCCAGCGTGCAGGTCGATCTCGGCCTGGATGTGGCACATGTTGGAGCCGACAACGTTTTGCGTCTCCGGTAGCTCATCCTCCGGCAGGAGCCAGATGAACGGCTCGTCCCCGTACATCTCTTCGTACGCGCCGCGCAGCTGCGAGTCGATTTTGGCCACGCGAACGTCGTCCGCAATCGGCGCGGTGACGGTGGTGAGGATGCCGCGCGGCAGCGGCGCCAGCACCGGCGTGAAGCTCACGGTGACTTCTTTGTTGGTCACCTCGGAGATGTTCTGCGCAATCTCCGGAGTGTGGCGGTGCCTACCAGCGGTGTTGTACGCCCTCAGTGACCCCATGGTTTCGGAGCCGAGCATGCCTACCGACGCCTTCTTCCCCGCACCCGAGACACCGGTCACGGACACCACCCGCAGATCAGGCTTCACAACACCGGCCTTGACTGCGGGCAGGGCGGCCAGCGTAGCCCCCGTCGGAAAGCAACCCGGCACCGCGATGCGCCGAGCGTTCGCGATCTGCTCGCGGTGACCCGGCATCTCCGGGATTCCGTACGGCCAGGTACCGGCGTGCGGGGAGTAGTAGTAGTTCTCCCACTCCCGCGCGCTGCGCAGGCGGAAGTCTGCCCCGCAGTCAATCACCAGGGTTTCCTCCGGCAACGCGGCGGCAATCGCGGCAGAGTACCCGTGCGGGAGGCCAAGGAACACCACGTCGTGCTTTGCCAGCGTGTCGACGTCCGTTTCCTCCACCACCCTGTCCGCCAACTGCGGGAGGTGAGGCACAAGCCGCCCGAAGCGAAGACCAGCGCTAGAGTTGCCGGTCAGCGCTCCAATTTCTAGCTCACCAGCCACAAAAGCCGGGTGACTGAGCAGGAGGCGGAGAATTTCTCCACCCGCGTACCCGGTCGCCCCGGCAACCGCAACGGAAATAGTCATAACGGCAAACGTAGCAGATTATGCATCTTGCCGCAAACTATTCGTTACCCTCGCATCGTCGCGTTGTGCTCCTTCGCGGCAGCTTCCGCGGCGCGCAGACGGGCCTCGGAGGCTTCGTCTTCAGTGAGGGTCTTATCCCCAGCGCGGAACACCAGGCCGAATGCGAGCGACTTCTTCCCTTCACCCAGCTGCTCCGAGCGATACACGTCGAACAGTGCCACGCTCTCCAGCAGCTCGCCGGCGGCGGACTCGATGGTGCGGCGCACGGCCTCGGCCGGGACGTCCTCTTCCACCACAAGCGCGATGTCCTGGTTCACTGCCGGGAAGGAAGACAGCATTGGCGCAGGCAGCACCTGGTTGAACGGCAGCGCGGTAAGGTCCAGCTCCATTGCGCAGGTGCGGGCCGGAAGGTCCAGGGCCTCCAGCACCTGCGGGTGTAGCTCGCCCGCATAGCCAACAATGATCTTCTCGCCTTCTGCGGTTGTCACAGTCAGCGCGGCACAGCGGCCCGGGTGCCACGGCAGTTGCTGCGCGGCTGCAACGTCTAGGGCCACACCGGCGGCCGCAGCGGCCACGCGTGCGGACTGAATCGCATCCGCCCAGGTGTAGTCGCGGCCCTTGCCAAACGGGCCGTCCAGCTCCTGCTGCCCCACCGCCACGGTGGCTGCGTGCAAGTGCTGCTCCGGGAGGGAATCAATGAGCTCCGCCAGCGTCGCCTCATCCGGGCGCGCGGCCACGCTTGGCAGCGGGGAGACATCTGCGCGCTTCACAGATGTCTGCGCAACCGAGTAGATCGCCAGATCGTGGCGGCCGCGAGCAACGTTTCGACCGATGGCCTCCAGCATGGACGGCAGCAGCGTGGTGGCCAAAATGCTGTAGTCCGCGTCCAGCGGGTTCTGCACCTTCACGGTGTTGCGGCGCGGGTCCTCCGCCTCCAGGCCCCAGGTATCAAAGGTGGTGTTCTTTATAAACGGCGTGGGGATGATCTCCGCGTACCCGGAGTACGCCAGCGCGTGCGTCACCGCGCGGCGGCGGCGCTGCAGCGGGCTCAAGCCCCGGCCGCCAACCGGCGTGGGCAGGACAGACGGGATGTCGTCCAAGCCCTCGAGGCGCACGACCTCTTCGATCAGCTCCACCGGCACAGTGAGATCGCCGCGCCAGGTCGGCGGGGTCACGCGCAGGACCTCGTCCGCACCAGCCTGCGCATCGCCGCGCTCAACGGTGCAGCCGACCTCTTCCAGCCGCTTGATCACGGTCTCGGTCGCGTACTCCACGCCGATCAGCTCGCCGGCGCGGCCCGCGCGCAGCTCAATCGCCTCGCGCGCCGGCACCTCACCCACGATGGTGGCCTGCGGCGAGATGGTGCCCCCGGCGGCGCCGACAAGCAGTGCGCACGCGATATCCAGCGATGCCTCGACGATTGCCGGGTCCACGCCGCGCTCGAAGCGGCGCGACGCCTCCGAGGAGAGCTTGTGGTGGCGCGCCGTCTTGGCCACGGTCAGCTCATCCCACGTCGCGGCCTCGAAGTAAACGTTCACCGTCTCATCCGAGATTTCTGAGGTGGTGCCGCCCATGACACCAGCGAGGGACTGGATGCCGTTGTCGTCCGAGATCACCACATCCGTCGGCAGCAGGGTGCGCTTGGTGTGGTCCAGCGTCTCAAACTCCTCGCCGCCTTGCGCGTTGTGCACGCGCAGGCCGCCGGCAATCTTGTCCGCGTCGAACGCGTGCATCGGCTGGCCCGTCAGCAGCATCACGAAGTTTGTCACGTCCGTCGCCGCGTTCACGGAGCGGATGCCGGACAGCATCAGCGCGCGCTGCATCCAGAACGGTGCCTGCGCCTTCGGGTCGATCCCCTCAACCTTGCGCAGGCCGAAGCGCTTCGCCTTCGTGGACGGCTCCAGGGTGATGGGCAGGAGCTCCCCGCTTATCGACGGCACCTTGCTCACGTCCACCCCAGCAACGGAGGGGTCTTCAACAACATCGGTGAAGTCGAGACCGAACGCGGAGGCGATCTCGCGAGTCAGGCCGCGTGCGGACAGCGCGTAGCCGCGATCCGGGGTGATGTTGACCTCGAAGACAGTGTCGTCGGAGCCGAGCACCTCGCGGGCATCCTGGCCGGGTTCGAGCCCGGAGGCTTGCACGGAAGCGTCGGCAAGCGTGATAATGCCCTCGCTCTTCGCAGTGAGCCCGAGCTCCGCGGCGGAGGCCATCATGCCGTTGGAGATGTGGCCGTACGTCTCACGCGCGGCGATCTCGAACCCGCCCGGGAGGACAGCGCCCGGGAGGGAGACGATCACGGTGTCGCCCTCTTGGAAGTTGCGGGCACCGCAGATGATCCCCTGCGGTTCGCCGGTGCCGTTCGCCTGGCCGACGTCAACCTGGCAGTAGCGGATCGGCTTTTTGAAGCCCTCGAGCTCCTCAATCTCCAGCACGCGGCCGATAACCAGCGGGCCGGTGGTTTCCGGCAGCGGCTGGTAGCCCTCAGTTTCGAAGCCGACGCGCACGAAGCCGGCATCCAGCTCCTCGTCCGTCGGGTTGAAGCTGTTGCCCGCGCCATTGAGCAGGTCAGTGATCCAGTTCTTTGAAATCAGCATGTTCTCTCTCTCCTGCCCTTATGCCTGGATGCCGAACGGGATGGTGAAGCGGACATCGCCCTCGACCATGTCGCGCATGTCCGTCAGGCCGTTGCGGAACTGCAGCGTGCGCTCAAGCCCCATGCCGAACGCGAAACCGGTGTACACCTCCGGGTCCACGCCCACGGCGCGCAGCACGTTCGGGTTGACCATGCCGCAGCCGCCCCACTCGATCCAGCCGGCGCCGCCCTTCTTGTTCGGGAACCACACATCCACCTCGGCCGACGGCTCCGTGAACGGGAAGTAGTTGGTGCGCATGCGGGTCTTGGTCTCCGGGCCGAAGAGCGTCTTGGCTAGGTGATCCAGGGTGCCCTTGAGGTGCGCCATGGACAGCCCCTTATCCACTGCCAAGCCCTCCACCTGGTGGAACACCGGGGTGTGCGTGGCATCCAGCTCATCAGTGCGGAACACGCGGCCGGGGCAGGCGATGTAGATCGGCACATCGCGCTCCAGCATGGTGCGCACCTGCACCGGGGAGGTGTGGGTGCGAAGTACCTGCTTGGAGCCCTCCTCGCCGATGTAGAAGGTGTCCTGCAGGGTACGGGCCGGGTGATCCGGGATGAAGTTCAAAGCGTCGAAGTTGAAGTACTCCGCCTCTACCTCCGGGCCTTCGGCGACCTCCCAGCCCATGCCGATGAAAATGTCGGCGATCTGCTCCGAAAGCGCAGTGATCGGGTGCATCGCGCCCGCCTGTGCGCGGGCGGTAGGCAGAGTGACGTCCACGGTCTCCTCGCGCAGCTGGCGCTCACGGTGTTCAACTTCTCGCACCGCTCGAAGTTGGGAGAAGGACTTCTCTGCCTTGCCGCGGGCGACGTTGACGAAGCGGCCGGCGTCCTTGCGCTGATCCTTCGGCAGCTGGCCGAGTGAGCGGCGCGCCAGGGAAATCGGGGATTTCTCGCCGAGGTGGGCGCGGTGCGCCTCCTCGAGCGCAGCAAGATCTGCAGCCGCTTCGAACGCCGCAATGGCTTTGTCTGCAGCCCGGTTCAGGCTCTCCTCAGTCAGTTCAATTTCGGGGTTTTCGGTGCTCACTGCACACCCGCACCTTTCCTCATCGGCGGCATCTCAAAACGCAGACAAGCATACCCGCGAGGTCCGGGCCCGTCGGCTTCGAGGACTGGCTTGATTGACCTATCCCTCGCTCACCGGTACTGACAGTACTTACCTCGGGCCGTTGGCAGCGGGCAATCTAAGGTGAAGACGGTTTGACACCTCACAAACTGATATCGTCGCGATATCTACCACCATTGTTGTGATGCAGGAGGTAACTAACGTGGCATCCATCATCGTGCGAAACTTGGATGACGGCGTAAAGGCCAAGTTGGCCGAACGCGCACGTCAGAATGGTGTCTCAATGGAAGCTGAGGTGCGACGGATTCTGTCTGAGTCCGTGGGAGATCGGAACGCGGGTCAGGCACTACTCGATGCACTGTCGGAAACAGGAGGATTCCCCGAACTCACTATTCCAGCACGGGAATACGATGATGACCGGGTGCCGTTCTCGTGATCATTCTCGACACGAACGTGATCTCAGACTTGATTGCCAACCCGGATGGGAAGGTGGCAAGAAGGGTTGCTGCCGCTGCCGATCAGGTGTGCATCACCTCGATCACTTTGGCGGAGCTGCGCTACGGTGTTGAACTTCTCCCCCATGGGCGGCGCAGAGAATCTCTTGAAGAAGTGATCAGCGTTTGGGCAGAAATGCTCGGATCCGAGCTCATTCTTCCGTTCGATGGAAATGCCGCGGAGGCATTCGGGCGAATCCGATCAGCGCGCAGAATCATGGACCGCCCCATCACATTCGCTGATGCTGCGATTGCGGCAGTCAGCGAGTTTCACAAGGCGACGCTATACACGGGCAACACCAAGGATTTCGAGCACACCGGTGTCAACCTCTTCAACCCTTGGCTCGACTAGCCGGTACCGTTCGAAGGCATGGGCAAGAGCAACCTGAGCAGGCAGAAGCTAGGCAAGAAGCGGCGCAAGAAGCTTCAGCAACTGCGGGACGAGCGGCTGCCTGAGGAGCGGTGGGACAAGATCGCGCGGCTGTACTGCGATCCCACGGCCCACACACTTGATGTGGTGCCCTTCCGCGGGATGAGCGAGTCCTTCCTCCACTACTACTTCCACGTGGAGCGCAACTACATGCCGCGCTTCATCGACCGGTACGCGTTCATCGTGCTCACGGCGGCATACACGTGGGCGGATTACATCGACATCGTGCCCGGATACTGGCACAAGCGAGACCAGTACCCGACAGTCATCCTCGAGAGCGAGAAAGGCCTCGAATCCTCGGCAAAGGATGTCGACCGCCTAATCCGTGACACGCTCAAAAGCGAGCTCCTCACGACCACCTACGTTTTTATCGAGAGCAAGAACATCCTCATCGAGCTGCGGGAAGACTTCACCGTGGTGTTCTACGGCCTTGGCGACGACGAGGAGCGGATGATCCAATCGCTCGCTGACGCAAACGGGTTATTCCTCAAACGAGGCACCGAAGACAGGACCACCGAAGACTGCCTCAACGAGACCATGCCAACCACCTACCCGGGCACTGGTTGGACTATCTCAAGCCTCGTGCTCCCCGAGCGCTTTGGAGGATTCCCAGAGACAGATACTCGCGGCGGTAGCTAGGTTCAACGACTCGGCGCTCCCCCGAATCGGGATGGAGACGCGGTGATCGGCGGAATCCAAGAGTTCCTCGCCGAGACCGTGCGCCTCGTTGCCGAATAGCCACGCCGTGGGCTGGGCAAGGGCATCACCTGGCTGGGCGAGGTTGAGTTCGCCGTGCATGGTTGTAGCGAACGTCGATAAGCCTGCGCCCTGAAGCTGGCCGATGACCCTGCGGATGTCGCGATCCCGGGCGACTGGGATGTGGAAGAGCGAGCCTGCGGTGGAGCGGACGACCTTGGGAGACTCAGGGTCGACGGTGTCGCCGGCGAAGATGACAGCGTCCGCGCCTACGGCGTCCGCGATGCGGATGATGGTGCCGGCGTTGCCCGGGTCATTCGTTTCCACGCACACCGCGACCAGCTTCGGGTTGCCCTTCAGAATCGCGGGGACGGTCCAGAGGACGGGGCGGCAGACGGCGAAAATGCCGGTGCTGGTCACCGCGTCCGCGAGGTGGTCTGCAGCCTTTTCTGTGATCGCGTGCGTGTATACGTTCATGTAGCCGGCCGCGCGGACGATCTCCTCGAAGCGCTCGGCGGCTTCCTCCGTGACAAAGAGGTCGGTGGCGGCACCCGTGGCTACCGCGGCCTCAACAGCGTTCTCCCCCTCCGCGAGGAACGCCTTCGCCTTCTTGCGACCGGCCGCACGTTTCAGTTTCGCAGCATTGACTACGCGGGGCGTGCGCTCGGTAAACGGTTCGTTGAAATCGAGGGGCATGCCGCCAGCGTAATCAAGTGGGTGTTGACTCCCCTGCAGCAGGCCCCTAGCATGGCGCTAGCGTAGGGATATCAAACCGAGGAGGTGCCCGATGGCTTCACTCATTGTGCGTAACTTGGATGAACGGGTAAAAGAAGCTCTGGCGGAGCGCGCCCGACTACAGGGGCGATCCATGGAAGCCGAGGTGCGGGACATCCTGCACCGCGCCGTGGCGCCTACCAATCCCCTCGAAGAACTGCATCAGCTGGTCTCCCGAGCTGATGCCAGCGTTGATTTGGAGCTTCCCGATCGAGTCATTGATGAGCGGAAAGTTGACTTCTCGTGATCATTTGGGACACAAACGTAGTCTCCGAGTTTCTCAAGTCGGATCCGGACCCTAGGGTCCGCGTTTCGATTGAGAGGTCCATGAGAGACACCCCCGGGCTGGCCGCACTGTGCACAATGACGCTCGGTGAGATATGGCAGGGAATCGCGTATCTCAAACCTGGTCGAAGACGCACCGCTCTCGAACAGAGCTTTACCACCTGGTTGGAGCTCATGCCGCCAGAACACGTTCTCCCCTTTGGCGCCGAGGAAGCCCGGATCTTTGGCGACGTGCGTGCCCATCGAAAGGCAATTGGGCGACCCATAAGCTACCCAGATGCCATCATCGCAGCAACATGCATTGCTCATGATGCAACACTGTTCACGCGCAATACCAGCGATTTCGACGAACTCAATCTCCGCCTGGTCAACCCTTGGGAAGACTAACCCCGAAAAAGACGAACGCCCCGCGGCCGCGGTGAGAAACCGGGCACGCGGGGCGTCAGTTAACGAACGAGCGCTTAGGCGGCAACCTTCGGTGCGTTGACGTCCTCCGGGAGGGCGTTCTTGGCAACCTCGCACAGCGCGGAGAACGCAGCGAAGTCGTTCACGGCCAGATCGGCGAGGATCTTGCGGTCAACCTCGACCTCGGCCAGCTTCAGGCCGTGGATGAGGCGGTTGTAGGTGATGTCGTTCATGCGGGCAGCGGCGTTGATGCGCTGGATCCACAGCTTACGGAACTCGCTCTTGCGCTTGCGGCGGTCGCGGTAAGCGTAGGTCTGGGAGTGCAGCCACTGCTCCTTGGCCTTGCGGTACAGGCGGGAGCGCTGGCCGCGGTAGCCCTTCGCGGACTTCAGAATCGCGCGACGCTTCTTCTTGGCGTTGACTGAACGCTTGACACGTGCCATGAGTCTTTACTTCCTTATCGTTCTAGGTTTGTAGGGATCAGGCAGTGCTTAGGACATGCCGAGGAGGCGCTTCGCGCGCTTGACGTCAGCCGGAGCGACATCGGTGGTGCCGGAGAGCTTGCGGCGACGCTTGGACGAGAGCTTCTCGTTGAGGTGGCGCTTACCGGCCTGCTCGCGGCGCAGCTTGCCTGCACCGTTGACCTTGATGCGCTTCGCGGTGCCCTTGTGGGTCTTCTGCTTCATTTTCAAAGCCCTTCAGAGTTGTGAACGTTTACTTCTTGCCCTTGCGAGCCGGTCCGAACACCATGGTCATGTTGCGGCCGTCCTGCTTCGGACGGGACTCCACCACGCCGAGTTCCCCGATGTCGTCTGCGAGACGCTCCAGGAGGCGGTAGCCGAGCTCCGGACGCGACTGCTCGCGGCCGCGGAACATGATGGTGACTTTGACCTTGTTGCCCTTCTCTAGGAAGCGCTCAACATTGGCCTTCTTCGTCTGGTAGTCGTGCTCATCGATCTTCGGGCGGAACTTCTGTTCCTTGACCACGGTCTGCTGCTGGTTCTTGCGGGCCTCGCGGGCCTTCTGGTCCTGCTCGTACTTGAATTTGCCGTAATCCATGATCTTGCACACGGGCGGCTTGGCGTTCGGCGCAACCTCGACCAAGTCGAGATCGGCTTCGTATGCCAGTTTGCGAGCATCATCCGTACGGACAATGCCCACCTGCTCGCCGGACGGGCCGACGAGACGAACTTCCGGAACACGGATGCGTTCGTTGATCCGAGCTTCAGCGCTGATGAGAACTCCTTGAGACGAAGGGAAACAATGTTGCCCGCTCCCGGTCCGCTTGTAGTGCTACCCCCACACAAAAATCCCGCTCACCCGAGAGGAGGTGGCGGGAGTTCGTCCTAGTATCGGAAGACGCACATTCCGTGCGGTTCCAACACCGTTGACCCGTATCCAACCGGGTTCTGCAACTCCGGCGGCTTGGGGTGGGATTCACTCCACTTGCGGCCCGCACGCCTAAGTCAGGCGCACTGGGCGGTGTGCAGGGAAATGTACCACCACTTCCGCCTCAACTCCAAATCCCGCACCGCAGCGGGGCGGACCTAGCGCTGCAGCACCTCCGACAGGAACTGCCCGGTGAAGGAACCTTCCACCTTGGCAACATCCTCCGGAGTGCCTTGCGCAACGACGGTACCGCCGCCGGAACCGCCCTCCGGACCCATGTCGATGATCCAGTCCGCGGACTTGATCACATCCAAGTTGTGCTCGATGACAAGGACGGTGTTGCCCTTCTCTACTAGGCCGTTGAGCACCAACATGAGTTTGCGGATGTCCTCGAAGTGCAGGCCAGTGGTCGGCTCGTCCAGGATGTAGATCGTGCGGCCGTTGGAACGCTTCTGCAGCTCGGACGCGAGCTTCACGCGCTGCGCCTCGCCACCGGACAGCGTGGTGGCGGATTGGCCCAGACGGACGTAGCCCAAGCCGACGTCGACAAGCGTTTGCAAGTAGCGGTGGATCGAGGTGATCGGTTCGAAGAACTCGGCCGCCTGAGAGATGGGCATGTCCAGCACCTCGGCGATGTTCTTGCCCTTGTACCGGACCTCCAGCGTTTCGCGGTTGTAGCGCGCGCCGCCGCACACCTCGCACGGGACGTACACGTCCGGGAGGAAGTTCATCTCGATCTTGATCGTGCCGTCGCCGCGGCAGGCTTCGCAACGTCCGCCCTTGACGTTGAAGGAGAAGCGGCCGGCCTTGTAGCCGCGCACCTTCGCCTCCTGCGTCTCGGCGAAGAGATTGCGGATCTTGTCAAAGACACCGGTATACGTCGCAGGGTTGGAACGCGGTGTGCGCCCGATCGGGCTCTGGTCCACCTGCACAAGCTTGTCCAGATGCTCCAGACCCTCCACGCGCTTCACGCGACCCGGGACCTGCCGCGCGCCGTTGAGCTGGTTTTGCAGTGTGCGTGCGAGGATCTGGTTCACCAGGGTGGACTTGCCGGAGCCGGACACGCCGGTCACGGCCACAAGCACACCCAGCGGGATATCCACATCGACGTTGTCCAAGTTGTTCTCGCGCGCACCAACTACGCGCAGCTTCCGCTCCGGGTCGATCGGCCGACGCGACTCGGGCACCTCAATGGCTTTGCGGCCGGAGAGGTAGTCGCCGGTCAGCGAATCCTTGGCCTTGAGAATGCCCTTCGGCTCGCCCTGGTACACCACTTGGCCGCCGTACTCGCCGGCCTTGGGTCCGATGTCGATGAGCCAGTCTGCCTCGCGGATCGTGTCCTCATCGTGCTCCACCACAACCAGGGTGTTGCCCAGGTCGCGCAGCTTCTTCAGGGTGCCAATCAAACGCTGATTGTCGCGCTGGTGCAGGCCGATGGACGGCTCATCCAACACGTACAGGACACCCGCCAGGCCGGACCCAATCTGCGTGGCCAAACGAATGCGCTGCGCCTCGCCGCCGGAGAGCGTTCCCGCGGAGCGGGCGAGGGTGAGGTAGTTCAAACCGACGTCGATAAGAAAGTGCAGGCGCGCCTGAATCTCCCGCAGTACGGCACCAGCAATCATTTCCTCCCGGTAGCCCAACACCAGGTTGTCCAGGTACTCGCTAGCGTCCTCGATGGACAGCTCCGTCAGCCCTGCGATGGACTTCTCACCGTGCGTGGTGGAATCCAGCCGCACGGCCAGTATCTCCGGCTTCAGGCGGGTGCCGTCACAGGTCGGGCACGGGATCTCCCGGGTGTACGCCAGCAGGCGCTCCTTTTGCGTGTCCGTCTCCGCCTGCTCCATCTTGCGCTCGAGGTAGCCAATCACGCCCTCATACGCAGCGCTGAAGGAACGTTGGCGGCCGTAGCGGTTCTTGTAGCGAACGCTCACGGTGGTGCTGGAGCCGTGGACAAGGTGCTTCTGCTGCGTCTTGGTCAGCGAGCTAAACGGCGCGTGCGCGTCAAAGCCCTCCTCTTTCGCCAGCGCTTCGATCAACTTGGTGAAGTAGCCCTTGTTAGGGCTGGAGTTCCAGATCTGGAACGCGTCCACCGCCGGGGCGTCCGGATCCGGAATCACCAGGTCGATGTCAATCTCTTTGCGCACGCCAAGGCCGTCGCACGCCGGGCACGCACCGAACGGAGAGTTGAAGGAGAACGCACGCGGCTCATACTCCTCCACGTCCAGCTTGTGGCCGTTCGGGCAGGCCATCTTCTCAGAGAAGATCTGCACCCGCTCAGGATCGTCCGCCTCCAGGTCCACGAAGTCGAAGCCCACAAGGCCGTCCGCGAGCTTGAGCGCGGTCTCCACCGAATCCGTCAAGCGCTGCTTCTGGCTCGCCTTCACCGTCAGGCGGTCCACCACCACGTCGATGTTGTGCTTGACCTGCTTTTCCAGTGCCGGCGGTTCCGTGAGCTGGTAGGTCTCCCCGTCCACGTTCACGCGGGAGTAACCCTGCGCGGCGAGATCCTTAAACAGGTCCTGGAACTCGCCCTTGCGTTTGCGCACCACCGGGGCAAGCACCTGGAATTTGGTGCGCTCCTCCATGGACAGAATCTGGTCCACAATCTGCTGCGGCGTTTGCCTATCAATCACCGCGTCGCACACCGGGCAGTGCGGGGTGCCGGCACGCGCGTACAGCAGACGCAGATAGTCGTAGATCTCGGTGATCGTGCCCACGGTGGAACGCGGGTTGCGGTTGGTGGACTTTTGGTCGATGGACACCGCCGGGCTCAACCCGTCGATGTAATCCACGTCCGGCTTGTCCATCTGCCCCAGGAACATGCGGGCGTAGGAGGAAAGGGACTCCACGTAGCGTCGCTGCCCCTCAGCAAAGATGGTGTCGAAGGCGAGAGAGGACTTGCCCGAGCCGGAAAGGCCGGTGAACACAGCCATCTTGTCGCGGGGCAGCTCGATGTCAATGCCCTTCAGGTTGTGTTGGCGCGCGCCGCGCACCGTTAGCCACTCTGCCACGTGGGTCCTTTCTCTTAAACCGCCACCAACCTACCAACGTGCGCCGCCGCGCCACTATTCCGCTTACGCTGGCATGCATGTCCGAGATCACGCTGCACCACATCTCCGTCTCCGAGATGGACAACAACTGCTACCTGCTGGCTTGCGAGGGGCAGGGCTTGCTTATCGACGCCGCCGATGACGCCCCAGCCATTCTCAAGATGGCCGAAGAAGCTGGCGTCACCATCACCGATGTGCTGACAACGCACCGGCACTTCGACCACGTTCGGGCGCTAGGAGACATCCTGGATGCCACGAACGCCACGCACTGGGCATCGTTCCTCGATGCCCCTGCAATCCCGGGACACGTGGAGCAAGAGCTGCGCGACGGCGATATCCTCGACTTCGCCGGCCACAGCCTGGAGGTGGCCATCTTGCGCGGCCACACCCCGGGCGGCGTGTGCCTGGCAGCGACGATCGAGGACACCCTGAATCTCTTTGTGGGCGATTCCCTTTTCCCCGGCGGTGTTGGCAAGACCGCGTCCGAAGGCGAATTCGTGCGATTGTTCACCGATGTGAAGACGAAGATTTTCGACACCTGCGAGGACGAGACCATTATTTGGCCTGGTCACGGGGCTCCTACGACCGTCGGCAAGGAGCGCCCCAACCTGGACGAGTGGTGGGAGCGGCGCTGGTAGCTGTAGGCCAGCCCACACCGGCGGCGGAAATGTCTACAGTGGTGTGTAGAACTTGACCATTGAAGAAAAGGATGGGTTAGCTCATGATTCGCAAGATTGCCCGCCCGATGCTCGCATCGGTGTTTGTCATCGACGGTGTGGAAACCGTTCTCAACCCGGCGGGCCACAAGGAGTCCGCTGACGGCGTGCTCAAGTCGATCCGTGCCGCAGTGCCGCGCGAGTACCGCGCGTTCCTGCCCAAGGACCCGGAGACCGCCGCACAGATTAACGGTGGTGTGAAGGCTGCTGCAGGCTCCCTCTTCGCTCTTGGTAAGGCTCCCCGCACCGCGGCCGCGCTGCTGACCGCTTCCTCCCTGGCGTCCATGGTGGGCCGCAACGCGTTCTGGGCCACCGATGACGCTGACGAGAAGGCACGCCGCCGCACCGGAGCGCTGACTGATCTCGCGCTGACCGGCGGTGTGCTCCTGGCTACCGTTGATACCGCTGGCAAGCCGGACATGAAGTGGCGCGCGCAGAACGCCGCCCGCGTTGCCCGCAAGAACGTGCAGCAGGCGCTGCCTACCCAGTCCGAGACGGAGAAGGCGCTGAACAAGGCTGGCAACTGGTTCTCCGACGCTACCGACCAGGTCGGCGACTACATCGACGACAACAAGGGCGATTGGAAGAAGGCTGCGCACAAGGCCGGGGATGCCGCGCAGGACTTCCTGGGCGATGCGAAGAAGCAGACCTCCAAGTTCCTCTCCAACGCGGGTGACTGGCTGGATGACGCTGCTGACCAGGCGCAGGACACCTACCAGGACCTGAAGCCGTCCAAGCTGGACCAGTACAAGGCGAAGCACAAGGTGAACAACTTCATCGGTGACGCGCAGGATTGGGCCGGGGACGCATGGGACGAGATCACCCCGTCCAAGTTCCAGCAGTTCAAGGCCAAGCGCAAGGTCAACTCCGTTGTGGATGATCTGCAGTCCACCCTGGATGACCTTGGCCCGTCCGGCCTGGACAAGTTCCGTGCACAGCGCAAGGTGAACAAGGCCACCTCCAAGCTGCAGAACCGCGCGCAGGATGCCGTTGACAACCTGCAGCACGCATGGGACCAGCTCGACGCTTCCCCGTCTTGGTGGACCAAGAAGAAGTGGGAGCGCAAGGCCAAGAAGGCTGAGAAGCAGGCCAAGAAGGCCGTGAAGAAGCTGCAGAAGAAGCTCGGCTAAACGCCGGTAACGCACACGGCCCCGCCCCGCGGCAATTCCAAGGAATAGTCCGGGGGCTGGGGCCGTTTCTTCATGAGTGCCACCATCCTGGTGGCAAACGCAACGTGAGGAGGCACAGCGGGTGACCAACCCCCACAAGGACAACAGGGTTGCAGAAGAGCAGGCGTATGTAGACGTGCTCTTTGGGCACCTACGGCAAGAGGTGGACGCGGCGCGTCTGAAGCTCGCCGAGGTCCAGGCGGACGTGGACCCTGATAACCCGGACGCGGACGCGCTGGTGCGCCGCGAGACGGAGTACCACGCGCTGAACGCAAAGCTGGATCAGCTCGGTGTGGCTGAGGTGGGATTGGTCTTCGGCCGCGTTGACGTGGAGGACGCGGATGCCGATAACCCGGTGCCCGGCCGGGAGGATTTGGATCGCCGCTACGTTGGCCGCCTGGGTATTGATGACCGCGCGGACCATTACCGCACGCTGCTCTTGGATTGGCGCGCGCCGCAGGCCCGCCCGTTCTACCTGGCTACCACCGCGCACCCAGAAGGCGTGGCCACGCGCAGCAACATCCGCATGCGCGGCCGCCGGGTGACCGCGGTGGATGATGAGGTGCTGTCTGGCGCGGTGACCGCAGAAGAAAGCGCGAACGTAGGTTCTGAGGCCGCGTTGCGCCGGGCAATGAACGCCGCGCGCACCGGCCACATGCAGTCCATCGTGGAGACGATCCAGCGCGAGCAGGACGAGATCATCCGCGACCCCACGCGTGGGGTCATGGTGGTGCAGGGCGGACCCGGCACCGGTAAAACGGCCGTCGCCCTGCATCGCGTCGCCTACCTGCTGTACACCTGGCGCGAGCAACTCTCCCGCACCGGTGTGCTGATTGTCGGCCCGAACCGCACCTTTTTGGACTACATCTCCCGCGTGTTGCCGGAACTGGGCGAGACCGGCGTGGTGCTGACTACCTTGGAGCAGCTCGTACCGGGCTTCTCCCCCACCGCCGCCGCTCACACCGAGAGCATCGCCGCGCGCGAGGTGAAGGGCTCGGAGGAGATGGTGACCATTCTCAAGCGCACCGTGCAGGTGCACGAGACGGTGCCGGTCGAGCCTGTACCGCTGGATATCGACGGCGTGAGCATCCAGGCGACGCCCGCGATGGTGAAGGCTGCCCGCACCAGGGCGCGCCGTTCCCGAAAGCCGCACAACCCAGCTCAGGCTGTGTTCGCGGAGGAGGTTACCCGCCTGCTCGCCGGCGCGCTGGCGGAACGCATCGGCACAGACCCGCTGGGCGGGGAGAATCTGCTTTCTGCGGCCGACGTGGATCAGCTCCACGACGATCTTGCGGAGCACCCGCAGGTGCTGGCGCTTATCGACGATTGCTTTCCGCTCCTCTCACCCACCGAGACCTTGGAGGAGCTGCTGACCAGCAAGGAGAGGATTGCCGAGGTAGCCGGGGACTACGACGAGTACACGCAGAATGCGCTCTACCGAGAACCCGGGAGCCCGTTTACTCCCGCGGATACTGCGCTGGTTGATGAGCTAGCGGTACTCATCGGCATCGTAGACCCGAAGGAGGAACGCCGCCGCGAAGAAGCAGAGTGGCGCCGCCAGGTGGAGGAGGCGGAGGACGCGCTGGACATCCTCGCCTCTTCCGAAGCCACGGACAACGACGACGATCAGTTCGAGGCGGAGATTTTGTCCGCCGCCGACGTGATCGACCCGGAGACGCTGGCCGCCCGCCAGCAGGTGCGCGACAACCGCTCCACCGCGGAGCGCGCACGCGCCGACCAGGCGTGGGCATACGGTCACGTGATTGTGGATGAGGCCCAGGAGCTCTCGCCCATGGAGTGGCGGATGGTGTTTCGCCGCTGCCCGTCACGTTGGATGACGTTGGTCGGAGATACCGCACAGACCTCCTCCCCGGCGGGCACCGACGACTGGTCAGTGACACTCGCCCCCTTTGTGGGCCAGCGTTTCCGCCTGCACGAGCTCACGGTGAACTACCGCACGCCGGCGGAAATCATGGCGTACGCCGAACGGGTGCTTGGGTACATTGAGGGCGGCAAAGGGACGTCGATAAGCATCCGCTCCGGCGCGGAAGTCCGGCACTACCCGGAGGGCACGGACCCGGCGGACGTGCAGGAGGCGCTGCGAGCGGGCGATGCGGATGATGCAGGCGATGCCGGCGAGCGCCTCACCGCTGTCATCTCCGCCGAGAACGTGAGCGAGATGAAGGGCTTGGAGTTTGACCATGTGATTGTGGTGGAGCCGGCGGAAATAGTAAAGGCCTCGCCACAAGGGTGGCAAGACCTGTACGTTGCTGTCACCCGGGCCACGCAGACCCTGTCGGTGATTGGAGAGCTGGAGCTCTAGCACCAGCTCTCGGACGGTTTAGTTCACGGTGTGAACAATCATCACGTCACAGTCAGACTGACGTGCAACGTCCGCCGGCACGGAGCCGAGCAGGCGGCCGGTGAGAGAGTTGATGCCGCGGTTACCCACAACCAGCAGCTCAGCGTTGTTGTCGTTCACAATGGCCATCAGGGCCTCAACCGGGGTACCCGGGCGGGTTGCAGTCTGCACATCCTTCGCGCCAGCCTGGCGTGCGTGCTCTGCAGCTGCCTCGAGGTTCTTCAGCGCCTGATCATCGCCCAGGATGGTCACGGAATCCTGGCGCAGTGCCTTGGATGCGTCCTCCTCAGAGCGGTAGTAGGCGGTGCCAATCACCAGGGTGGCATCGAATGCCACGGCCATCTTCGCTGCCCGCTCCACGGCGAGGAGGGAAGACTTCGAACCGTCCGAGCCGACGACGATGGTGTTGTAGTAGTTACCCATTGAGTGTTCTCTAACCTTTCGGGGTGAGGGTGAATTACGCCTTAGTGTAGTCCGTAGTGCGAAAAGACGGAATGCGGGTTAGCTGTGGCCGTCCGTTCGGGTATCCACCAGCATCACGTCCACCGGCGCCTTCTTGGCCACGCTGCCCGGGATGTTGCCGAAGACACGGCCAGCGAGGCTGCGCATGCCCTTGTTGCCCACCACAAGCAGGTCCACGTTGAACTCCTGGACGGACTCCACCAGCACGTTCGCCGGCTGGCCCCCGCGGGAGATCAGGGTGATGTCCTGCGCCTGCTCCTCCTCGGCGATCTGGCGTGCCAGCGCCAGCACCTCCTGGGAACCGGTTTCGGTGACGGTGTCCAACGCAGTCAGCTCGGCATTGGTGGAGTTGAGCATGGAGCCGGAAGCGGAGTAGTGCGCGCAGATAATGGTCAACTTCGCGCCGTACACCCTGGCAAGGCTGGCCGCGGTGCGCACAGCCACCAGGGAGGTCTCGGAGCCGTCGGTGCCCACTGCGATTGATGTGTACGCGTGCATGCTGTCAATCTCTTTTCTGTTGCCTGGCCAGCTTAATTGCCAGTCTCTTTCATACCACGGAGCTCTTTGCGCAAGTCCGCGATCTCATCACGTAGCCTGCCGGCCAGCTCAAACTTCAGCTCGCGGGCGGCTTCGCCCATTTGCTTCGTAAGATCGTCGATAAGCACCTGCACCTCGTCCGAAGCCATCCGGGACACGTCCGGCTTATCGACGATCGCAGCTTCGCCCCCGGTCTTCGAAGGATCATCGCTGTTCTCGTACACCTGATCCAGGATGTCCGCGATGGCCTTGCGCAGCGGCTGCGGGTCTATGCCGTGCTCAGTGTTGTAGGCGATCTGCTTCTCCCGGCGGCGCTCCGTCTCTTCAATCGCCTCCTGCATGGATTCGGTGATCTGGTCCGCGTACATGATCACCTCGCCGGAAACGTTGCGAGCCGCGCGGCCGATGGTCTGGATGAGCGACTTGGTGGAACGGAGGAATCCCTCCTTGTCCGCGTCCAAGATTGCCACCAGCGATACCTCCGGCAGGTCGAGGCCCTCACGCAGGAGGTTGATGCCCACCAGCACGTCGAATTCGCCGAGGCGGAGCTGGCGCAGCAGCTCCACGCGCTGCAGCGTGTCGATGTCCGAGTGGAGGTAGCGCACCTTGATGCCGTTATCCAGCAGGTAATCCGTCAAGTCCTCCGCCATCCGCTTGGTCAAGGTGGTGACTAGGACGCGCTCATCCTTCTCGGTGCGCTGGCGGATCTCGTGGATGAGATCGTCGATCTGGCCCTTCGTGGGCTTCACGGTCACCTTCGGGTCCACCAGACCCGTCGGGCGGATCACCTGCTCCACGAACTCGCCGCCGGCCGCCTCCAGCTCGTAATCGCCCGGTGTCGCGGACATGTAGACGGTCTGGCCGACCCGCGCCTCGAACTCGTCGAACGTCAGCGGGCGGTTATCCACCGCGCTTGGCAGGCGGAACCCGAACTCCACCAGATTCCGCTTGCGGCTCATGTCGCCCTCGTACATGCCGCCGATCTGCGGAACGGTGACGTGGGACTCATCGATGATGGTGAGGAAGTCCTCGGGGAAGTAGTCGATGAGCGTTGCCGGGGCGGAGCCCGCCGGGCGGCCGTCCATGTGGCGCGAGTAGTTCTCGATGCCGGAGCAGAAGCCCACCTGCTGGATCATCTCCAGGTCATACTCCGTGCGCATGCGCAGGCGCTGCGCCTCCAACAACTTGCCGCGGTTCTCCAGCTCCTCCAGCCGATCTACCAGCTCCAGCTTGATGTCCTCGATTGCGCGGGCCATGCGGTCATCCGTTGCCACGTAGTGGGTGGCCGGAAAGATGCGGACTTCATCCTCCTGGCTAATCACGTCGCCGGTAAGGGGGTGGATGTAGTACAGCGCGTCCACCTCATCGCCAAAGAATTCCACGCGTACCGCCACCTCCTCGTAGGCCGGGATGATGTCCACGGTGTCGCCCTTGACGCGGAAGGTGCCTCGCTTGAAATCGATGTCGTTGCGCTCATACTGCACGTCCACCAGCAGCCGCAGGAAGCGGTCCCGCTCCACCTCCTCCCCGACCTGCAGGACGATGGAGCGGTCCAGGTAGCTCTGCGGCGTACCCAGGCCGTAGATGCAGGACACGGAGGCGACTACCACCACGTCCCGGCGGGACAGCAGCGCGGAGGTGGCGGAGTGGCGCAGGCGCTCCACATCATCGTTGATGGAGGAATCCTTCTCGATGTAGGTGTCCGTCTGCGCGATGTACGCCTCCGGCTGGTAGTAGTCGTAATAACTGACGAAGTACTCCACCGCATTGTTGGGCAGCAACTGGCGCAACTCATTCGCCAGCTGGGCGGCCAGCGTCTTGTTGGGTGCCATGACCAGCGTCGGGCGCTGCTGCTTCTCAATCAACCAGGCCGCCGTCGCGGACTTGCCGGTACCGGTGGCGCCCATGAGCACCACGTCCTCCTCGCCGCGGCGCAGGCGCGCGTCCAGCTCCTTGATCGCCGCCGGCTGGTCGCCCGAGGGCTGGTACTCCGAGATGACCTCGAAGCGCTTCTCGCGCCGCTCAATCTCACCGACCGGGCGGAACTCCGAATACGCAAGGACCGGGTGTTCTGCAGCAAAAGCCATGCGGGCAAGTGTAGCGGGTAGCCTGGAAGTATGTTCGAACTACTGCAGGACCTCATGGCTCCGGCATCGCTCATCTTCGTGGTGGCAATCATGTTTTCCACCGGATTGTCCCTGAAAGTGGAAGATCTCAAGAACACCGTCGCGAATTGGCAGTATTTCCTGCGCCTGCTGTTGGTGAACTTCCTCGTGGTGCCCGGCATCATGCTGCTGTTCGTGCAGATTGCCAAGCTCGAGCACCCCTACTCCACCGGCATGATCATCCACGCGTGCGTGGCGGGTGCGCCGCTGATCATGGCGCTGACGCAGCTGAGCAAGAACCCTGTGGCCCTCGGCGCGACCGTGCAGCTGGTGCTCATGGCGGCGACGGTGGTGATCATGCCGCTACTGCTTCCCGCGACGCTAGGCATCGCCGGCGTGTCCGCGGGAGCGCTGATCAAACCCCTGCTGCTGGAGATGATCCTGCCGCTGGCTGTGGGCATGGTCATGTTCAACGCCGCGCCCGGGCTGACAGCGAAGATCCGCCCGGTGGTGGGAAAGGTGGCCAACGCGGTGATGATGTTCTTCCTCATCCTTTCCGTCGTCGCCTTCGGGCCCTACTTCGCAGACCTCACGTTGTGGAAAGCCGTCATCGTGGGCATGCTGGCCCTCACCGTGGCGTTTTACGTGGGCTACGGCACTGGCCTTGACGGGGGCGGCAGCAGATCCCAGGTCGGTGCGCTTGGCACCGCGCAGCGAAATACCGCTGCCGGTGTGATCACCGCGATGGCTTTCGACGAACCCCTGGTATTCATCACCTTCGTGTTCATCAACAGCTTCATGATGTTCGTGCTCATGGGCTTTGCTAAGCGCTTCGGCGCCGGCAAGAACATGCCGCTGCTCTCTGCACTGCTGGACCAGCAACCGGCGGCGCGCTAGGAGGCGTACTTGCGGGTCGCTTCGAGCCACTCATCGAGCTCTCCCGCTTCTTCCCACAGCTCGTAGAGCTCGGACCCGCCGGGGCGCACAACTTCCGCTGCGTTACGACGGATCCATCTCCGATCATCTACCGTGAACGGATAGGCTAGCTCTGTGGACGCATAGCCCTCAGGCGCGTGTCCATTCAGCACGGCGGCGAGCGCAATCACGGATTCTGCCTCGTCGGTGCCGAGCGGGCCGCGGCCGCAGTTGAACCGGAACAGGTCCATACGGAACGTGCCGTTCGCCAGTGCGGCGACAGCCTCCGCTGCGGGGTCGTTGTCGAACGGCCCCGTGTTCCAAGTTCCCATGACGGGTCAATATAAATTGCTCAGGTTAATGGAATTTAACCTCCTGGTAAATGTCGTTGGTCCAGAACAAACACTTTAGGTAGCCAATAGTTTTGCAGACCCAACTCTACAACGCTCGAATTTTCGCAATCAGGTCCGCAACCTGCGGTTCAAGCGCTTCCTTTGGGCCGTTGTTGTCTATCACCACGTCCGCCGCGGCACGCCGTGCAGCGTCATCAATCTGTCGCGCAATGCGGGCGCGGGCATCCTCTTCGTCCAAACCGCGCGAGCCGACCAGCCGCCGCACCCGCTCCTCAGCTTCAACGTCCACCACAACGGTCAGGTCCATCTCGCGGTGCAACCCCTGCTCCACCAAAAGCGGCATGTCGTATACCGCAGCCTCCGCTCCCGCGGCCTCGGCGGCAGCGAACTGCGCCTCCGCTTCCTCACGGATCGCCGGATGCGTAATGGCGTTCAGCCGCTGCGTGGCTTCCTCCGAGCCAAAGGCGCGGCGAGCCAGGCCGGCGCGGTCGAGCGCACCGTCCGGCCCAATCAAATCCGCGCCGAAGACCTCAGCGACTTGGTCGAGGACAGGCGACCCGGGCTCCATGATCTGCCGCGCGATCTTGTCCGCGTCCACGATGGTGAATCCTGCGCCGGCAAGCATTTGTGCCACCGTAGATTTGCCGCTGCCGATGCCGCCTGTGAGCCCAATGCGCTTCATAGGCCCCAAGGTAGCAAAACGGCCCGGCACCAACCTTCACGGTTGGCGCCGGGCCGGAGCGGCTGAAACTAGCCGTCGTCAAGCATCTAGCCCTAAACGGGCAAGCGCTTAGTTGCCCGCGAGCTTCTCGCGCAGAGCAGCAAGCTGCTCGTCGGAAGCGAGGGAACCGCCCTGCTCCGCCTCGCCCTCGGCTGCCGGAGCAGCAGCCTCGGACTCGGAGGAGTAGTTGGACTCAGAAGAGTAGTTCGTCTGCTGGTCGGCGTTCTCTGCAGCCTCGGCGGCTGCAGCGCGGTGACGCTCGATCTGCGCGGTGTGGGCCTGGTAGCGACGCTCTGCCTCTGCGTAGCGTGCCTCCCACTCCTGGCGAGCCTCCTCGAAGCCCTCCATCCACTCGTTGGTCTCCGGGTCGAAGCCCTCCGGGAAGATGTAGTTGCCCTGCTCATCGTAAGAGTCGGCCATGCCGTAACGGGACGGATCGAACTCCTCGGTGTAGTCCTCATCAGCCTGCTTGAGGGACAGGGAGATGCGGCGGCGCTCGAGGTCGATGTCGATGACCTTGACCATGACCTCTTCGCCGACACCCACAACCTGGTCCGGAACCTCAACGTGGCGCTGAGCCAGCTCGGAGATGTGGACGAGGCCCTCGATGCCCTCCTCGACGCGGACGAACGCGCCGAACGGGACGAGCTTGGTGACCTTGCCCGGGACGATCTGGCCCACAGCGTGGGTGCGGGCGAACACGCGCCACGGATCTTCCTGGGTGGCCTTCAGGGACAGGGAAACGCGCTCGCGGTCGAGATCGACGTCGAGCACCTCCACGGTGACCTCGTCGCCCACGGTGACAACCTCGGACGGGTGGTCGATGTGCTTCCAGGACAGCTCGGAAACGTGAACCAGACCGTCAACGCCGCCGAGATCGACGAAGGCACCGAAGTTGACGATGGAGGACACGACCCCCTTGCGTACCTGGCCCTTCTGCAGCTGGTGCAGGAAGTCGGAGCGGACCGCGGACTGGGTCTCCTCCAGGTAAGCGCGGCGGGAAAGGACCACGTTGTTGCGGTGCTTGTCCAGCTCGATGATCTTCGCCTCGAGCTCCTGGCCGATGTACGGATCCAGGTCGCGCACGCGGCGCATCTCGACGAGGGAAGCCGGCAGGAAGCCGCGCAGGCCGATGTCCAGGATCAGGCCGCCCTTGACAACCTCGATAACGGTACCGGTAACCGGCTGGTCGTTGGCCTGCAGCTCCTCGATGGTGCCCCAAGCGCGCTCGTACTGCGCACGCTTCTTGGACAGGATCAGGCGGCCTTCCTTGTCCTCCTTGGTGAGGACGAGAGCGTCAATCTCATCGCCGACCTCGACAACCTCGTCCGGGTCAACGTCGTGCTTAATGGAGAGCTCGCGGGTGGGGATAACACCCTCAGTCTTGTATCCGATGTCCAGCAGAACCTCATCGTGGTCCACCTTGACAACGGTGCCGGTGACAATGTCGCCATCGTTGAAGTACTTGATGGTCGCGTCAACTGCGGCAAGGAATTCCTCAGGGCCACCGATATCGTTGATAGCTACCTGGGGTGCGTTGGAAGTGCGCATATGTAAATGTGCTCCGAAAAATAGGAGATCGAAATGGTCAGGAGCGCGTCTCTCACCGCCCGCAGTCGAAGTCTCCGGTGCCGGGGCCCGCAAGGGCGCGGCAATGGTTACGCTGGGGGAAGCGATCTCACGTCTGGCACGGCGGGGCCCTCCTATTACAGCTCCGACCGCTCCGACGCCTAGATGCGCCCCTAGTACAGTAGTGTCTTTGCCCAGCGTAAGCAAATAAACCGGAGGGGTTTCACCGTGGCCGAAGCATCGCGCGCCAACCGCACCTTCTGGGACGCTGATGCGGCCCGCTATCACGCCGCGCATCCAGAGTACTTGGCAGGTTTCCACTGGTCGCCGGAGATGCTCACCGAAGAGGAGGCAGGTTTGCTTGGCGACGTTCGCTTGCAGCGCGTCCTGGAAATCGGCTGCGGCTCCGCCCCGTGCGCGTCTTGGGTGGCTGCGCAGCAAACTGAGCCCGGTTTTGTGACGGGGTTCGACCTCTCGGCCGGAATGCTGGGCCGCGCAGATGGGTCGGTGCCGCTGGTGCAGGCCGATGTGTTAGCAATGCCGTACGCGGATGATGCCTTCGATGTCGTTTTCTCAGCTTTCGGGGCACTGCCCTTTGTACGAGACATCGATGCCGCGCTGCGGGAGGTGGCCCGCGTGCTGCGCCCCGAGGGCCGGTTCGTCTTTTCCGTGACACACCCGATGCGGTGGGTGTTTCCGGATGATCCGGCGTTGATGGAGGCGCAGATCAGCTACTTCCAGCGCGAGTACGAGGAATACAACGAACACGGTGAGCTGACCTACGCCGAGTACCACCGCACGTTCGGGGACTGGGTCCGGGCACTTGGAACGGCCGGGTTTTGGCTGGCGGACGTGATTGAACCCGAGTGGCCCGAAGGCTTGGAGCTAGAGTTCGGCCAGTGGTCGCCCGCGCGCGGGAAACTCTTTCCCGGAACGGCAATTTTCGTCGCCTTCAATGTGGGATAAGCACGGCGAATTACCCCCGCCTACCCCCTGGCCGGTTTCGGGTCGACAAATGCTCAGGATTCATTAAGGTTCCTCTTAGCTTCGGGCGGTGTGGCAGAGAACAGCGAGAGGGGCGCTGTTCCAAAACTCCGGACCGGAGCTGCCTCGGGAAGAGGGGACCCGAGGGAAAGAGGGGGGAAGCAGGGCTGGGGGGGCTCTGCAGTGAGGCGGGTGGCGTGCTTTGGAGAAGGTCGCCACCCGCCTCACGACATTCCCCCGCAGCTCCCACGCAAGCGCGAGCCACAGGCGCTAGTGCGCCGCTTCGTCCCAGTTCGCGCCCGTTCCGGCGGACACCTCGAGAGGCACCAGGAGTTCAATCGCGCCGTCCATCTCGCGCTCCACAATCTCGCGGACCTGCTCAAGCTCGCCGGGAGCGACCTCCACCACAAGCTCATCGTGGACCTGCAGCAAGACGCGGGAGCGCAGATCAGCCAGCCCGGCATCCACGCGGATCATCGCAACCTTAATGATGTCCGCCGCCGTGCCCTGGATCGGGGCGTTCAGCGCGGCGCGCTCCGCGTTCTCGCGGGCCACACGGTTGTCCGAGTTCAACTCCGGAAGGTAGCGGCGCCGGCCGAAAACGGTGGACGTGTAGCCGTCGCGGCGGGCCTGCTCCACCACCTCATCCAGGTAGCGCTTCACACCGCCGAAACGCTGGAAGTACGCCTCCATGATCTGCTTCGCTTCCCCGGCGGAAATGCCCAGCTGGTTGGACAAGCCGAACGCGGAGAGGCCGTACACCAGGCCGTAGGACATCGCCTTAACGCGGCGGCGCAACTCCGGGGTGACCTGGTCGATGGGTACGTCGAACACGCGGGAGCCGACGAAGTTGTGCAAGTCCTCCCCCGCCTTGTACGCCATGATCAGCCCGGCATCCTGGGACAAGTGGGCCATCACGCGCATTTCAATCTGGCTGTAATCCGCCGTCAACAAGCAGTCATAGCCCTCGCCCACCGTGAACGCGGAACGGATCCGCCTGCCTGCCTCGGTGCGCACCGGAATGTTCTGCAGGTTCGGCTCGGCGGAGCTCAGGCGGCCAGTCGAGGCAACCGTCTGGTTGAACGTGGTGTGGATGCGGCCGTCCGGCTGCACCGTCTTGATCAGGCCCTCGATCGTGGACTTCATCTTCTGGTACTCGCGGTGCGCCAGCAGGTGGTCCAGGAACGGGTGCGGGTGCTTCTCCGCAAGGGCCTCAATCTCGCCCGCGGCCGTAGAGTAGCCGGTCTTGGTCTTCTTGGTCTTCGGCAGATCCAGCTTGTCAAAGAGCACCACGGAGAGCTGCTTGGGGCTGGAGAGGTTCAGCGTCGGCTCATCCACCAGCGCTCGAGCCTCCTCCTCCACGCGCTCCACCTTGTGGGTGTAGTCCTTGCGCAGCTCCTCCAACGAGGCCAGGTCCACCGCAATGCCGGCGTCCTCCATCTCGGCGAGGATGCTCAGCAGCGGCAGCTCCAGATCGGCGTAGAGCTCATATGAATCGATCACCCGCAGCTGTTCCGACAGTTCCGCAGACAGCTCCAGCACCGCCGCCGCGGCATCGGTCAAAGACGTATCCCCCAGCAAGCTCAGCTGGTCCCCACCCAGTGTGAGCTGGCGTTTCAGGTGCCGCTGGTACACGTCTTCCAGGGCGTACGTGCGCTGCCCGGGGCGCAGGAGGTACGCCGCGATCGCGGTGTCGTGTGCAATGCCGCGCAGCGTCATCCCGCGCCCGCGCAGCATGTGGAACGCAGCCTTCGCCTCGTGCAGGAACTTCGGGGAATCCGACTCGATCCACGATTTCAGCGCCGCATCTTCCGCCGGGGTCAGGTCCGCAGCGTTGACCTGCACGGCGCTTCGTTGCTTGTCGACGATCGCCAGCGCCACCACATCACCCATCCCCGGTGCTGGGGTACCGGAGACGTAGAGGGCGAGGCCTTGGCCTTGGCGTTGGGACAACCAATCGTCGAGAAGCGTGTCCTCGACGGTGACCTCGGGGAGTTCGACGGGCTGGGGCGCGTCGGCGGCAGTGCCCTCGGTTTTGACGGCGGCGAGGACGCGCTCGCGGAGGTTGACGCCGAACTCGAGGTCATCGAAAGCCTGGGCGACATCGCCGATCTCCGCGGGTTTGAGGTCCAGGTCGTTCGGCCCGAGGGGCAGCTCCACATCCGTGACCATCTGGGTGAGCTCGCGGTTCATCTTGACCTGCTCGATGCGCTCGCGGAAGTTCGCGCCGGCCTGGCCCTTGATCTCCTCGGCGTGCTCGATGAGGCCGGCGAGGTTGCCGTATTGCACGATCCACTTCGCCGCGGTCTTCTCCCCCACCTTCGGGATGCCGGGGAGGTTGTCCGACGGGTCGCCCCGCAGGGCCGCGTAATCCGGGTACTGTTCTGGGGTCAGGCCGTACTTCCTCTCGACCTCCTCCGGGGTGAAGCGAGTCATGGTGGACACGCCGCGGGTTGGATAGAGCACCGTGGTGGAGCCGTCTACCAGCTGGAGGTAATCGCGGTCGCCGGTGACGATGACGACCTCGAAATCCCCGTCCGCCTTCGCCTGAGTGGTCAGCGTGGCCAAGATGTCGTCTGCCTCGAAGTTCTCCTTGGATAGGGTGACAATGCCGAGCGTGCCCAGGATGTCCTCGATGATGGGCACCTGGCCCTTGAACTCCGGCGGGGCCGCCTCGCGCTGCGCCTTGTACTCCGGGAACTTCTCCGTGCGGAATGTCTGCCGTCCCACATCGAACGCCACTGCGACGTGCGTCGGCTCCTCGTCGGTGAGAATGTTCGCCAGCATGGACAGGAAGCCGTACACCGCGTTGGTGTGCTGACCTCCTGAGGTGGAGAAGTTTTCTGCCGGAAGGGCGTAGAAGGCGCGGAACGCCATAGAGTGGCCGTCGATAAGCAAAAGGCGCTTCATGTGCGCCCAGTGTAGTTGCGCGAGAAGAACGCACCCCTACGCGCCCGCGGCCACCACAACCATCCAGATGGCCACCAGGTGCAGAATCGCCGCCACAATCGTGGCGGTGTGGAAATGCTCGTGATAGCCGTAGTAGCGCGCGGAGCGGCCGGGCCACTTGAAGCCGTAGACCAGGGCGCCGAGTGTGTAGATCACGCCACCGATGAAGATGAGGATGACCACGGCCGGGTTCGTCTCCGCCCAAAGCGTGGGCACGAGCGGCACGATGATCCACCCCAGGCCGATGTACACCACCAAGTCCAGCCAGCGTGGGTGGTTAATCCAGACCAGGTTCAAGATCACACCCAGGATGGCGCCCGTCCAGGCCACGGTGAGCATGATCGCCGCTGTGCGCGGTTCGAACACCAAGATGCAGAGCGGCGTGTACGTGGCGGCGATGAAGATCGCAATGGTCGCGTGGTCCGCCCGCCGCCACCACTGCACCGTCGACGCCGAGCGCCACGGCCAACGGTGATACATGCCCGACACGCCGAACAAAGTGATCACGCCCGCGCCGTAGATGGTCACGCCCAAGGCGCCTGGCCACGTCAGCGTCATCCACGCGAACGTGATCAGCACCGCCGAGGCGAGCGCAAAGAGCGCCGCCGCGACAACATGGAACCAGCCGCGCGTCGCCGGACGCTCGCCGCGATCCGCGACGACGTACGTGCGCTCAACCTGTCCGTTCTCGAGCTGGCGAGTGGTAGTCACGCTGCATAGTCAACCACGAAGGGCCGGCTTGCGGTAGGGGCTCACGCTTGCCGACGATCACTGCACTCGCTCGGAGCTTAAGATCAAGCGTGCGGAGCGGCTCCGTATTGCATACGAGCGCAGGAAAGAACTGGGTGGTTAAGAATGAAGCGTCGGTTAGCAATTGCCCTGGTGTTGCCTCTGGTGCTGGCTGGGTGTTCGGGGACGGGTACGCGAGAAACCGTGTACGTCACGTCGACGCAGATCGTTGAGCCGGATGGGTCCGTATCTGACGGCGGCGGGTCCGAACCCGCCGCATCGGCGGATTGGCAGAAAGAGTACGAGTGGGTGCTCGACCACCCCGGCGACTACCCGGTGAATTCCGCGGCGCAGTACACACCAGATGGGCAGTATTCCTACGCTCTGGTGGAGGCCAACGGCGGCGGCTCGCCGGAGCTGCTCCTCGCGGTGAGCGGCGGGCACACGCAGCCGATCATCGTGTTCACCATTGGGGATGACGGTAAGGCCCATGCATCCCCGGAGGTGCTCATCGCCGGTACGCCTGGCAACGGCTCTGCACGCGAAGCCGTATGGGCATCCGCGAGCGGGCGAGGTATTTACCAGATCAGTGGCAGTTCCGGCAGACCAGAACGGCAGTCGCGCCTGTTCACCCTGTCCGGTGCCTCACTTGTGCCCAGTGGCGAAGAGACCTTCGACATCAGGTATCCCCTCCCCGACCACTTAGCCATCGACTTCCGCCCGGTTGCAGACAGGCGCGGGCTCGAGGACGGCGCGTTGACCGTGCGCAAGTTCGATGACATGGCAGTGCAGGGTGGGGCTCCGGCTTCGCAGGCCGCGAACCCGTCAAATGGTGGCTCGGCCGAGTCACAGGGGATGTACCCCAATCAAATGGAATTCACCGGAACAGTGAGGATGTACACCGGCGCAGAACTGCAAGGCGACAAAGGAATGCCAAACGGCGAGGATCCGAACACCGAATATTTTGTTCTGGAGCTGGATAGCCCGCAGCAGGTACGTGGGCGTATTGCTGGCGAGCACACCACTCGGGAAGTAAAGCAGTTCAAACTAGGCGAGCGTGCGCCTGGCCAAGGTATGGCTATTGAGTGGGATCAATACGTAGGTAAGCGGGTACGCATCACAGCCCCCGGCGATGCGATTTCGTACCCATCTGACACCCGCATGCCGCTCGGGATGCCTGGCTTCGGTTCAACCTTCAACTACAAGGTGTTGTAGCGCCCAGTTCTAGTTTACGAACGCCCCGAGACCAATCACGCCGTCTCTAATCATCCACATTGCTAATACGACAAAGATGGTTCCAGTGATGATGTCTACTAGGTAGCCGTAACGGTCAAGGAACCCAGCGAACACGTCAACCAAGAGTGCGAATCCAGCGGACATGATGAAACCAATCAAGACCAAGCTAAGCAGAATAATTGCGAACCATTCCCAGCCCATCTCAGGTTTCACAAACTGCGCAAAGACGGCGCCGAAAAATAAGACTGACTTGGGGTTCGATAGGTTCGTTGCCATTCCCACTCGAAAGGCTTGGCTGGCTGCATGCGACTCACCTTTCGCATCAGCGGGCATTGTGCTAGTTCCTGACCCCCATGCCTTAAAGCCGCTTCTTACCGCGCCAACGCCCATATAGATAAGATATGCGCCGCCGACCAGCTGTAGCACTGCAAGTAGCTGTGGGGCAGCTTGCATCAAGGCGCTCAGCCCAAGCAGTGATGCCGCAATCCAAATTGCGTAGCCCGCCATAATCCCGGTCGCGCAAGCCACGCCAGCAGCACGGGATTTAACACTAAAACGAATAATCTGGACAACATCGGGCCCTGGGACAGCGACGGCTGCCGCGAACACACCAATAAGCGCCAAGAAGTCGGTAAGCAGCACGGTCTCTCCCCGATCAATCGCAATTCCTGACGGGCGATCCTAAGACCGCCCCCCCCCCGGGGAGTTATACCTCGGGGGGATTTCGGAAAACTCTTTGGCCACTACCAACGCGGCCTCGCTTTAGCCTAAGTTCCACGACCTTTGGTGTTTAGTTCCAAATCGATCCTAGCTGCCCCCTACACCTTGGCCTCAGACAGGAAATTGGAGGCGCACGTTCGCCCAACCCGTGGATTGGATAGGGATTGTTTCGGGGATGCCCTAATCCTTGGGGGTACGGTCGCAGGTAGCCTGATCGCAGCACCGGAAACTTTGGGTGCGTCTCTCGCGGCGGGTGCGGTTGTTGCAGGGTCAGAGTGGAATGCCCTTAACTCATGCTTCGGAAAGTAGGATGAAAGATGAACGTAAAGACGCTGCGTAAATCCGCGCTAGTTGTAATCATGTTCTTGATCCTCGGCGTTTTGGCGTACGAAGTATTCACTGGGTCACTGACTGTTAGTACGACCGTCGTTGCAGTGGGTGCTTTGGCATTTATGGCCTGGGGGTATTGGAAGGTTTCCCACGAGCGGCCGAGCACGGTCACAAACGGCTAGTAAGAAGCTGAGGCGGGTGCTTTGGGCATCAGATATTTTCCAAAGCACCAGCAAACGGCGCACGTCCCTATACCGGTTTCTAGGAACACCTCGGTAGCCCCTAAGCGAGCGTAATACGGCATCAACAAGCTCGATGAATGGGTGCGCAGGTTGCCCATTACACGTCCCAACCGCAACAGGGGGCGTGAAACTGTGGTTGTCGACTCCGCGCGCCACTTCGCCGCCCCACTTTCTCCTGGGGGGCAGTTCTTCTATGCGGGGCTGTCGCGGTCGTCGGCGTGTACGACGAATCCCATGACCGCGGTGTGACATCCGCAGGGCGACCGCGGTGGAGCCGGGCATGCGGTGAGTCATCCTCCGGCTCGACCCAGCCCTCGCTGCGGAGGCGGTCGAGCGCGGTTTCCCACGCCGCGTGGCGGATGGCCTGGGCGTCGCCCGCGTTGACCTCATGAGGGCGGAGTCGAGGTCGAAGCCGTAGTCCTCGGCGACCGTGGAGAGCAGCTCGGCCAGCATCTCCGTGTTGTCGACGAACGGCTCGGCGTCATCGTCCCACATGTACGCGCCTTCGGGTCGCGCAACCGTGTTTCGCTCTCCGGATCGGGGACGTGACAATGCCTCCCCGCCGACTCTGCAGGCCCGCCCAATGTGTCTGTCATTGCGACGGGCCAGCCAGAATACGCGCAAAACCCACGGCCCCTCGGCCGTCGAGCTGTACGCTCAAGGTGAGAGAAGGGAGGCCCTATGTCTACTGCTATCGGAGCTGATGACGGATCGAATCCCGGGGCGGGCGGTTTTTCTGGTGAAGACATCGCCGCCAGCGAGAAGCTGTCCGGAATCTATCTGCGGGTGGCCGTCGGTGCGCTGCTAGTCAATATCGCGATGGCCGTGTCGTTCACGGCGATGAGCTTTTTCACCCCGGTGATCTTGTAGCAATTCCCGGAGTTCACGAGCTCGTCGTTCCTCGTCTACTACACGCTGCTCGGTGTGTCATCGGCTTTGGCGATGCCAGTGGCAGGTCAGCTGGTGGACAAGCTGAAGGCACAGGGACTGCTCATTATCGGCGGAATCATCGCTGCGGTGGGGCTAATCATCTTTGGGCTGTCAACGTCGCTGTGGATGTTCTACCTCGCCGGCATCGTGATCGGTGTCGGTGTGGGCCTTTCTGCACAGTATGTGCCTATCGTTGTGGTCAACCGATGGTTCTTCCGGAATAAGGGCACCATCATGGGTGTCGTCTTGGCTGGCTCCGGGGTGGGAGGCATGATCCTCGGAATCGGCATGCCATATCTCTTGGATTCAGTCGGCTGGCGCGCCGCCTCATTCTTCCTCGCGGCATTCATGGCGGCGTTCACGATACTTCCGGCGATCTTCCTGGTGCGCAACTCCCCACTGGATTATCAAATCCCCGGCTATGGCGAGACGGCTGTCAACGCTGATGAAGCCGCCGACGTCTCCGGAGTCGAGCCGGGCTTGACCCAAAAAGAAGCGTTCACAGTGCCCTGGTTCTACGTGCTCATCGCGTCCTACTTTCTTTTCGGCATGACGTACGCGATGACAAAGCACCTTGTGGCGTACCTGTCGGGCACTCCGTGGGGCATCTTTGTCTCCTCCAGCAAGATCTCCGCGGTAGTCATCACCGCGACTCTGAGTTTGATCGTGTTCAAACCGTTGATCGGCTGGTTGATCGACAAGATGGGGCTCCTACCGGCGATGTGGCTGACCTTGGGAGTGGCCGGTGTTGCGGTGTTCATCTCCACCTGGGTCACCTACTTCATTCCGTACCTTGTTCTCATCGTCATTATGTCCCTGGGCACTTCGAACGGTACGGTGTCTCCCCCACTCGTCGCGCAGGCGGCGTTCGGGCAGCGTGACTTCTCCAAGATCTGGGGTGTGCTCGGGATGGCCTACCCAATCGGCTTGGCGGTGGGAACACCGTTGTGGGGAGCGTTCCCAGACAAATTCGGTTCTTACGGCGCCGGCTTCGTCCTCGTCCCGTTCGTGACGGTCATCTTCATGGTCGGATTCACTCTCTCGGTCAAGAAAACCCGCAAGCTGTGGGCGATGAATCAGAAGAAGTAGCTCGCAGATATCAGCGCTAGCATCGTGCCGACACACGAAATCGGCCCCGAGGGGAAGCCTCGGCGCCGATCGTCGATAAGCGGGGGCGTGTCTTAATCCTTGGCCATGACCGTGGCTGCGGCGAGGAGCACAGACATAGAGCCGCGGTCGAGAGTCGGCTGGAGCTGCGGGAGGAAACCCTTGTTGTGGTTGGGCGGACCATCGTGGCCCTCCTCGAATCCGGACCAGGAGATGAAGACGTAGGGGGCATCCCAGGCGTTTGGGATGACCGGGAAATCCTCGGAACCGGATAAGCCAGCGCCCCATCCGACCAGTTCTTCGCCGAAGTAATCGGTGAAAGTGTTCTTGAGGCGCTCGGTCAGATCCCTGTCGTTGTAGATCACGGGGACGGAATCGAGGTATTCGAACTCGGGCGGTTCCGGGCAGTTACCGGCCTCGCACTCGGCGGTGATAACGCGTTTCATGATGTCCTGGATCTGTTCGGAGATCTCGTCGGTTGAGGCACGCGTGTTGATTCCGAGCTCGACAAGATCGCAGATCGAGTTGGACGACGTTCCGCCGTGGATAGATCCCACCGAGATCACGCCAATCTCGAGCGGGTCGATCTCGCGGGCTACCGCAGCTTGCAGTCGGGTGACAATCGTCCCCGCGGTTGGAATCGGGTCGATTGCGCGGTGCGGAAGGGAGCCGTGGCCGGATTTTCCGTGGATGCGGACCTTCCAGTTCGACGCGGCGGTAGTCATTCGACCCGGCGTGAAAGCGAAGCCGAGCGGCGGGTCTTCGGCGAGAACGTGCTGGCCGAACACGTAATCCGGCTTAGGTAACCGTTGAACAAGGCCGTCCTCCACCATTCGGCGGGCCCCGCCACCAGCTTCCTCGCCGGGTTGGAAAAGGGCGATGAAGGTACCCGACCAAGCGTCTTTGTTGCGAACGAGCGCGTTCACGGCACCGAGATGCGCCGCGGTGTGCATGTCGTGGCCGCACGCGTGCATGACACCTTTCTCGGCCGGCGCGGCGTAATCGGCTCCAGTGTCTTCGGCGATCGGCAACGCGTCGTGGTCGGACCGGAACAAGACGGTCGGGCCGTCCCCATTCTCGATGACAGCGACTTTGCCGGTCCCCGCGAATGTCTGCACCTCGAGCCCCATGCGTTTGAGCTCTTCTTCGATGCGGGCGGCTGTCTCATGCTCCTCCATGGACAACTCCGGGTTCCGGTGGAACCACTTATACAGCTCTTCCCGCTCGGCACGAGTTTCCTCCAGCGTGGCTGATAATTTCTCGATGTTCTCGTTGACCATGAATTTCCCTCCGTTCTGCAAGTGGTGGCAGCACCACGTTCACGTTTAAGTCTAGGTCGATTCTGCGGAATGCAGGCGGGAAATGCGGTTCGGTGAAGTTGCGGGGCTTCAGGTGGGAGACCTTGACTTTGAACGGCACCGAATCAGTATTAAGCGTCAGGCTGTCACGGTTGGCAATGAAGTGCATATCAAGGAAGCTCTCAAGACTGAGGGTTCAAGGCGTGTAGTTGCCTTTTCTTCGAAGCTGGACGATGAACTCAAAGCACTGTGCAAGGGGAAGAAGAAAACAGACTTCCTCTTCACCAAACAGGGAACAAAGGAGCCGTTAAAGCGACCGCAGGGGACGAAGTCGTGGCTCGGTTGTGCCGTAGGACGCATTCAAGCAGTAGATGAGGATTTCCCCCATGTGACATCTCATGATCTTCGTCACACCGCCGTCTCTTTGATGGTGAGCGTGGGGGCACCCATCTCTGTAATCTCACACGTCAGGTGAGACATAAGAACATTTCGATGACGTTGGATCACTACACCGAGCTGTTCGATAGTGACCTAGATTCTCTGACAGCAGCGATGGATTCCATCCTTTAGCGGCGGAGCTGTACGGCATCCATACGGCAATAGCAGTGCTGGAAGTGCCTATTTATCGTCTCTTTTTTCTATTAATTTGTGGATCACCCCGCCTGACCTCGTTGTTACTGGTTAATGGAGTGCAATGGGGGTTTCGGAAAACTCATTGACCACTGCTGATGTTGCCCGATTCCAACCCTAGTTCCACGGACCCGACGATCTAGTTCCAAACTTCGAAGGTGACCTTGGTCTATAGCCTGTTACGACCAGGGGAATGGTAGCGGTGTGGTGAGTTTTCGGTAGCGCCTGTGTTTTGTCAAGTTGTAGTAGGCCATTTCGGCTCGGTTTTTTAGGCCAGGTCTGCACGGTTTTGGGCCGTGTGAGCGTTGCTGGGGTTTCGGGGCTATTTCATGAGGGCGTTTGCCATGCGGTAGGACTGGCCGGTGAAGGTGATCATGCGGCCGTGGTGGACGATGCGGTCGATTGCGGCGGCTGCCATGTCGTCGTTTCCGAAGACTTGGCCCCATTGGGAAAATGCAAGGTTGGTGGTGATGATCAGGCTGCGTTGTTCGTACGCGTCGGCGATTGCTTGGAACAGAAGTCTTGCCCCGTCGGTGTCGATGGGGATGTAGCCGAGTTCGTCGATGACGAGGAGTTCGTTTTTGCCTAGGGATGCGAGCTCTTTGTCGAGTTTGCCTGCGTGTTTCGCGTTCCGTAGATGGTCGACGAGTCCTGCGGCGGTGAAAAACCGTGCCGGAATGCCTCTGAGACATGCCGCGGTGACCAGTGCGATGGCGAGGTGTGTTTTGCCGGTTCCGACGTCGCCGTAGAAGACGAGGTCTTCACACCCGTTGAGGAAGTCGAGTGTGGTGAGGTGTTCGCGGGTGATGTCGGCGGGCAAGGTGACCGGGGACCAGTCGTAGCTGTCGAGGGTTTTGCGTACCGGGACACGCGCGCGGTGCATCAGGCGCCGCGCTCTTGATGCGGCCCTGGAAGAAAGCTCCGCTTCGAAGAGCTCAATGAGGATGTCGCATTGGCGTGGGGTGGCATGGTCTGCGCACTGGCGTAACACGGCGGTAGTGAGGTAGAGCTGGCGGCCAAGAGCCACCACGCGGTCTTTGTTGTTGGTGGTATCGGTGCTCACTGTGAGGTCACCTCCGCATGCTGTGAGGTGGTTGTGGTGGCAAGGAGCTGGTCATAGGTGGTGAGGTTCGCTCGTGTGTGTTGTGGTGGTGGTGGGGAGCTGTAGCGTGCGGCGATACCCAGATGAGGCCCGGTTGGTTGGGCGTTGGTCTCTAAGAGTGCGGCGGCTGCGGTGACGGTGGCGTCGAATCCGCATTCTGTGGCGGTGGTTTGCGCGTGGGTGAAAAACTCCCGGCGTGTAGCGGTATCCGCCCCGTCGAGGTAGCCCACGACAGCGTCCGGCAGGTGATGGCGAAGCGGTGAGTTCGTCCACGCCCCGGGTTTTTTCGCTAACCCAGGCAGCAAACTCATCGGGTTGATCACCGTCGAGTCTGCGGTACCGAAAACTCTCGGCAATGCGATGATGCGTCTGGTGTCGTCGTCTAAAACGGTGACGGTGTCGTGGGACAACTCCAGCGTGACTTGCCTGTTCGCCCAGGCAGGCCCGACCAGGTAACGGTTGCCGTCTAGGGTGACAACGCCGGTTTTGTCGGTGCGGCGCACGTCGAAACGCACCGGGTTAAACCGCACCGACGGGCACGCTTTGAGCGCTTGCTGATCCTGTTTGAACAGTTCAGCGACCGTGGCTGCCTTCTTGTAGTGGGTGTGGGTAGCAAACGCGGCGCACCCGGACTCCAAGATGGTGTTCAACTCCGCTAGGGAGGCTACTTCCGGCACAGGCACAAGCAGGTTTCGGCGGATGAAGCCGACCGCGTTTTCCACATTGCCTTTCTCATGGCCCGAGTACGGATTGCAGTACCGAGCCTTCGTCCTATAGTGCGCTTTGAACGCGGCGAAAAGCTCCGATTCCACCACTTTCGGGCCGACACGGCGCCCAACGGCGGTCGCGTTATCGAAGACCATCTCAGTCGGCACCCCGCCGGCGGTGTCGATGACATCTAAAAGCCCGGTAATGACGCACTCAGCGGTTTCGCCGGCAAAGGCCCTGCAAAACCTCATATTTGAATACGGAAACGTCACCACCAGAAGGTGCACAACCCTTGCGGCTGACGCCATGATGACTTCTGCCTGGCCGAAATCGACCTGGATGACCCCCGGTGACCATTCCAACTCCATGAACCCATCCCCCGGGGATTTATGGTCCTGTTTCCACTGCTTGACGTAGCGCTGCACCGGTGAATACGAGCCCGTATAGCCATGCTCGTTGATCAGCCGGTCACAGATGCGTTGCGCAGTGTGGCGTTGCTTGCGTGGCATGCGCTGATCATCCTCGAGCCAACCATCAATCACAGCGCACAACGCCTCACCCAGCACGATTGAGCCTGGTTTGCGTGTCTTCACCGGCACGGTTGGGCTGAAATCGTCCTGGTTAACGTACTTATCGACCGTAGCGCGCGACACGTTCACCGCCTTGGCAATCGCTCGTCTGGACATTCCCTCGTCATCGAGCTGTCTGATAGTTTCGATCGTGGTCATGCTGATCGTCATCTACTTTCTGGTCCCTTCCTGAAAACCCAAGTCCCGGACCTCGCGGCCAAACGAAGATGGGACATTTCTCAGGAACAGAAACCTACTGGGGGTGGTTATCGGCATGGCCCTTCCCTTTCTAAAAAGGAGCCACACCAGTCACAGCCACATGGGGAAGTGGCCTAATTTTCCGCGCTGAAACGGACCAAAACAGGCCGCCAACACGGCCTACTTCCCAAGACGAACTGGACCAACTACATCAGATCAGACACAAGCGCCCGGGTGGGTGTGTGGTAGCGGTAGTCACCCGGGCGTTGTGGGGTTAGGTGTTGAGTCGCATGTTGGGTCCATCTAGGGCGATGATCTCAGCGCCTCCGACGAGTCGGTTGAGGATGGATTCGGCGATGACGGCATCGGGGATGGATTTGTACCAGTCTTCAGGGTTGAACTGGGATGTGACGATTGTTGATCCTCGTTGTTCTCGAGCAGCGAGGATGTTGAGCAGCTGTGGCGCTATTTCGGCGTCGATTGGTGTGGTGAGGAAGTCATCGAGGACAAGTACGTCAGTGTTTCGGATGTCTTCGAAAAAGTTCATCCGGGCGATGTCGTCGTGTTTGAGCACGGCTAGCTGGTTGGCGAGCATATCGGTGCGGAAGAATTTCGCTGAGAAATCTCGTCGGCATACAGCGTTGAGCAGGGCGAGCGCGAGGTAGGTTTTGCCGACTGAGGACTTGCCTAGGATGACAATATTTTGGGTGTGCTGGCACCATTGGCATTGAGCAAGTCGGGTGATTTGCTCTTTGTTGATGTTGCGGTCAGGCATGTAGGTGATGTCTTCAACACAAGCATCGGGGTTTGGCGATTTTGATGCTTTGAGCAGTTTGTTGACTCGTCGTTCGCGCCTGGCCGCGACTTCTTGGTCGAGTGCGTAGAGCACTTTGTCGGAAAATGACCAGTCGTCGAATGCGGGGTCGGCGGCGATATCGATCACGCTTCTGCCGAAAGCGGTCATCCGCAGATCGGTGAATGTCGGCAAAACCGATTCGTCCAGGAAGCGGGCGTGTGTCGAAGCTGGCGTGTGGGGTGTCATGGTTAGTTGTGCTCCTTGCTTGTCAGGGCGGAGAGGGTGAATTGGTCTGCACCAGCGAGATAGGCGCCGCGTGTATCGCGCGCAAGTGGGGCAGCTGGTATCGGGGCCGAGGTATCTGGGGTGTAACTGCTCGGCCGAGACTCGGTGTCTTTGCGTACGGCCGCCATCATGTTTTTGACCGCGGTGTAGGTCGCTGCCCGGCGGTTTGCGCTGGTGTCGACGAGACGCTGGCATGCGGCTTCGAGGACGGGTTTATTGTGTTTTCCCAGGTTGAGCACGTTCCGGCACGATTGGTACGCCTGGGCCGCAATGGGCTTAGCTGCAATCATCTCTTCAATTACAGCTTGGGTTGCAGGCCCCACTTTGGCGGCTTCGCGCACGAAGTATGGAGTTGACCACAGCCCGACTGCGGTGTCTAGGTGTGCGGGTAGATGATCTGGGTCAGTGACGTAGACCCCTCGGCGGGAATCGATGCGGTGGGCGGCAATGCGCTCACCGTCGACGAAAACGGTCAGCGTCTGGCCAGTGATACGGGCATCAACCCGACGGCCCACGTACTGATGCGGTACCGAATATCGCACCGTGTTGATGGTGATATGGCTATCTGGGGCAACCTTCGCGCTCTTCCATTCGGTTGCCTCCCACGCTGTGTCTGGCAGCGCACCGAGCAGGTCGCGCTCATAGGTGTCGAACAGCTCCCGGCGGCTGGGCGCTTGCCGGCGAAACGGGGTCGCTGCGTTAATCGCGTCAACCCTGGCCAAGATCACCTTGTTGAGCTCGTCGATATCCACGCATTGGTGGCCGTCAAGGAAGTGAATGACCTTTTGGGTCACGATCTTCACCGCGGCTTCTACATTCGCCTTATCCTTGGGCCGTTTGACCCGCGCGGGCAAAGCTGCGGTGTTGTAGTGCTCAAGAAACTGGGCGTATGTCGAATTGACCTGCCTGTTTCTATCCGCGGCGCTGATCGCGTTCGAAGCCGTCGACGCGTTATCGGGCACGATGACCTCAGCAACACCGCCGAAGTACTCAAACGCCATCTGATGGGCCATCAACCAGCATTCTTGGCGCTCATTGCGGCAGGCATACGCGAAAATCATCCCCGAATACGGCAATGAAGCCACAAACACGCTGACTTTTGGACCATGTCCGAGGACTGGGTCGAACAAGCGCATTTTCGAGCCCGCCCAGTCCACCTGCATCGTATGCGCCGGGGCGTGGGTAATCCGAGCGCTTAGCCCAGCTTCGTTGACGTGTTGTGCGACAAGCTGACGAAAACGCTCGTAGCTGTAATGCCGCTGACCAACCTCGGCAGGAGTATCGGTATAGCGTGCCCACAGCACCTGCAACGTCGCCTTGCCGCGGCCAGTGCGTGCAGAGACAACAGCATCGAAGTCGATCGGGACGAAATCGCCCTGACCAGTGCTGCGCCCGTCAACGAACAACAGCTCTAACTCGCTATCAGCTAGGGCATTTACTTGCTCAACCGTAGTGAGATTGAGGTCTTTGACCACCGTGTTCGCCCGTGCAATAGCCCGGTGGGAGCATCCGAGCGCGCTTTCAATCTGGCGGTACGACCGCTGCTGCACAAGCAGCGTCATCACCGCACGGTAATCCGTCACAACGGACTCCTTTCTGGATTCTGCGCACCACGATTAGTGCGCTACCAGAAAGCAAACCCCCGCTACCGGATCCCCACCACCGCGCTACCGGAAAATCACCATGCTGCTACCAAATCCGCCCGCGCAACATATAGCCTTCTCACGGGTATACGAAGGGGCGAGAATGGAAGACCCCATTCACGCCGAACTCAGTCAGCATGAATGGGGTCTTCTAGTCAGCCGACTCCGTCAGGAGCCGACTTCTTCGGCTAAACCCGCTGGCGGATGGTTCCGCCGGGGTTCTCGTCGCCCCAACGCTTCGTTACGAAGCGACCCGTCGTTGCAGAGCGGGTTACGGTGCGGGCGTTGCTGGTTCCCTTCCCGACTCGTTCGGTAGTGGTCTTGTTAGGCCACCGGCCCCTAGCCGCGTTGGAAACGAACTTGCCGGTCTTTGCAGACCGATTAACACTGCGTCGAGCCATTCTCGACAACCTCCTATGGAGTCTGACGAGAGTGAGCGCGTTTCGTGCTTGAAACGCTGTTGACTCAGTTAGACTCGGTGTATCACGTCCAAGTGGTGACCGAGACTAACCTCTCGTCGGAACGGGGTCGAGCGCCAACTCGGCCCCGTTAATCAGTCTTAGGCGGCAAGCGTACGAATTTCCCCTTTTTGCTGGTAGTAGCGCGTTTTTGAGCGAGTTTCTTTGCCATTTCTGCGGTCTGCTCATTCGACACCCTCGACCGCATTTGGCGTACCTCTTGGGTGCCAAATGACGAGCGCCCCAACGCCTCTTTGTAACGGCTAGTCATGCCACGCCTCCTTCGTTCCTATGCTTTCTGGCTTTCCCTCGCGCCCTTTCCAACGTTTTGTTCACATTGCGAGGAAGCATTCCGAGTCTGCCCGCAATGTCCTTCGCAGAAAGCCCTTCGGCATGCAAACGCACGACTTCCAACTCTCTCTCCGAAAGCAACCCGGTCACGAGGCGCAGTTCGTCGTCGCGTTCAAATTGCGTCTCCAACGGCATTTCGCGTGAAGGCAGGTTGTGCAATTCATCTTCTTCAACCTCTTGTATGTAGCGTGCAGTCCTCTTGAGCTCTTTGGCACGTTGTTTCAGCACCCGGCACGCCTCCATCAAGCACCTGCCGACGAAGAAGGTCTTCAAACTCGCTCCGCCAGTCGGTGACCACTTTCCTCCAACAAGCGCGTCTTCCCGAAACCCGAGGACGGATTCCACTACGATGTCTTGGGCAATTTCTTCTGCCTCTTCTGGGGTGAGGAGGTCTAAACGGACGTCCTCGTCCTTGGGGACGAATTTCAACTTCTCACGGCATTTGGAAAGCAGTTCTTTCGTCAGAATCCACTTCTTGATACATGCGAACCCGTACCCCATGAGCTCGATTTCAAAATCGTCGTAGTCCCTGCCTTGAAAGCCTTGTTCCCGCAGAACTTCATAGAGCTCGCGGTCACCCGCAAGGCGATCTGATTCCCCGCTCGGCTTTGTGGACTCCGTCCACGCGACGGTGGTCTTACGCTTACGCCGCCCTTCGTTGCGAAACCTGCCTAAGTCGCTCACGAGCCTCCCTCATGTTCTAGGAGGAGAGTTTAGCTTCTGGGTACCCCCTCTGGCTAGGTAGTTTCGTGACTCGTCTGAGCACGTCGCCAGTCAACCTAATCGCGTGCGGGGCATCATTTCTTGGGTAAAGCGCTCGTCCTTGGACGGGACAGGATCACCGTGCCGCTGTCTACTCGCCAGCCGGCACAAACCACCGTCGCGTCTGACACACCACTGCCGGCAGTCCCTCCTTCCGGCAGTTCTCCGCAATCTTCCGGGCGAGCGGGAGCTTGTTTGTGCGGCCGAGAAACTCGGTCCCACACTCTGCCCACACCTCGTAGGTCTGCTTCCCGAAACGAGGGTCAATGAGTTCGCGCGGTTCGTCCTCGTACACACCGGTGTCGGCTACGAGCGTGTCGTTCTCCATATGCGTTTCTGCGACAAGCCGCGAGCGTTCCCACTGCGACAAGTCCCGCGGGTCAGCGTCGGCTTCCAGGGTTACAAGACCGGTGGCGCGGTCGCAGTTCTTCACCAACGCGGTCAAGAAGTTCTTCGCTTCGGCCACGTCGAACTCGACGTGCTCGCCGTCGGAACCGAGCAGGCGCACGGTCTCGGCGTTGCGGCCGAGGAACACGTTCATGTGGGACAGTTCGTCGCGGTCGAGGAAGTCGAGGTGGAGAAGGACCGACTCGGGACGCCGCCGTTTCGGAACCGGTGCGGAAAGGAACTCTATGTCTGATTCGTCAAAGTGGTGGTGTCTCATACCCCAGGAGCCTGCCTAGGGCCCTGGGTGGCAAACAACCACAGGGGTACGAGGTTCGGTAGATGCTAGGATGTCTCTTTGAGAAGCGGGTCGTTGTCGGTTTCGATCCTGTCCCACCGCGCGAGGTACACCGCAGCCTTCTCACCGCGGGCTAACCGTTCTGTGTCTGATCTGATGTAGGTGGTCCAGTTCGGCTGTCTCGCCGAGCGCTGCGGCCGCCGACCAGTGGACGGACAGGAGGTTGAAGTTCTCGTCTCGGACTTCGATCCGAAACCCCGTTGCGGGGTACGGGGCGGTTCCACCTGGTGTCAATGTGCAAAAACTGTCGGGTGCTGCTTCGGTGGCCCAAGAGTTGTCGTGGTGTGAGGTCATGCTTTGAGCATGTCGTCGTAGCCACGTTGTCGCCAGGTCGGGGGTAATTGGTTTTCAAAGACACGGAAGTCTAAATCGTCACCCTTATTGCGAGAGTCGCTGAAAATTTCTCTCACTTGGATATCAGTCAAGCCCTCGCCTTATCGACGCTAGTTTCGACTTAAACTCAGGCGACCCAGCATCAATCAAACGATGCTGCATCTGCTTGTTACGGTCGTTTTGGAGGGCTATCCGGCGTCGTTTTTCCTCCCTGTAATCAGAGAAAGAACCATGATGTAGGAGTGAGCTCGGGTAACACTTTGTATTGCGGTCAAGGTCATTCGTCCAAATCACGCTGTTCGACACGATGTTTTGCTGGCCGGTGAAAAGCGTGTTGGCTAGGTCAACGGACCACTCGAACTGCACCTCATTTGCAAAATGGTACTTTCCGAGCCGCGACAGTAACGCACAGGTCCAATCCGCAAGTTGGATTGTCCCGTAGAGGTAGCTATCTGCCTGGATAGGGACTTCAATGATCTGCTGCGTTTCGGGGTGGCCAGAATAGATTGTACGGCCAGCGGTTGACACTGCACGCTCTCGGTTATCCGTCTCAGTGGCGTCCATAATGACGAGCATTTGTTCTTGCTGGTCGTTGGCGAATGCTCCAAGCCTCTTAAGCGATTGGATCAAACAATGTTCCTCACGCTCCTGTGACTTTTCCCTGGTGACACTGACAGGACCGATTGGCTTTTCTTGCCCAAAGAAGAACACTTTACCGTTCAGCTGAAAAAGCCGTCGATAAATCCTTCCAAGCGCAGGGGTTATCTCAGACCCAAACTTGTCCATATTCCTGGTTGTGAGGAGTGCGGAACCCTTCTTTTCCCACCTACGGGGATGGCACCCAGATTGCTCAATCTCCCAAGCAAGCAATTTTTCCTTGATGTGCTCGAAGTAGCCTCCTAACTCACGAACCTTGTCAGATTCGATAACGTAGCCGCCATAGCCAAAAAGGGGGTGCGTGTTGTACTTCTCGTGGTCTTTGTCCACGTAGGGACCTTGGTGACCAAACTCGTCAAGATAGGCAATTAACATGTTCGTTTTAATGGGCGCGGCGGCAACCATGGAGGTTGCCGCCGGAATTAGCGCGGTACGTGTGTCTCAACGCCGCCACTGATATTTAGTGTACTGGATTAACTCCCAATAACAAGCCATTCGGCATTGGCAATCCCAAGTCTTTCGCGATCCACCAGGAAAGTTAAAGCGGCTCACGTCCCGGGATTCGACTTCCGCTTCAAGTCTTCCCACGACTCGGAGGAGCGAATGTCTGATTCGTAGGCAATGACGTAGCCCCAGTTCTGGCCGACGAAGTCCTCTTCGCCGAGCAGTTCCCGGACGAGCACCCGGGCCGCGGCTCGTTTCGCTTGAACCGTTTCGTCGTCCCGTCCCTTGTCGGACTTGCCCTCGATGATCCACATGGTTCCGGCAACATCTTGGGCGACGAAGTCAGGGTGGTAGGTGTCACGAGTGGTGTACATGATCGACGCGTGGTCAGAGACGTACAGCCGCTTCCACCACACGATGTCCGAGGTGTAGTTCAGTAGCAGCGCGAGCAGGTACTCACCGCCCCATGAGTCGAAACTCGCTGCGGGGAACAGTCCGCGATTCCAACCGTCGTAGAACTCGCGTGGCTTGAACTTCGCCTGCTGATCTTTGGAGAGTTGCTGGAGCACCTCTTTGCCAAACGGCAGGGTCACGACCTCGTCAATCGGTAGTTCCACCGGAACGATAGACGTTTCAGTTTGCAGACTACTGGCGTGCTGGCGCGCCTTCTCATTTACAAGTGCAACGAGTTCGTCAACAGCGGACTGCTTCGCCTTCTCCGTCCAGCGGTCGATACCGGCGTTCGCCATAAACGTCGGAAGGACGTACCGGGCAAGTGTGATCGCGTTCTTCTTGTCCTGGGTGACAACTCCGAGACCAAACACACGGCGGGTCAATTCTTTGATGACAACGTCTTCCACCACGGGAGCCGACTCGACCTCCGCGTCAGTGCTTCGTCTCGTGTCGAGCTTGTCTTTGCGGACCACGATTTCTTCACGGATGAGCGCCTCTTTGGAGTCCGAGACACGCTTCGCAGCCCGGATGATGTCCTCGTCGTCAATGTGGCTCAGGAGGAACGGCGACGTCGCTTTCGCCATGACCGTGGACGGAAACAGGAACGTTTTTCCCGCGAACTTGTGGTTAACCGTGATTACCGTCGCAGGAATGGGATTCTGGTTCTGGATGGTTTCGTCGTCGCCGACCCTGCGGAACTTCACTCCACCGTTTTCGCCTCCGGTGACCTGTGTCGTCTCCCCAGCGATAGAAGCGCCCGCTCGCCCAGCATTAGCTTCGTAACCGCCGGCCTGGACACCCGGCCCCGCCGTCGAACCGGTACCCGGGGTGGTTTGGTTCTCTCCGTGGCCGGGCACTCCGGGTTGAGGTTGGACCTGCCGCTCTCCTTGAAGAAAACTCTCCTTCACGTCCATTCCCGAGATTGCGCCTTGAGCGGCGTCTCCAAGACCGAATGACCGCAGCACGTCCTCGTCTTTGAGCAGGGACTTGAACGACTTGTGGCTCAAGATGTCCAACTGGTCAAGCTCAGCAATGCCAGTCCTCACCCCGTACGGCAACCGGAGGCCGCAACCCATTGTCTGCTGGGTGAGAATGTCCGAAGACATAGCGCGAAGGGCGCACATGACCGCAACTCGCTTGGTGTCCCAACCCTCTTTGAGACGGTCGACGGAGACGATAGCCCGCACCGTCGAGGCAGGGCTGTCGAGTTCGTCTAGGCGCCTGAGAGTGACAGCGTCGTTGTGCTTGTTGTCGAACTGGAGTACTGCCTCTGGGTCATCGAAATACCCCGGGCCTTGAAGCAGTTTTGTCACCTCGCCCGCGTGGGCCACGTTTTCGCAGATCACGAAAAGCAGTGGTCTTGTGCGTTTCGCTTCGCGTGCTTCACCTGGGAAGTTGGCCGCTCCGTAGGCCTCGTACGCCGCTTCCTTGTTGCGCAGCAGAGACACCGCGTCGAGAAGCTGGCGCTCTTCTGCGGAGTCCTTCGGGTAACCGTTCTCGCGGTAGACCAGCATCGGAGATTTCACGTAGCCGTCTTCAATAGCCTGGTAGAGCGGGTAGTGGAAGATGACATGGTCCGTATCGGATGCCGAAGCGGTCAGACCAATCGTGGCAGCGGGGCGTAAGTCTTTCAGCGCTTTGTTAAACGCTTTAGCCGAGGTGCCAAACAAGTGGGACTCGTCCGCGATCACAACAAGGTCATCTAGGCCGACTAGGTGATCGTAAAGTGATCCGGTTTCTTCCTGGTGGTCACGAATTTTTCGGCGCATGCCCTCGTCAGTGCCAGCTGCCGCATCGGCCTTCTTTGGCTCAATCAACTGCGAGACGTTGAACACAAAAACCATAGGTCCGTCGGCCGTGTCGCGGAACAGTTCCGACTGACCCGCCCGCCAAGCACCATAGTTACCTGGGGAGACGACTTGAGGGGCGGCCGAGAACCCGCCCACGTAGCGTCGCGAGCCTTGGGTGAAATTTTGCACAGTCTTGTTCTCCAGGACCGTCGAAGGCGGGACGACCACCATCACATTCGTGAGGCCGAACCGTGCCAAGTACTCGATGAGCGCGGCCATCAGGTACGTCTTGCCCGCTCCGGTGGCCATGTGCATGACCATCGGCTCTTGTGGATCGAAGTCGCCGGTGAGGTTAAAAATGAGCTGACGCAGCGCTCGCTTGTTCGGGTCACGCAGGTCGAACTCGGCCGCAATAGTGTCGATAAGACCCTGGTCAAGTGCGATTGGAAGTGCCATGTCTACTTTCCCTCCTGCGTGCCCGAGTAGGTGAAGATGTCGTTCGGGATATGGACAATCTGACACGGCTTGTCCGTTGCCCTCGCGAACTGCTTGATTCCCGGTTCGAGCTCCGTTGCGGCGATCGTGACGCCTTCGCCTACATTGAGGGGGGCGAGAAGCTCTTCGGCTTTGTCCCTATCAAGTCGGCCTTCGACCACTTTGAGGAACATAGAGCCTCGTTTGCCGTCGAAATGGCGGTTGTTCGGGGTGAGCGAGAAGTTGAGGTTTGCGGCGATAGAGTTCACGAGCGTCGCACCGGTTGCCGCTTCGGTAAGCGTGACGAGGCCCAATTCGGGGACGTAGTCGAAGCACTGCGGAGCTAAGTGTGCGACCGCGAAGCCGCCACCGCCATGCCAGTTGACCACGCCTTTTAGGTTCTTGGTCTTCGTCGCAGTTTTGAGCGCCTTAACTACCGCTTCGGTTTTCAATTCGGGGTTCGCTGCGAGCACCTTGTTGAGAGCACTGTTGAACTTCTGGGCGTCTTCCGGCGAGAGCCCCTCGGGCAGACCTTCCTCGGTCGCGTCGACGCGCTCTGGCTTCTGAATGCTGATTCCGCCCTGATCTTCACCGTTGATGACTTTCTCCAGACGCGGGCGCGTAAAACGGTTGAATGTGTCCTCCACGAGTTCACAAGTGACCCAGTGTCGTCCCATTTTCTTGGCTACCGCGGCGGTAGTTCCCGAACCGGCGAACACATCGAGGACGATGTCGCCGGGATTTGTGGCGATGTGAATGACTCGTTCGAGCAGGCGTTCTGGTTTGGGGGTAGTAAATGGGTTCTGTCCGGGAAATAGAGCCTGTATTTCGTTTTTCGCTGTTTGATTGTGGCCAACGGCCTCATAAGCCCAAATGGTCTGGGGGACAGCCCCTCGAACTTCGGAGAGAAAACGTTTCGGGGCTGGCGAGTTATTGCCTTCTTTTCCCCACCAGATTCTGTTGTCAGCATCGAGCTTCCTTAGAGTCTCTAAAGAACTCCTCCAGTAGAGTCCTTGAGGAGGGCCCGGGATCACCCTGCCCGACGGAGTTGTAATTGGGTAAATTCCTTTTGAGTAGGGCTTATTTGCGGAAAAATCTCCCGGCTTCCACGGTCCCCTTGGATCATTGTCGGGATTGGTATATTTCGCATCACTTCCGGCCGACCTATGTTGTAGATCGTTGGGGCGCCACACTTGCTTGTTCTTCGCGAACACAATGATCACATCGTGTTCGATAGACAAGTATTTTGCTGAGTTCTTGGGCGAATATACTTTTTGCCAAATAACCTCCGCGACGAAGTTCCCACTACCGAATACCTCGTCCATTAGTACCCTCATTCGGTGGTTCTCCACGTCATCGAGGTGGACCCAAATTGAGCCGTCATCACTAAGAAGCTTGCGCAGGTGAACGAGACGGTCACGCATCATGGTCAACCAGACGGAGTGTTCGAGGTTGTCCTCGTAGTTGGCGAAGGTTTGCGCCGTGTTGAATGGTGGGTCAATATAAATGCACTTAACCTTGCCCAGGTATTTCTCCCGCAGTTCGGGAACGCGGCAAAGTGCCTCAAGTACGTCGCCAGATTCGCCTAGGATGAGCAAGTTCTCCTCAGTGGGCTCGATGTCAGCCCGCTCTGAGTACTGCGTTTCTCCACGTCATCGAGGTGGACCCAAATTGAGCCGTCATCACTAAGAAGCTTGCGCAGGTGAACGAGACGGTCACGCATCATGGTCAACCAGACGGAGTGTTCGAGGTTGTCCTCGTAGTTGGCGAAGGTTTGCGCCGTGTTGAATGGTGGGTCAATATAAATGCACTTAACCTTGCCCAGGTATTTCTCCCGCAGTTCGGGAACGCGGCAAAGTGCCTCAAGTACGTCGCCAGATTCGCCTAGGATGAGCAAGTTCTCCTCAGTGGGCTCGATGTCAGCCCGCTCTGAGTACTGCGTTCCTTCCTCTTTCGGCGACTGCACACCGGTAACCGCGTCATCAACCACGAGCGTGCGCGTCTCGCAGTACCGCGGGTCGTTCGGGTCAACCCACTCGTATGCGTAACGCCCCTCTTCACTGGGAATGAGCGCCTTGTCCTTGTTGAACCAGGTCAATTCAAGCAGTTGCTTCGCGCCGGCCACCGTTTCGCTGCCTCATTTCGTCTGTCGGGGCTATAGGATTATTCGCACTTTATGGTAGCCGGGGCAGCGACAGGCACCGAAGAAAATGCGGTCCGAGGCGAACATGTTTTTGGATCGCGAATTAGGCGGGCGCGTCGGCGCTCGTAACGGTGTACCGGATTATTCCTCCTAAGCGGTCAAAAACGACGTGTCGTCTCACTACGGTGCAGTGAATCACCCCCTCTATTGTCTGCTGGTGTTTGGTTCTCCCCACGACACCGCAGGCGTATGCAAGTTGAATTAGGTATCCGACGGGGCGGGGTCCGACCCCGGCCACAGGCGCACCCCGAGACCCACTTCGAGTCTGGCCACGGTCTGCAACGTCGGCCACGAATTGCCGTTAAGGATGTCAGAAACGGTAGAGGCGCAAGAGTTGTGCCCCAGGTGAGACTCGAACTCACACTGGACGGGTTTTGAATCCGTTGCCTCTGCCAATTGGGCTACTGGGGCGACGGGAGAATCCTATCGCACGCTGAGACATATAGATAAATCCGCCCGGCACATTACACTTACGCCCATGCGTATCTCTTCCCGTGCAGCCATTTCCGCCGCTACCGCAGCAGCGCTTGCCGCTGGCCTGATCGCCGCCGCTCCGATCGCGTCTGCGCAGACTCCGGCTGGGTCGGGGAACCAAACGTCGGAAAGCACGGGCTCCGTGACGGACCCCAAGCTGCAGGAGGCGTCGGCGAAGGCCTTGGGCTCCACCGATTCCTCCACTGTGGTGAAGCGCACCGGGCCTGGCGCGCCGGCGGAGGCGCTGCAGCCGCTGAGCCCGAACCCGTCCGCGGACCCGCTGTACATCGATCCGGAGAAGAACCCGCTCAAGGCGGTCAGCAGCTCGGAGCTCTTCCTGGGCTGGACGGAGGACATGGAGCCGGGCGGCGGCAAGGAGTTCGTGCAGGGTTGGGCGACCGGTTCGGCGGTTCCGGACACGGCGAACCCGGTCGAGCTGCTGAAGCAGGAAGTCCAGGGCTCCACGATGATGTCCTCCGGCCTGTTCACCGGCGATTTTGCGCAGAGCTCCCGCGGTTCCAGCCAGGCAACTTCGGTGATCCTGCCGGTTTTTCTCGGCGTGATGGTGATCGGTCAGCTCGTCGAACTGCTGATGCGCGGCCTGCGTTTCGCGCGAGGCTAGGGGCTTGTTGCTTGCCGACGAGCGTCGGCAAGCGTGCCTACTTTCGTCTATGCCCTAGTGGGTTTAATATGCAGTGCAGCGTATTTTTACCCATACTGAGAGAATTATGCATAGACGAACCACCTTCACCCGCCGTGCGGGCGTGTGCGCGAGCCTGCTTGCGGCAACGCTTCTGGCAGGCTGCGTGACCAATGAGGAAGGCGGCAACCCGGAGGGCTGGCAGCCAATCGTGCCTGGCGCAGTGCCGGAACTCGCCGCGCTCGTGCCGCCCGAGGTTGCCGCGGACGGCGCGCTGACCATTGGCACCAATCCCCCGTTCGCGCCGTTCGAGTTCAAAGACTCGCAGGGACACATCATCGGCCTCGAGATGGACCTGGGCCACGCCCTTGCTGGCGTACTGGGCTTGGAGTACCGACCGAACGAGATGGATTTCGCGATGATCCTGCCCGCGGTACAGGCGGGCAGCATCGACGCTGGCATGTCCGGCTTCACGGATAACGAGGAACGCCGGAAGTCCTTCGACTTTGTCAACTTCCTGTACGCGGGCATCCAGTGGGCGTCCCAGCCCGGCAGCGGCGTGGATCCTAAGGACCCGTGCGGGCTGATCGTTGCCGTGCAGCGCACTACTGTCTCCGAGACGGACGATGTGCGGCCGAAGAACGATGCCTGCATTGCCGCCGGCAAGGACCCGATCACCATCCTGTCCTTCGACACATCCGACAACGCGGCGCTGGCCGCCCTGGTGGGGCGTGCGGATGCGCTCAGCGCGGACTCCCCCGTCACTGCCTGGGCCGTGACGCGTTCGGAAGACAAATTGGAGCTTATCGGCGAGATGTTCGATGCCGCGCCGTACGGTTTCGCGGTGCCGAAGGATTCCGGGTTGGCTCAGGCGCTGGCGGCTGCGATGCAGCACCTGATTGATACCGGGGATTATGACCGCATTTTGGCCCAGTGGGGTGTGGAGACCGGCCACCTCACCGAGGCGCTGATCAATGAGCAGCCGTACCAGGACTTCAAGGGATAAGGGACAGGCAGTAAGACATATGAGCAACAGAATCACAATTGCGAACCGCGGCGGAGAGCGCCGCGAGCGCCCCGAGCGCATCGAGGCCAAGCCGCTGCGCCACCCGGGCCGCTGGGTGCTGGCCGCGATCCTGATCGCCCTGGTCATCTGGTTCATCATCGGCGCCGCGCGCAACGAGGCGTACGGCTGGGAGACCTACTTCCAGTACTTGTTTGACACCCGCATTGCCACTGCGGCGCTGCACACCCTGGCCATCACCATCCTTGCGATGCTGATCGGCGTGGTGGGCGGCGTGATCCTCGCGGTGATGCGCATGAGCCCGAACCCGGTGTTCAAATCCATCGCGTGGGTCTTCTTGTGGATCTTCCGCGGCACCCCGGTCTACGTCCAGCTGATGTTCTGGGGCCTCTTGGGCGCGATCTACGACTCCATCAACCTCGGCTTCGCCCAAATCTCCCTGGAACCGTTCACCTCGTCCGCGTTCATGCTGGCCGTGGTCGGCCTCGGCCTGAACGAGGCCGCCTACATGGCTGAAATCGTCCGCTCCGGCGTGTCCTCCGTCCCGGAGGGCCAGATTGAAGCCTCCAAGGCGCTGGGCATGGGCTGGGGACAGACGATGCGCCGCACCGTCCTACCGCAGGCAATGCGCATCATCATCCCGCCCACGGGCAACGAGTTCATTTCCTTGCTGAAGACCTCTTCGCTCGTTGTCGCCGTGCCGTACTCCCTGGAGCTCTACGGCCGCTCCATGGACATCGCTGCCGCGCTGTTCCAGCCGGTGCCCCTGCTCCTGGTGGCTGCAACCTGGTACCTGGTCATCACCTCCATCCTCATGGTGGGCCAGCACTACCTGGAGCAGTACTTCGACCGCGGCGCCTCCCGCCAGCTCACCGCTCGCCAGCTGGCCAGCCTGGCGGATGCGGAAGGCACCATCCCGCACAACGTGCAGATCATCGACGCGCCCGAGAAGAAGGGACACCGCTAAACCATGACCATCAAGCACACTCCCATGGTCCAGGCCGTGGATGTCTGGAAGTCTTTCGGCAACCTGGACGTGCTCAAAGGCATCGATCTTGAGGTCATGCCCGGCACGGTGACCTGCATCATCGGCCCATCCGGTTCCGGCAAGTCCACGTTCCTGCGCTGCGTGAACCACCTGGAGCAGGTCACGGCAGGTCGCCTGTACGTGGACGGCGAGCTGATTGGCTACCGCGAGCGCGACGGGGTGCTCTACGAGATGAGCGAGCGCGACGCCGCCCGCCAGCGCCGCAACATCGGCATGGTGTTCCAGAACTTCAACCTTTTCGGCCACCGCACGGTGCTGGACAACATCATCGAGGCCCCGATTCACGTCAAGGGAGTGCCCGCGGCAGAAGCGAAAGCTCGCGCCATGGAGCTCCTCGCCATGGTGGGCTTGGAGCACAAGGCGGATGCGTACCCGATCCAGCTTTCCGGCGGCCAGCAGCAGCGCGTGGCCATCGCGCGCGCCGTTGCGATGGACCCGAAGCTGATGCTTTTCGACGAACCCACGTCCGCCCTCGATCCGGAGTTGGTCGGCGAGGTACTCCGCGTTATGCGCACGCTTGCAGACGACGGCATGACCATGATCGTGGTCACCCACGAGATGGCGTTCGCCCGCGAGGTGGCGGATCACGTGGTGTTCATGGCGGATGGCCGCATTGTGGAGCAGGGCACGCCAGCCGAGGTGCTGGACAACCCGCGCGAAGAGCGCACCCAGGCGTTCCTGAGCACGCTGTTCTAAAGCGCAATCAATCCGCGCACCAGCGCTGTAGCGCCCCCGAAGAATGCGAGGCCCAGCGCGATCTTGCGCGCCTTGTCTGCCGGCACGCGCGGCGCAAGGGCCTTGCCCACGATCACGCCGGCGAGAAGGCCCAATAGCGTGGCTGCCCACACCGCCGGATGGATGGCGGAGACGTCCGCAGCGCCGGAGAGCTCCTTGCCTAGAAAGGACAGCGCCCCGCCCACAAGGAAGATCGGCTGCAGGGTGGCTGCGTAAGTGCGCTGGTCCCACCTCGCCGCATGGGCGTAGACGGTGATGGCGGGGCCGGCAACGCCGGAAAGCGTGTTCATGAACCCGCCGATCGCACCAGAAATCGCTGCCGGCACCACGCCCTCAACGCGCGGCACGTAGCGTTTGCCCAGTGTAACCACGCTGAGCGCTAAGAGGAGCAGGATGCCGATGATCACTTGGAGCACGGCTGTGGATACGCGCGGGATGATCCAGGCGCCCGGCAGCACGCCAATGATCAGCGCGCCGGCGATAGGCCAGAACTTGGACCAATCGATGTTGGCGCGCATTCCCCAGGTGTTCGCGGTCGCGTTAATGACGGCCAGCATGTTGACCAGCAGGACACCGTCAACGGGGCCCAGCAGGATAGACAGCACCGGTGCAGCGATGAGCCCCATCCCCATGCCGGAGATGCGCTGTAGGCCGGCACCGAGCGTGACGGCAAACCAGAGGCCGATAAGAACTGCGGTCACTGCGGCAGTTTAACCCCGGTACTTCGCAAGCATCGCCTCGCGCACCAAGTCCGGCACCAGGCCGGTCACGTCGCCGCCGTACTTGGCCACCTCCTTAGTCAGAGAGGAGGAGATGTAGCCGTACTTCTCATCCGTCAGCAAGAAGTAGGTGTCCACACCAGTCAGACGGCGGTTCATCTGCGCCATCGGCAGCTCGTACTCGTAGTCCAGCGCGGTGCGCAGGCCCTTCACCAGGGCAGTTACGCCGTGGGCGGAGGTGTAATCCACCAAGAGGCCACCCCAGTGGTCCACGCGCACACGGGGATTGTTGGCGGTGACGGAGCGGATGAGGTCAACGCGTTCGTCGATAGTAAAAAGCCCAGACTGCTTGGCCGGGTTGCCAGTGACTAGGACGATGACTTCGTCGAAGTGGCGCGACGCGCGCGTGACAATGTCCAGGTGGCCGTTCGTGATCGGGTCGAACGAGCCGGGGCACACTGCAGTGGTCAACCTATTCTCCTTCCGTCGGACCCGCCTCAGGGTCCGAGTACACAGCCATATCCATGCGGGCGATGCCGTAGAGGCGCTTCTTCAACTTCTGGCCGGTCGGCGTGAACTCTGGAGGCCACGCGGTCTCTGGGCTTTCGCGGAAACAGGTCCAGCACGCGCTGGCCTACGAAGCCGAAGCGCACCTGGAGCGAAGAGAACAGCCCCTCGCGGGCGCGGTCCGAGGTGGGGCGGGTGCCCTCCGGCGGGACCTTGATCTTCCTGCCCCGGGCTTCGCCCGAGATGATGCGGTTCATAGACATAACTAGCTCTTATCCAGGTACTCGAAATCTTCCGGCCTAAAGCTCGCGGTTGCGGCGCGGGCAAACGCGAGGTTGTTGGCAATAATGCCAGCCGCGTCATCGTAGGCGCGCTTCACCGTCGGATAATCATCCACCAAGTTCACCAGCCGCAGCGTGCGGGCGATGCCGGATTGCTCTGTACCTAACACGTCGCCCTCTCGGCGATTCATCAGATCCAGCTCGGCCAGCGCAAACCCGTCCGAGGTATTGGCGACGGATTCCACGCGCTGGAAGGAGGGCGTTTCCGGTTCGGCCGCGGTGTGGAAGAAACAGATGGACTGGTTGCCGCCGCGGCCCACTCGCCCGCGCAGCTGGTGGAGCTGGGACACGCCGAAGTGCTCCGCTTCGCGCACCATCATCACCGTCGCGTTAGGCACGTCCACGCCGACCTCGATCACTGTGGTGGAAACCAGCACGTCAATCGCGCCGGCAGCGAACGCAGTCATCACCGCGTCCTTCTCCTCGCCCTTCATGCGGCCGTGGAGCACCGCAATCTCCAACCCGGCCAGCACGGTTGACTGCAATAGAGCCGCGGTTTCGGTGACTCCCCCGGCGCCGTCGATACGCGGGCAGACGATGTAGACCTGGTGCCCGGCGCCGACCTCTTCCCGGATCTTCGCCCACGCGCGCTCAACCCACTTGGCGCGGAACTCCGGCACCACGAAGGATTGGATGGGTTTGCGCCCACCCGGCAGCTCGGTGAGGGTGGAAACAGCCAAGTCGCCGAAAACGGTGATGGCGATGGTGCGCGGGATTGGCGTCGCCGTCATCACCAACAGGTGCGGGGTGGTCTCCCCCGCCTTGGCGCGCAGCTGGTCGCGCTGCTCTACGCCGAACCGGTGCTGCTCATCCACCACCACAAAACCGAGGCGGAAGAACTCCACCCCCTCTTGGATGAGGGCATGCGTGCCGACGACGATGTCCGCCTCACCCGTCATGATCTTCAGCAGCGCTTCCTGCTTTGCCGCGGCGGTGAGCGACCCGGTGAGCGCCACCACCCGGGCGGGCACCCCGGCGCGCAAGAGCGTCTCAGTGAGTGAGCGGGCGTGCTGCATTACCAAGACCTCGGTCGGTGCGAGGAGGGCACATTGCGCCCCGTTGTCCACGGCCTGCAGCATGGCCAGCAGGGCGACGATGGTCTTGCCGGAGCCCACCTCGCCCTGGAGCAGCCGGCTCATGGGCAGTGTGCCCTCCATGTCGCGGGAGATCTCGCTGAGCACTTCTTGCTGGCCTTTGGTGAGCGGGAACGGCAGTGCGCGCAGCAGCGTGTCTTGGTCGCGTCCTTCCTTGCGTGGCAGTTCGGGGGCGGTGTGGTGCGCGAGGTCTGCGCGGCGTACGCCCATGGCGAGTGCGACGGAGAGCGCTTCGTCGTACTTCAGCCTGTCGACGGCACCCTGTGGGCCCTTCGGCCCCGGGAAGTGGATTTGCCGGATGGCGGAGTTGAGCGGTAGGAGTCCGATTGGCGTGAAACCGAGCGGCTCCTCGATCGGCCCGAGGTCTTTGAGGACCGTGTGGACTGCCCCCATGATGGTCCAGGTGCTCACCACCTTGGTCGCCGGGTAGATGGGCATCCATTCCTTGCCGGCGAGGATCTCTTCGAGGTCGCCGAAGTGCGAGAGCTGGCGAAGCGATCCGGTTGCTTCCGTGGGACCGTCGAGAAGCACAAAGTCCGGGTGCTGCAGCTGGGGCTCGCCGTTGAACCAGTCGAGCTTGCCGGTGAACATTGCGCGGCGCCCCTCGGTGAGCACGCGCTGGGCGTAGTGGGAGCCGAAGAACGTGGCGGCAAACTCGCGGTGGCCATCCGTGAGCCGCACCTTGAAGATTGGGCGCTTGGGCTGCTTGCGGTTGTGGATGGTTTGCGTGGACGTGACGGTGCCGATGATGTTGAGGGTGTCGCCTTTGCCCAGACCCTCCAGGTCAGCGCCCGTGCCGTAGTGCAGGTAGCGGCGCGGGTAGTGTTTGAGCAGGTCGCCCACGGTATTGATGTCTAGGTGCTTGGCCAGTGCCCGCGATTGTTTGAGCGGGATGAGCAGGTTCAGCGGCCGCGCGTCATCAAACCCCAGCACGGCCTACTCCACCCCAATCTCCGCGATCGCACCCAGTTCATCGGCCGGGTAAGCCATGACTTCTACGCCAAGTGCGGGTTCGAGCCCTGCGAACTGCTCCGCAAGAGCGGCTGGGTCTGCGCCCGCGCCCGGACCAAACCCTGCGGGGCTGAACTCATCTGGGTCGAAGAGGATGGACACCTGCTCCCCGCCGTGCTCCAGGAATCGCTTGCAGGTGCGTTCGACGGCGCACAGCGGATCCTCGTCAATAATCACCGTCTCACCATGCGCGGTCACGACGACATCGCCCTTTGCCACAGCGCCGCCTTGGATCAACCCGGCGCGCGGGGCGCGGTGCGCGACGGCGGTGCGCATTTCGCCGGCCGCTTCAGACATGGTGAACGCGGCGGTAGCCAGCGGCTGGTTCGGGTCGTGCACCGTGAGGGCCGCGATGCCGGAGACCAGGCGGACTGTGGGCAGCAGTGTCACCGTCTGCTCGAATGCGCGGGCCGCCTTCTCCACGGCGGCGAGGTTGCGGCGATCCAGCAGGCCGTTGGGAAGAAGCAGCACCTCGCTTGCCCCGCTGCGGCGGATAGTGGAGAGGATGTCCGCGACCACGTCTTCGCCCGGCGCGACGGTGACAGCGCCCGCTTCCTCATACAGCGCGGTGAGGGAGCCCGGGGGTGTGACAGCGAGGATGAGCCGCTGCGGAGTGTCTGTTGTCGGCTCCGGCGGCAGGATCTCGAACCGCAGGTCGGTGACGCCGCCGGCGGCGAACGCGCGTGAAACTACCTCGCCCGCGTGCCGTGTGTGAGCGTGGATGTGCACCTTGCCGGAAGCGGCGGATTGGGGGCCGGCGGTTGCGGAGCTTCCGGCATCACCCGCACCGAGGCGGGCGATGACGAGGCTGTCGCCCAACTCGGCCAATTCCGTTTCGAGGGCGTCGAGGTCGCCCGCGAACATGAACATCACCTCGAGCTTGCCGGCGCTGCCGTGGCCCGCCTCCGAGGGAGTGGGTGGTCCTGCGTCGGGTTGCGGCTCACAGTGTCCAACCGGTGTATCTGGCGCGCCCGGGAGATAGTCGGTGGGCGCGGCTCCGGCGACTTCGTCGGTCAAGGCCTCGAGCAGGACCACTAGCCCGGTGCCGCCCGCATCCACTACGCCGGCTTCACGCAGCACTTCGAGCTGAGACGGCGTGTTCGCCAGCGCCGTACGCGCGGCGTCGGTGGCAGCACCGGCCACCTCTTCGATTGAGGGATGGGCGGGATCCTCTGCGTCTGCCACCGCTTGGGCCGCCGCGACAGAGGCGGCGCGCAGCACCGTAATTACGGTGCCTTCGACGGGCTCCGCAATCGCCCGGTCCACAAACGTCACCGCGGCCGCCAACGCGTCCGCGATCACTGTGCCTCCCGGGGTGTCGCGCTGCACGGACTGGGCAAGGCCGCGGATGACCTGGGAAAGCACCACACCGGAGTTGCCGCGCGCACCCTTCACCGCACCGATGGCGAGTGCAGAGGCAACCTGCTCAACGGACGCGTCTTCCGGCAACCCCTGCGCTTCCGCCACGGCGGAAGCCATGGTGTGCGCCATGTTGGAACCCGTATCCGCATCCGGGACCGGGAAGACGTTGAGTTTGTTGATTTCCACCCGCCTACGGTTCAGCTCATCGGCCGCGCGCTGCGCCCACTCGAGCAACCGCGCGCCGTCAAAAGCGGGGGGTGTCACCATGACGGTTGAGTTTACAACGACCAGTCCACCGGGTCCGCTCCCTGGCTTTCCAGCGCCTCGTTGGCGCGGGAGAACGGCCGCGACCCGAAGAAGCCGCGGCTGGCGGACAAGGGGGAAGGATGTGGCGACGCGATCACCGGCGTATCGCCCAGAAACGCCGTGGCCTGCTGTGCGTCGCGCCCCCACAAGATGGCAACCAGCGGCGTGTCCCGTTGCGCCAGCGCACGAATCGCCGCCTCTGTCACCGCTTCCCACCCTTTTCCACGGTGCGAGCCGGGGGCACCCGGCCGCACGGTGAGCACTCTGTTCAGCAGCATGATCCCCTGCGTCGACCAACTTGAGAGGTCGCCGTCTTGGCGGGGCGGGACCCCGCAATCGTCGTAAAGCTCTTTGTAAATGTTCACCAGCGAGCGCGGGGCGGGCACCCCCGGCTGCGTGGAGAACGCGAGCCCCATCGGGTGCCCGGGCGTGGGGTACGGGTCCTGGCCAAGGATGAGCACGCGCACCTCATCGAACGGCTGGTGGAAGGCGCGCAGGATGTCGTGCCCGCGTGGGAGGTACGCGTCCTGCGTGCGCAGGAAGTCCCCCATCTCGTGGATCTGCTTTTCGACGCTCGCTAGAGGCGCCTGCCAGCTTTCATGCACCGGCAGATTCATCAGAAGCTCTCCCACCCGCCGGTGTAGGCCGGCTCCTTGCCGTCGATACGCACGCCCTCCTGGCGGGTCACGGTGCCGATAGAGCGAAAGCCCACCGGGGCGGAGCGGTCGCAGGTGCCGATGAGCGTGTGGTCCTCCCCGCCGCACAGCACCCACTGCCACGGATCCGCGTTGAGGTAGCGGGCAGCGTCCACGAGGATCTTGTCCGGCGATAGCGCCACCGCGGACAGCTCGATGCCCACGCCGGAGCGCCGCGCCATGGTGGAGAAGTCCTTGATCAACCCGTCTGAGTTATCCGTCATGGCCGTGGCTCCGGCTGAGCGCGCCACTACCCCGCGACCTGGGGTGATATGCGGGACCTGGTGCGCCTGCACGAGGGGTTCGAAGCGCTCCGGCACGGGGATGCCCGTCTCGGCGGCGTGCTGCAGCAGCGCCAACCCCGCCGCCGAGTAGCCCAGCCTGCCATGCGCAACCACCCGCTGGCCGGGCCGCGCACGGTCCAGGCGCAGCGCCTCGAGGTTGCCGCCGAGGGAGCCGATAGCAGTGACGGAGACTACAAGATCCTTGCCCGCAGTCACATCCCCGCCCACAAGTTCTGAAGACCACGCCTCTGTCATGCTGCCCACCCCGCGCGCCAGCTCCTCAATGACTGCGACCGGCATGCTGGGCGGGGCGGAGATGGCCAGCAGCGCGGCGAGGGGACGCGCACCCATCGCCTCAATGTCCGCGAAGTTTTGCACCACGGCCTTCTGGCCAACGTGGAACGGGGTGGAGTATTCCGGGGTGAAATGGCGGCCTGCAACCAGCATGTCCGTGGACGCCACCACGCGGGAATTGGGTGCTGCAGGGGTGAACACCGCCGCATCATCGCCGTTGATCGCCGACGGCGCGGCGGCGACGATGGCATCGATCACGCCGCGCTCCCCCACCTCCCCGAGCGTGGGGCCGAAGTCCGGGAACCCTGTGCGAATCACGTTTCTGACTTGGCCTTTCAGTAGACTGAGCCGCCATGAGCTCGACGGACACTCACGCGGAAACTAGCGCCAAGATTAGCCGGACCCCGATTTACATCATCCTCGGCCTAGCGATAGCGATGGTGGTGGGCGTGCTGTTCGGCGCCCGATTCATGTTCCAACAGGCCGCAACCCAGCCGGTTGCGATGCCGGAGCTGCCGTCGCCCGGCGCGCAGTCCCAAGAGTGCGCCGATTTCATCGCCAGCTTGCCGGAGCGCGTGATGGATTATCCGCGCGCCGAAATCGCAGAACCCGCACCGGCGGGCGTGGCGGCGTGGCAGCGTTCCTCCACCGAGCGAGTCACGTTGCGCTGCGGCGTGGAGTGGCCGCTGCAGTTCCACGCTTACGCCCAGCCGGAGGATATCGGCGGCACCCGCTGGCTGCGTGTGGACGATGTTGCCGGCACGACCATGTCCACCTGGTTCACCACGGACCGTTCCCCCGTTGTCGCTGTGACGGCCGACCTGGCGCAGCTCCGCGACGGTGAGACACCAGTCGACCGCATCGACGCGGCTCAGCTGCCGGTGGCAGACGTGGCGGTGGAGCCCGCTCCCCTGTCCCAACTCCCCGCCGGGGATACTGCGGGCTGCGGCAGCATCGCGGCACCGGACTCCATCGCGGAGGGCTACACGCGTATCGACGTTTCCGAGGAACACACCTACGCCTGGACTTCTCCCGGCAAGGAACCGATTGTGCTGCGCTGCGGCGTGGCCGAACCGGAGGCCTACGAGGCCGGTGCCCAGCTGACCCAGATCAACGACGTACCGTGGTTCGAGGACCCGCTGGCCAGCGGCGGTGCGGCGGGCCGCACCATGTACGCCCTCGGCCGCGAGGCGATGGTGGCCGCATACCTCCCGATGGGCGGGGGCAACGAGGCGATTACCAACCTCACCGAGCTGATCAGCCAGAACGTGCCAGAGGCGCGCTCGGCTGGTTAGCGCTCGCCGCGCCTGCCGGCAGCGCTAACGGCCGCCGCGCTCCAGGGCTGTTGTGACAAGGATGTCCAGCAGCTCGCTGTATTCGAGGCCGCTGCCCTGCCACACCTGGGGGTACATGGAGATCGGCGTAAAGCCAGGCATGGTGTTCACCTCATTGAGCACAGGGCCGTAGGGGGTGACAAAGAAATCCACGCGGGCGAGGGACTTGCAGTCGAGTGCCCTAAACGCTCGGATGGCCAAGGAGCGGAGGTTGCCGCACATCTCATCGTCATAGGGCGCGGGGATGGTGGCGGTGACGTGGTGTTCCAGGTACTTGGTTTCGAAGCCGTAGAACCCTTCGTCCGAATCATCGGTGCCGTTGAGCTTGGCGGGCACGGATGCCTCCACGTGGCCGTCCGGGTATTCCAAAACGCCGACTTCCACCTCGTCGCCCACCAGCGCCGCCTCAACCAGCACCTTCGCGTCGTTGGCGAACGCCAGCTTTACGGCGGCCGGGAGGTCATCCCAGTCATCCACCTTGGACACGCCGATGGAGGATCCGCCGTTGGCGGGTTTGACAAACACCGGCAGGCCGAGGCGGTCCCTCTCCTCAGCGGTGAGGTCGCTTCGCTCCCCGGCGCGCAGCAGCACGCCTTCTGCGACCATGAGGCCCGCCGCGGCGACGACCTTCTTGGTGAACTCCTTGTCCATGCCGCATGCAGAGGCCAAGACACCCGGGCCGACGTACGGAACGCCGGAAAGCTCGAAAAGCCCCTGGATGGTGCCGTCCTCGCCGAACTTGCCGTGCAGGACCGGGAAGATCACGTCTACTTCCGCCGCGACTTCACCCGTCGCTGCGTCGGTGAATTGTCCGCGGGTTGCAGGAGACGTCGATAAGCGGAGCTCCCTTTCCCCCGCAACCTCGGGCAAGGCTGCCCCGGCGACGGGATCGATGCTGCCCTCGACCCACGTGCCGTCGCGCGTGATGCCGACCGGGTAGACCTCATAGGTCTCGCTGGGCAGGTGCGCCATAATGGCGCCGGCGGAGATGCAGGAAATGGAGTGTTCGGTGGACTGGCCACCGTAGATCACGGCAATACGAACCACGGCTCGAGCGTACCTGCCGCCGCGGCGCTCTCCGGAAACCGCGACACGGCATGCGGCCTAGTTTGTGGCGCAGTGGTGGCGCGGTAGTGGCGCAGCCTACTCGGATTTCTTGGAGCGGCCCATCAGCGCCGAGATGGCGTCCTCCACCCGGAGTCCCTGGTGGCACACAGCGTGCACGGCGTGGGTGATGGGCAGCTCTACGCCCTGCACATGCGCGAGCTGGTGGATGCTGCGGGAGGAGGTCACGCCCTCCGCCACCTGGCCGCGGGTGGCCGCGCGGGCCTCTTCCATCGTCGCGCCCGCGCCGAGCGCCTTGCCGAACGTGCGGTTACGGGAAAGCGGGGAAGAACACGTGGCAACCAGGTCGCCCAAGCCCGCCAGGCCGGAGAACGTGCGGGCATCCGCACCCAGCGAGAGCCCAAGGCGGGTGATTTCCGCCAGCCCGCGGGTGATCAAGGTGGCAATGGTGTTTTCGCCCAGGCCCTGGCCGGCCGCCATGCCGCAGGCCAGCGCGATGACGTTCTTGGTGGCGCCGCCGACCTCGCAGCCGATGACATCGGTGTTGGTGTACGGGCGCAGGTACTGCGTGGCGCACGCGGCCTGGATGAGCTTCGCGCGGTTCAAGTCGGTGCAAGCGATCACCGTGGCAGCCGCCTGCTCCTCCGCGATCTCGCGGGAGAGGTTCGGACCGCTAAGCACAGCGATACGGTTGGGGTCTGCGCCGGTAACTTCGGCGATGATCTGGCTCATCCGCATGTACGTGCCGGATTCGATGCCCTTGGAGATAGAGAGCAGCGTCGCGTCCGGCTTCAGGTGCGGCGCCCACACGGTGAGGTTTTCCCGCATGGTTTGGCTCGGCACGGCGAAAACCGCGATGTCCGCACCGTTGAGTGCGGCTTGCGCGTCAGAGGTAGCGGTGATCGCCTCCGGCAGCGTAATGCCCGGCAGGTAGTCCGGATTTTCCCGCGTGGAGGCAATGGCGTCGGTGAGCTCTGGGCGGCGCGCCCACAGCCGCACGGCATTGCCCCCGTCCGCGAACACTTTCGCCAGGGTGGTGCCCCAAGAGCCGGCGCCCATCACTGCCACGTTAACCATGGTGACTAACGCTAACATCCGCGCCCGCCCTCCATGGTGTGAGTGGGCGTGCCACAATGGAACGTATGTCAACGTCGCCTTCGAACCCTCACGAGTTGCACGAGCAGGATAAGGACGAATCGGGGGAAATGTTTCTCACCGGCCGTTACCAGGAAGTGCCGGTGAAGCCGCAGAAGGAGTTCCCCCGCACCACCCTCGCCGCCGGTGCTGTGCTGTGGCGCGGCACGCTCGCTGAGCCGGACACCGTGCGCGTGGCGTGCATCCACCGCCCGCATTACGACGATTGGTCGCTGGCCAAAGGCAAGGTAGACCCCGGCGAATCCTTAATCGCCACCGCTGTGCGCGAGATCAAGGAAGAGACGGGCTACGACATTCGGCTGGGCAAGCTGATCGGCAAGACCGTGTATCCGGTGAAGAACACCACCAAGGTGGTCTATTACTGGACGGGCGAGGTCGTCGGCGGCGAGTTCGAGCCGAACGATGAGGTGGACGAGATCCGCTGGCTGCCTATCGACGAGGCGAAGGAGCTGATGAGCTACGACCTCGACCGGGAGGTGCTTGCGAAAGCGCAGAAGCGCTTCACCACCCCCGCGGATGCCCGCATTCTCTACGTGCGCCACGCCCGCGCGCACGACCGGGAGAAGTGGTCCGGCGACGATAATCTGCGCCCGTTGGACAAGAAGGGCCGCCGCCAGTCCGAGATGCTGGTGCCCATGCTGGCCCCGTTCGCGCCGACCCGGATCTTCTCCGCGGAGCCGGACCGTTGCCAAGCAACCGTCGCCCCGCTGGCCGATGAACTGGGCATTGAGGTCACCGTTGATCCCCGCTTCGGCGACGCGGCGTGGCTGGAGCATATGGTGGAGGCGCAGCGCGCGTTCATGGACGTGGTGGAGCTCGGCGGCACGAGCGTGATCTGCGCCCAGGGAGATGTGATCCCGGCGATGGTGGCGTGGCTGTCGTCGCAAGGCACCCTGCCCCTCGACGGCGAGATCAACGCCAAGAAAGGCTCCACGTGGGTGCTGAGCTTCGCGGGCGGCCAGCTCACGGGCGCGGACTACATCCCCACCGCGCTGCCGGTGCAGTAACCATTAGTACGAACGACGTTTTCTTAAGGAGCGCCGATGAGCGAGACACTTTCCCCAGTCACCCAAGAACGCATCGAGGCCCAGCTCGACGGGTTCGGCCTCAAGCACTTCCGCGGCGAGGACGGCGAAACCACCACCGCGTTCCCCGGGCTGGTCTGCTTCTTCACCGTGATCGATGCCGGGTTCAAGGTATCCACGCGCTGGATGGCCACCGCCCGTAAGCCGGAACAGGTGCAGAAGCTGCGCTATGTGGCCAACGACATCAACGCAGTGGTACCCCTGGTGCGCACCCACCCGATTGTGCGCGAGGACGACACCGCGGTGGCGGTGATTGAGGCGCCGTTTTTCACCACCGCCGGCGTTACGGATTCCCAGCTGAAGAGCATGCTGGAGTTCTACTTCTCCGCCATCCACCACATCGCCGAGAAGCTGGGCAAGCACGTGCCGGGCATCCTTGACCCGATGCCCGGTGACAACGCCGCAGCAGCTACCGAGACCCCTGAAAGCGAGGCATAGGCCATGGCTGAGCAGACCCTTGCACCCCTGACCTTCGACCGCATCCCCGCCCTCTTCGACGAGATGGGCTGGAAGTACGACATCACCGAGGAAGGCAGCGTCCTGCGCACCGGCTTCTCCGGCATCGGGATGGAGCTCAAGCAGCACGGCAACACGATCTCCATTGTGACCACGGTTGCCGTGGACACCGTCACCGCAGGCAAATTCCCCGAGGTGCTGGGGTGGGTGGAGCGCTACAACGCCGCCAACGCCTTCCCCACCGCCACCGCGATCATCGACCCGGATCGCGATCTCACCGCTTTCGGCGCGGTGTTCAGCCTGCCGGGCGACTGGGGGTACTCGCACGACCAATTCGTCGCCCACATCACCTCGGGCATCGAGGGCGTGGTCAACGCGTCGCGCGATTTCCTGACCGAGTTCGCCCCCGAGGTCATCCAGCAGATCGACGCTAGCTAATCGACGGCTTAAAGGACGGCCGCTCCGCTTCGAAGCGGTCGATCGAGCTTTCGTCGCGAAGCGTGAGCCCAATGTCGTCGAGACCTTCGAGCAGACGCCAGCGGGTGTAATCGTCGATCTCGAACGTGTAGGTGTTCTCGCCGACGGTGACCGTGCGGTCCTCCAGCGAGACCGTGGCTTCGAGACCGGGCTGCTGCTCGAGCTGCTTCCAGATCAGCTCGATGTCGGACTCGCTCATGATGCCGGCGAGCAGGCCAGCCTTGCCGGAGTTGCCGCGGAAGATATCCGCGAAGCGCGGGCTGAACACGGCCTTGAAGCCGTAATCCATCAGCGCCCACACGGCGTGCTCGCGGGAGGAGCCGGTGCCAAAGTCTGGGCCCGCGAACAGGACGGAGCCCGCCGCGAACGCCTCCTGGTTGAGCACGAAATCCGGCTCGGTCTCGCGCCAGTTAGAGAACAGGCCGTCCTCGAAGCCGGTGCGGGAGACGCGCTTGAGGTAGCGGGCGGGGATGATCTGGTCCGTATCCACGTTGGAGCGGGTCAGCGGCACGCCGACGCCGGTGTGGGTAGTGAACTTTTCCATTTGGGTAGTCCCTTCTTTCGGGTCGGCGGTTAAAGGTCGGCTGGGCTTGCGAGGTGGCCGGTGACTGCGGTTGCGGCGGCAACCAGCGGGGACACCAGGTGGGTGCGGCCGCCCGGGCCCTGGCGGCCCTCAAAGTTGCGGTTGGAGGTGGACGCGGAGCGCTCCCCCGGCGCGAGCTGGTCCGGGTTCATGCCCAGGCACATGGAGCAGCCGGCAGTGCGCCACTCCGCCCCGAACTCGGTGAAGATGAGGTGCAGGCCTTCTTCCTCCGCCTGCTGCTTGACCATGGTGGAGGACGGCACGACCAGCATGCGGGTGCCCTCGGCGATGCGGCGGCCCTTCACCACCTCGGCGGCAGCGCGCAGGTCCTCGATGCGGGCGTTGGTGCAGGAGCCGAGGAAGACGGTGTCAATCTTGATGTCGCGCAGCGGCGTGCCCGGGGTGAGGTCCATGTAGGCCAGCGCCTTCTCGGCGGCCTGCTTGGCCGCGTCGTCCGCAAAGTCCTCCGGGTCCGGCACGTTGGCGGCCAGCGGCAGGCCCTGGCCGGGGTTGGTGCCCCAGGTGACAAAGGGGGTCAGCGCGGAGCCGTCGATTTCCACCACGGTGTCGAACTCCGCGCCCTCATCCGTCGGCAATGTCTTCCAGTACTCCACGGCCGCGTCCCAGTCCGCGCCCTTCGGCGCGTACTCGCGGCCCTCCACGTAGTCAAAGGTCTTCTGGTCGGGCGCGACCATGCCCGCTCGGGCGCCCGCCTCGATGGACATGTTGCAGATGGTCATGCGGGCTTCCATGGAGAGCTTCTCAATTGCCTCGCCGCGGTATTCGATCACGTGGCCCTGGCCGCCGCCAGTGCCGATCTTGGCAATGATGGCCAAGATCAGGTCCTTTGCCGTCACGCCCTCCTGCAGCTCGCCGGAGACCTCGATGGCCATCGTCTTGAACGGCTTGAGCGAGAGCGTCTGGGTGGCCATCACGTGCTCCACCTCAGAGGTGCCGATGCCGAACGCGATGGAGCCGAACGCGCCGTGGGTGGAGGTGTGCGAGTCACCGCACACAATCGTCATACCTGGCTGGCTAATGCCCAGCTGCGGGCCGACGGTGTGGACGATGCCCTGCTTCACGTCTCCCATCTGGTGCAGGCGCACGCCGAATTCCTCGCAGTTCTTGCGCAGCGTCTCCACCTGGGTGCGCGAGGTCGGTTCTGCGATCTCCAGGAGGTTTCCGGTAGTGATGCCCTCGGTGGGCACGTTGTGGTCCTCCGTTGCCAGGTGCAGCTCTGGGTGGCGGAGCTTGCGGCCGGCCATGCGCAGGCCGTCGAACGCCTGCGGGGAGGTAACCTCGTGCAGCAACTGGAAGTCGATGTAGATCAGGTCCGGCTCGCCGTTTTCACCCTTGGTGACAACGTGGTCGCGCCACACCTTTTCCGCCAGCGTCAACGGTCGCTCCGCCATCGCGTTCCTCCTTCTCACACCCACACCTTTCCAAAATGCGGGATGGTACGATCCATAACGTGAGACAGTATAGCGAAGACTCCGGCATCAAGGTCCTCGACCGCGCCGTTGCCATCCTCCGCTCGGTCAGCCGCGGGGACAAGTCGCTGGCGGCCCTCAGCCAGGACACGACCTTGCCGCGCGCCACCACCCACCGCATCGCCACCGCGCTCGAGGTCCACCAGCTGCTGGCCCGCACCGAGTCCGGTGCCTGGACCATCGGCCCCGCACTCGAGCACTTCAGCGCCTCCACCTCCCCGCGCCTGCTGGGCGCCGCCGCACCCGTGATGCGCAACCTGGTGGCCACCACCGGCGAATCGGTCCAGCTCTACGAGCTCTCCGGCGACACCCGCACCTGCATCGCCTCCGAGGAACCCACCTCCGGCCTCACGTACACCGTCCCGGTCGGCTCCCAGCTCTCGCTTGCGGCCGGTTCCGCCGCGCGCGTCTTCGGGGCTTTTTCGCTTATCGACGGTTCCCCGTTCCCACCCGAAGACCTCACCGCCGTCCGCTCCACCGGCCTGGCCGAGTCGGTGGCCGAGCGCGAGGTTGGTTTAGCGTCCGTGTCCGCGCCCGTCTTCGAGGGCGAGCACGTCATTGCCGTGTTATCCGTCTCCGGCCCGGCCGAACGCCTGGGCCCCAGCCCGGCCACGAAATGGGGCACTGAACTCAAGGCCGCGGCCGAGGCGATCTCCAGCGCGCTGTAGTTTCGGCAGTTTCTAGCCCCGCCCGCGCGGTGCCCGGTCCGCCCGGGTACCGGCGGCGGCGCGCCTCCGCCACGCGCTGGTCGCCGCGCTGGCCGCGCGGCGAGTGCAAGCCCCGCTGGAGCGATAAACCTGCAGGTCAAGACGAGGGCACCTTCAGGGGCATAACCGCAGGTCAACTCAGGGGCATGTGTTTAAGTCGATAATTGCAGGTCAAGATTTTATGCAAGTTTTCTTAGACAGGCGACTAGGAAGCGTGTGGCCAGCGGTTATGCCCCTGAACACATCGACCTGAACACATCGACCTGAACACATCGACCTAAACAGTTGGCCGTGCGCGGATACCGCGGCTCCGCAGCACGAGGCACCCGAACGTGGAGGAGACGCGTCGATGTCATCGAGGCGCGGCCAGCGTCGCCGGGCTGGCTACGCGTCGATGTCATCTAGGCGGGCTGTACCCGCGTCTTTTTGACCCGGCTCCCACACCACGTTCTTGGCTAGCGGGATCTGGTGCGACGAGCTTTCCAGGATGTGCATGAAGTAGCCGGCTGCGTTGGGGATAGCCACAATGTCGCCGGGCACCACACCACGGGGGAAGCGGATCTTGCGGCGCAGGATCAGCTCATCCTCGATGCAATAGGCGCCGACAAGGTACGCCTCAAGCTCGCCGGGGCGGTCACAGTTGGCTGCACCGCTGGCACCGACCGCGGTGGCAGTACCAGCAGTACCAGCAGTGCCAGCAGTACCGGTTGTGCCGGTTTCGATGAGGAACGGGTCGGTGAGGTAATCGTCGGACGTCGTGCGGCACTGGGTGCGGTTCATGGCCAGGCCAACAAGCGGCAGGCCGTCGGAGCGGGTTTTCACGAAGGCGACTTCAGCGAGGATCATGCCGCAGCCGTCGAGAAGCGAGCGCCCCGGCTCGAGGTGGAGTCGCAAGCCGCGCTCGCGCAGGCCGTCGCCGACGCCTCCTGCGAGGACCTCAGTGAGCCAGGTACCGCGGGTAGGTTCCTGCCAGTAGGGGTAGGTGTTGGTGAGCGGGTCTGACTTCCAGGTGAACGGCGTGGCGTAGCCGGCGCGTTGCTGCGCGATGGCGTGCTGGTAAGCGCGCCACTGGTGCTCGTGCTCGAGGTAGCGCATGGGCACGCCGCCGCCGATGTCGATGAATTCGGGTGCGTGGCCGGCGGCAACCAGGCGGTCGATGAGCGCCATGCACTCCGTGAGCGCGGCCGAACGGTCTGCGGCGGCGTAACCGTGGAGGTGCGCGTGCACGCCGACGACGCGGACGTGGTCGTTAGGCACGGCGAGGTGCTCTGCCCACGCTTCGAGGCGCTCGCCGAACCGGGTCGGCGGCATTGTGGCGGGATCCGGCGCGAGACGCGGGGCGACCTTGGCAACCGTGCCCGCCGGGGCCGCGGAGCTCGTGGCCTCGGCCAGGCGTGCGATGCGGTCGTATTCTGCGCGGCTGTCCGCGGAGATGACCACACCATTGTCGATGGCCAGCTGCAGCAGCGCGTCCGGCTTAATCGCCGCGGAGAGGATGATCCGGTCCCCCGGCACGTCGCGTGCGAGGACCTGGCGCAATTCGTTCTCGCTGGCCACGTCCACGCCGTTGCCGGTGTCGCGGGCGGTGTCGGCGAACAGGAGCGCCTTGTTAGCCTTGCGGGCGTAGAACACCTTCGTCTCCACGCCTGCGGCCGCACCGGCATCGACGAGCTCTGCGATGTTCGCGGCCATCGGCGAAGGATTGAGCACGTTGACGGGGCTGCCATAGGCGTCGATGAGGTCGCGGCACGCCGAAGGATCGCCCAGCAGGGCATCGGACCATACGAAACGCTTCGGCTCCAGCGGCGGCATGCCGTGCACGCGCTCCGGATCCGCCATCGCGGCGCGGCTGACACGGTCGGCCCACTGGTCAACCACGTCGTGCTCTGAGCGGCGCAGCGTGTCGTGCCCCAGGATCAGGCCCTCATTCATGCGGCCGGCGGCGGCGATGTGCTTTTGCCCAACCAAAGTGCCGTCGCGCTCAACGTGCAGGGCGTTCGTGTCTGCAAAGCGCTGGCCGATGCCTTGCTCCACCAGCCGGCCCACCAGCGTCCCCTCCACCACGCCGGGCGGGGCGATGACAGAATCGATGACCACGGTGGCACCGACCTCCTCGGCCAACGCGGCCAGGTCTTCGTTGCCGCGGGACATGAGGTCGGGGCGGATGCGGTGAGCGTCGACAAGCTCGAGCACCTCGCGCGCGGACTCCGGCGGCGGGCCGAACGCGACGCGCTCCATGGTGCGGGTGAATGCGTCGAACTTCGCAGCGCCGAGGGTCGAGCGGCCGCCGAACGACGCTCGTCTGACCAGCGCATCATACGTCTCGCGGAAGGCGATCCCCACCGCGAGTGCGGGAGTGAGCGGCCGCGTTCCCTCCGCCGCGGCCAGCGACAACCGCAGCTCCGCAACCGGGTCGCCCGTGAAGTCGGAGCCGTCCAACACCGCGCGGACATCCGCCTCGGTGCCTTCCCCCTCAGCGGCCCCCAAGACGGCGAACGCGCATTCGGCCAGGATGTCCTTGAGCTCTTCAAGGCCGCCGCAGCGCTCGATTGCACGGGAAGCACGCTCGATCGCGGGTGCCGCCCGGCGCGCCTGCTCCCCGCCCAGGTAGCCCTTGACCTCCATGAACCGCCCGGAGCGCGTGACCGGGTAGAACACGCGTGCTTTGGCGTAGCGCACGACGTCGATGAAAGTCAGAGCGGCGCCGCGCACGAGGGCGACATCGTCCTCCCCCACCGCGTCCAGTTGGCTCGCCGGGTACGCCGGCGCGATCACAGGCAGCCCAGCGATGTCCTTGCCGGCCAACGACCCTGGCCACGTGTGCGCATGGCCGGTAGTGATGAGAGCCTCGCCGAAACGCTCCCCGTGCACGTCTACCCCGCCGTCGACGGGCACTACGTCCGTGACGTCGAGCGTGCGGAAGTCCGCGCTGCACTGCGGCGGCAGGTGCTCCGCAAAAGCCTCCCAGGATGCCGCGAGGTGGCGTCCCACCGCGTTGCGCGGCACGAACTTCCCGCCGAGCGCGTCCTGCGGGTCCAGCGCCCCCAGTTGCGTTTCGACGATCGATTTCGGCGCGTTGATCAACCACCGATCCGGAAGCCCGGGCTGGAACGCCCCGCGGGCGGACACTTCCGTGAGCGGAGCATCGTTGAACACCGTGAGATCGATTGCCGCGCCGCGCTGCCGGGCGCGCTCCATGAGCGCTTCCGCCGCCCACAAACCGCGGGGGCCCGCACCGATGATGGCTACCTTCATGCTGCTACGCCTCCGTTCCCAGCTTGTCCCCGAGCTTGTCCGCGACCCACTCGTCGTTGTACACGGTGTCCAGGTACGCGCGTCCGTCGTCGTGGAAGATGGCCACAATCTCGCTGTGTGCTTCCTCGGCAACCAGCTGGTGCACTGCGTGCGCCACCGCGCCGCCCGAAGCTCCTGGGACGAAGCCGGTAGACCGGGCGAGATCGCGGGCGGCGTGCACGGCATCGGCAGCCTCAACGCGGATCACCCGGTCCGGGTGCACCTCCCGCGACAAGTCCGGTACTACGCCGGCGCCGTAGCCGGGGAGAATGCGCTGGCCACGGGAACCGTCGAAAAGCACGGAGCCCTGCGCATCCACCGCAACGAGCTTGGTGGTGAAGCCGTGCTCCTCAATGTGGCGCTGGCAGCCACCGATGGTGCCGGTGGTGCTCACCGCAATCACCAGGACCTCCGGCGCGTGGCCGAGCTGGTCCACAATCTCCGCCATCGTGCCGAAATTGTGGGCGTCAAACGCCGCGCGGTTGGAGTATTGGTCCAGGTTCACGGCGCCGAGCTCCTCCTTCAGCTCCGCGACCTTTGACCGGCGCGCCGCCAACCAGTCGCCGGTGGCCGGGTCCGGCTCCGTCACCGGGTGGAGGGTGGCGCCCAGCGCTTCGATCATGCGCAGCGTGGCGGCGTTTGTGCGCACGTCCACCACGCAGTGGAATTCCCACCCGCCAGCGACAGCTTCACGCGCGAGGGCGACACCTAAGTTGCCGCTGGAGGATTCCACGGCCACCGCGCCGGGGTAGAGCAGGCCGCGCTGCGTGGCATCTGCAACGAGCGCGCGGGCAGTGCGGTCTTTTGCGCTGCCGCCGGGGTTGAAGGATTCGAGCTTCCCCCACACGCTCGTGCTTTTGCCGGCGGTGGTGAAGCCGCGCGAGAGGTCAACGAGCGGGGTGTGGCCGATCGCGCCGAGCACACCGCCCACTGCATGGTCGGGTGCCGTGGATACTGGGCCGTCAAAACTCATGCAACCCAGCTTATGCGAAAGTTTGAACGGGCCGCGCTAGAAGAAGGTCACGCCCTCCCTGGCCATCCACGCGCCGCGGCCGGTGCTCGCGTCCCAGCACGTCACGCCAGTCTCTTCCACCGCGCACACCAGCGGGCCGTTGTGCACCACCGTCCCGTACGGCACCACCTCCGGCGCGATAATGCCGCCCTGGCCGAGGCGCCCCTCCATGTACAGCGGCACATCCCCCTTGGCAAAGGAGTTGTGCTCGCGCACGTCAATGAACCATTTTGGCCAGCCTGCTTGGTCGTACCCCAGCATGCCGTCGCGCTGGTAGGACTCCACCCCGCAGTGCAGCATCGGGTCCGCACCCTCCGGCGACAGCTCGCAACCAATGTTGCCGCTCGGGGTCACGAACATTGCCAGTTCGCGGCCGAGGAAGTCGATGTACTGCACCGACTTCACTGGCCGGGCGTTCGCCGGCACCGGGCCGCCGGCACCCGGGTACGCCAGCGGGGCTCCGGGCACCCCGCTTGACGACGCTCCCCTCCCAGCCGCCCCGCCCCCACCCCGCGCGGGGGAAGTCGGGGCAACCGTCTCGGTCACGGTGGATACCGTGGTGGATACGGCGGGCGATTCGGACGAGGACGCAGCGGACGCAGTTGACGCTGCGGCAGATGAGGTCGCGGCGGCAGTGCCCGCGCTGGTGGCGGGTTCGGGCATGCTCGACGTGGTGGACTGCGAGGAGCAGGCTGCGAAAGACGCGGCGCCGGCCGCGAGCACGGCGGCGGCGAGGAGGCGCTGGATGTTCACACCCGCGATGGTAGCGGGGTTTGGCTCGGCGGGGGGCGAGCCGCCGGCACAGCACAATGCCCCCGGCCCGAAGACCGAGGGCTTGTGTGGTACCCCGTACGGGATTTGAACCCGTGTTACCGGCGTGAGAGGCCGACGTCCTAGGCCGCTAGACGAACGGGGCGCGCTCGCGTTTTTGCGACTTGTTTACAATAGGGGACGCAAGCTGCAGCGCACAAATCCGCAGGTGCAGACCGGCATTGGGCTATTTCGAACTCCCCGCCGGGGAGCCTTTGCGCGCCAGGGGCTGAGGCGCCTCTGTCGTCGCCGGCGCGGAAGTCACGGGTGTTGAGCGCTGGAACGCCTGCACACCGAGCGCCGGCCCGATCACGCGCCAGCTCTCCCGCATCGACTTTTCAAAGAGCCCCCAGCTGTGCGTACCTTCGACCAGCTCGAACCACTCTACGTCCAGCCCCGCCTGCCGCGCTTGGTCCACGAAGTACTTCGAGCACGCGTAGGAAGCGGCTTCGATGACCACCGGCGGGCCAATGCGTTCCGACGAATGCTTCGACGCGTCAATCGCTCCCGGCACACCCTGCGCGGAGGACACGAACAGTGCCGTGCCCCGCAGCGCGTCGAGGTTGAGCACCGGCGAGTGCGCCGTCCACGCCTCGTTGCCGGGCAGCCCCCACATGCGCACCGGGTCCGCGCCATTCATCTTCAGCGCGGACGAGGTGTAGATGCCGCCGACCGCGCCGCTTGTCGCCGGGCAGCCGGAGTAGGAGGCCGCGGCTACGAACCGCTGCGGATCCTGGCTGGCGATGTTGATAGCTGGGCCGCCAGACATGGAGATGCCGGCGATGGCATCGCGGCCCGTGCCGTGGAAGAGCTCATCCATCAGCGGCGGCAGCTCGCGCGTGAAGTAGGTCAGCCATTTGTTCGTGCCCGTCTTCGGGTCGTCCCGGTACCAGTCCGCCTGCATGGAGGACACCGAGCCGATCGGGGTGACCACGTTGACCAGCTTGTCCTGGAAGAACTCCTGGTACTTCGAGGAGTTGCGCCACGACCAGCCGTTCGCCGCGCCATCTGCACCCATGAGCAGGTAAAACGTCGGCCGCGGGGTCGTGTTATCCGGCCCGCCGGGCAGGATGACCTCGTTGCGCACCTCCCGGCGCATCGAGGGCGACCACACGGTGACCTCGTACACATCGTTCTCAATGTGCTTGATGCCGCGGAACTCCGCCGGCGGCGCGTCCGGGTCCGGGAAGGTGGGGCTGGCGTCAGTCAACCCGGAACTCGCGGCGGCGCCGGAGCTGCCCACGCCCTCATACATCGAGGAACCGAATATTCCCCCGCCTAGAATGGCCAGCACCAGCGCGGGGATGGCGAAGATGGAGGTGCTGGAGAGCAGACTCGAGGCAGCCCCCGGCACGCTCAGCGCGTCCAGGATGCTCGACCCGGACCTGCTGGGTTGGCCGGTGAAGACGGAGGACAGCGGGTTCACCGACGACAGCGAACTCATCAACGAAGACAACGGGCGCGACATGGTGATCCGCGTTATTCCACACCCAGGGCCGCGCCCAGCGTTTCCCAGCTGGCCACCAGCTCCCGGCGGAACAGCCCGTAGGTGTGCGTGCCCTCCTCGAACTCGTAGAACTCCACGTCCACCCCAGCAGCGCGGGCTTCGCTGAGGAAGTGGAGCGTGCAGGTGTAAGCGAGCTGCTCATCCGGCACCAGGAGGGCCTTCGGCGAATCTTCCACCTCAACGTCCGTATCGGACGGCACGCCGCGCGACGCGGTGAGGAAGACCTTCTTGCCTTTCAACCCCTCCACGTTGAGCACCGCTGAGTGCGCTGCCCACGCCGGGTTCCACGGTTCGCCCCACATGCGCTTCGGATCGCCCTTGTAGAACCTGGTGCCGGAGGACGCGAACGCCTGGCCCACAAGCCCGGTTGTGGACGGGCAGGACGAGTAGGTGCCGGCGGCGATGAAGCGGTCATCCAGCATCGCCATGCGCAGCGCCGGACCGCCCGACATGGAAAGCCCGGCGATGGCATCCTTGCCGGTGCCGTGGAACATATCGTCGATAAGCGGGGGAAGCTCCTTCGTGATGTACGTGGTCCACTTGTTGGTGCCCAGCTTCGGGTCTTCCTCCATCCAGTCGGCCTGGTGGTTGCCCTTGGAACCCTTGGGCGTGACGACGTTCACCTGCTTACCCGCAAAGAACTCAGCCGCGCCGCCATCCTTCCACCACGGCGTCTTCTCGCCGCCGCCCGCGCCGCCGAGGAGGTAATACGTGGGGCGTGGCTGGGTGTTATCCGGGCCGCCCGGCGGCAGGATGATGTCGTTGACAATCTCTTTATCCATGGACGGCGAGTAGACGGTGAGGGACCACACGTTGTCCTGGATATGGGTCAGTGAGCGGAACTGCGCCGGTGCTGCGTCCGCAGCCGGGAAGGTCTTGTCCACGCGGTGGCTGGAGCCCAGCGCGGTGGACGCTTGGGAACTGGTCTCAAACGCGAACTGGCCGTAGGCGATGCGGCCGATAATGCCGCTCATCAGCACACCGATGAGCACGATGGGGATCGCGTCCAACCGCACGCCCTCAAGGCGAGAGCTCAGCGACACCCTATCCGGGTTGCGCACAAGGCCGAGTTCCTTGGCGTTGATCGTTCGAGCTTGGGCAACGGCTCCCGCATTGGCGACGGTGTCAGTGTTGGCGACGGGCTCAGCGGGCGCGGCGGGTGCGGCCTGGGCGACGGGGTCGGCTACGCCCCCAGCACCGGCGGCGCAGGCGAGGGCAGTGCACAGCGCGAGGCCGCGGCGAGTTGAGGTATGCATGGAGCGAGCATAGCGAAAACCTCCGGAGTAACTATGCGTTATTTCCGGAGGTTTTTAACGTTGTACCCCGTACGGGATTTGAACCCGTGTTACCGGCGTGAGAGGCCGACGTCCTAGGCCGCTAGACGAACGGGGCATTAGGACACAAAACCGTTTTCGCAGTCTTGCTGCTGGCCTACCTGGACTCGAACCAAGAATGACGGTACCAGAAACCGTAGTGTTGCCAATTACACCATAGGCCATCGTTTTTCAGCTTCTACCTGGGCTGTTTTGCCCCTGCGCTCTGCTGAACAACGTGGATTACTATAACCACGCCCCGCGCAGGCGACCAAATCGCCTGCTCACGGGGCGAATTACAGCACTGTGAGCTACTGCCAGCTACTTCGCTGTAGCCTCGAACGGCGTTGCTGCGCGTGCGGCACGCAGGCGAGCGAGCGTCGATTCGCGGCCCAAAAGCTCCATGGACTCGAAGAGCGGCGGGGAGACTGCCTCCCCGGACACGCCAACGCGAAGCGCACCGAAGGCGACGCGGGGTTTCAAGCCGAGATCGTCGATAAGCGCCTTGTTCAGCGCGGCCTCGATGTTGGCGGTGGCCCAGTCCTCCTCGCCGATCGCCTCAAGCGCCGCGATACCGGCGTCCAGGGGCTCGATCGCTGCCTCCTTCAGGTTCTTCTTGGCAGCCTTTTCCTCCAGCACAAGGTCCTCATCCGCGGTGACGAGGAATTTGAGCAGGCCGTAGGCGTCCGAAAGCACCTTGATGCGCGTCTGCACCAGGTCCGCCGCGATAGCGAACTTGTCTTCCGGGTAGTCCGCCGGGAAGTCGGTGTACTCGGTCAGGTACGCGCGCAGGCGCTGCTTGAAGTCCTCCGGCTCAAGCATGCGGATGTGGTCCGCGTTGATCGCCTCCAGCTTCTTCTGGTCGAAACGCGCCGGGTTGCCCAGCACGTCGCTGACATCAAAGGCGTCGATGAACTCCTGCACCGTGAAGATGTCCTGATCCGCGGAGAGCGACCAGCCTAGAAGGGCCAGGTAGTTGATCATGCCCTCGGGGATGATGCCGTTGTCGCGGTGATTGAACAGGTTGGATTCCGGGTCGCGCTTGGACAGCTTCTTGTTGCCCTGCCCCATCACAAACGGCAGGTGGCCGAACTCCGGCGTGAAATCCGTGATGCCGATGCGCTTCAGCGCCTCGTAGAGCGCCATCTGGCGCGGGGTGGATGCGAGCAGATCCTCGCCGCGCAGCACGTGGGTGATGCGCATCAACGCGTCATCCACCGGGTTGACCAGCGTGTACAGCGGCGCGCCGTTGGAGCGGGCTACCACGTAGTCCGGCTGGGTCTCCGCCTTGAACGTCACCTCACCGCGGACCAGGTCGTTCCACGTCCAATCCTGCTCCGGCATGCGCAGGCGCCACACCGGCTTGCGGCCCTCTGCCTCGTATGCGGCGATCTGCTCTTCGGTCAGATCGCGGTCGAAGTTGTCGTAGCCCAGCTGCGGGTCACGGCCGGCCGCCTTGTGGCGCTCCTGCACCTCCTCGTTGGTGGAGTAAGCGGGGTACACCTCGCCAGCGTCGATAAGCTTCTGCAGCACATCCTTGTAGATGTCCATGCGCTGCGACTGGCGGTACGGCTCGTGCGGCCCACCCGTGACCACGCCTTCGTCCCACGTCATGCCCAGCCACTCAAGCGAGTCGATGATGGCCTGGTAGGACTCCTCCGAGTCACGCGCCGCGTCCGTGTCCTCGATGCGGAACACAAACTCGCCGCCGCTGTGGCGCGCCTGCGCCCAGTTGAACAGGGCGGTGCGCACCATGCCGACGTGCGGGGTGCCGGTTGGCGACGGGCAAAAACGGACGCGGATCTTTCCAGCTTCAGTCATGCGCCTCATGGTAGCGCGTGCTTTTCGACGTTCGCTTACCTCCTCTAGCGGGAGGGTTGCTGGGGTTGTGGGCCCCTGGCTTCCGGCGCCGGGGTTGCTGGGGTTGTGGGCCCCTGGCTTTCGGCGCCGGGGTTGCTGGGGTTGTGGGCCCCTGGCTTTTGGCGCCGGGGTTGCTGGGGTTCGCGCTCTACGCTTGAACCGGGCCCTGGGACATTGTCCCCGCGCTTGAACCGCCGCCGGCACCTAGGCCCTCTGTGCCTAAGCCCAGCCCCGGAACCTTGGCACCCCTGTGCCTAAGCCCAGCCCCGGACCCGGGCTTTTCCAGATGGTGAGACCCACTGGGTGAAGTAGTCCTCAAAAGGGCCGATCTCACCTGTCAGGTCTCACCATGTGGGTTTCACCCAGTTGGTCTCACCGGCATGCCGCCGCGGACGCCCAGGTCACCAGGTCCCTGCCCCACACCACAGCCGAGGAGCCCCGTCACCCTGAGCGTCCTCGGCCGCTCCCCATCCCCACAACCCAAGCCCCATACCCACAACCCACAACACCTGCCGCCCCTCACCCCGCGGATACACTGTTCCACCGTGTCACCCACTCCCCCGAGCAATGCGAACGATCAGACGGCGCACGCACAAACCGCGTACCCGCAGCGCCCTGCAAGCGCGCCAGACTTTCTGCTCTCCCGCGCCGCGGGGTCGGTGCGCACGCAGGGATCGACAGCCACGTTCACGGACGCGCGCGCCGCGCAAGAGGCATTGAACAGGGGGAATGCGGAACTGATTGTCGGTGCGCTGCCATTCGACGCCACCAAGCCTGCCGCGCTTACCGCCCCGGCCAGCATCATCCGCGAACCGGGGACGCTGCACCCCCACCCCTATTACCGCGAGGGTCCGGGTGCCGAACTCAGCGCCACTCTGACAGGCGTTGACCCGCAGCCGGAGGAGCATCTGCGCCGCGTCGCTGAGGCAGTCCGGGCCATCAGCGAGGCCCATACCGAAGCAGCCCATCTGAAAGCAACCCATGCGGAAGCGACCCATGCGGAAGCGACCCAAACCCCCGCACCCGCCACCACCCCTTTAGGCAAGGTCGTCCTCGCCCGCGCGGTGGACATCGCGTTCGACCCTCCCGTGGACCCGCGCCTCGTCGCCGCCAGGCTGATTGAGCTTTCTGCCTCCCGCGACGGCTTCATTGCAGATCTCTCCCCCGCCGGCCCGAACTACCGCGGCCACTTCCTGGTCGGCAGCTCTCCGGAGGTGCTGGTCAAACGCCTGGGCACCACGGTCACGTCCTACCCGCTGGCCGGTTCTGCGGCGCGCATTCACAACGACCCCGCCGCGGACAAAGCTGCCGGCCAGAAGCTCGCAGCGTCCGCAAAAGATTTGGACGAGCACCGCTTTGTCGTCGACCACATCCGCGAGCTCCTTGCCCCCCTGTGCACCCACCTGGACATCCCGGATCGCCCGATCCTGGAGCGCACGAATGAGATGTGGCATTTGGCAACACCGATCGTCGGCACGCTGCGGGAGCCCGCCCCCAGCGCACTGGAACTCGCGTGCCTGCTGTACCCCACCCCCGCGGTGTGCGGCACCCCGCCGGGCAAGGCATTTTCGCTTATCGACGCTACCGAGACCGACCGCGGCTTCTACGCCGGCGCCGTCGGCTACTGCGACGCGGCGGGCGACGGCGAGTACATGGTGGCCATCCGGTGCGCCGAGGTGAATGGCGACGGGACCGCGGCCCGCGCATGGGCAGGCGGCGGCCTCACCGCGGACTCGGACCCCCAGGCTGAGCTCGACGAGACGACGGCGAAGCTGCGCACCATCCTCGGCGCGCTGGGCCTGTAACGCTGGGCCGGGACGCTACGCGCGCTCGACCGGGTTGCCCAGGCGGCCGATGCCCGGGATCTCCACCTCGATGAAGTCGCCCGGCACCATCTCAGCGGTACCCGCCGGGGAGCCGGTGGCCATAACGTCGCCCGGCAGCATGGTGAAGGACTGGGTAACCCACTCCACCATCTCGCCGATGTTCAGGATCATCTGGTTGGAGTTGGAGTCCTGCTTCGTCTCGGTCTTGCCGTCGTGCGTCAGGTGCGCCTTGATGGGCAAGTTAGTGAAGTCGAACTTGTCCAGGTCCGTCTCAATCCACGGGCCGAGCGGGCCGAAAGAATCGATGCCCTTCGCGCGCGCCCACTGGCCGTCGGCGAACTGCAGGTCGCGGGAGGACACGTCGTTGATAATGGTCACGCCGCGGACCACGGACTTCCAGTCCTCAGCCTTGACGTTCTTGCACGGCACACCAAACACGACGGCCAGCTCGCCCTCGAACTCCACGCCGGTGGCAAACTCCGGAATCTTGATCGGCGCGCCCGGGCCGATCACCGCGGTGGACGGCTTGATAAAGATCGTCGGCGGCAGGTGCTCCGCGGACTGCTTGAACACTTCGGCAACGTGGTCCGCGTAGTTGCGGCCCACGGCAACAATCTTGGTCGGCAGCGTCGGGGCGAGGAGACGCACATCCTCCAGCGCCCATTCCTTGCCGGTGTATTCCGGCTCCGTAAACGGGGTGCCCGCGATAGCTTTCGCGGTAGTCCCCTCCTCGTTGATAACGGCGAAGGTCATGCCCTCCGGTGTCGCAATTCGTGCAAAACGCATGTGCACGAGCATACATGCGCCAACGGGCGCATTCCGCACACTTGGGCACATTCCGCACACGGAACGTTGGGCGCACCGGGGCCTTTTGCTTATCGACGCTCCCCCTTCTGCGCCTCCAACGCCAAATACAGCTCTGCGCAGGCAATGGCGTCCGTCAGCGCATTGTGGTTTTCATAGCGTGGCAGGTTGTAGCGCTCCCGCACACGCGCCAGCCGCAGGTCCTCGCCGCGCGGGTACGTACCCATCCGCTCCATGTGGCGGCGCTCCAGCGCGAAGGTGTCCACAACCTCGCGCTCCGGCAGCTTCCACTTCTCTCCGCGCACGTCCCGGTACAACTTGGCCAGGAAGCCGGTCTCCATCTGCGCGAAGTGCGCCAACAGGGCGCGGCCCTCAAAGGCGCGCTCGAACGCATCCAGCACCAGCGCGGGGTCTTGGCCGAGGCGAGCAACGTCATCGTCCGTCACGCCGTGGATGGTGGCGGAGTCGCCCACACTCGCACCGGCGAAGACGTAATATTCCGCGCCGGAAAGGTCGATGACCCGCCCGTTGACCGGGACCCACCCGATGGAAACCAGCTGGTCCCGCTCCGGTTTGAGGCCTGTTGTTTCGACATCGACGGCGAGAAAGGAGTCGTCGATAAGCGTGCGCCCCTGCGTGCGCCTGAAAAGCCCGCCGAGCACGTCACACCGCCCGAGTGGGGTACTTGTTTGCCAGCGCGTTCTGGAGGGACTTGATCACGCCGAACGCGTCGCGCAGCGCCGCACGGTCGCGTTCCGGGAGCTGCTTCGGGTCGATGTGGTAGTTGGGGCGCTCGCCCGCGCGGACCTGCGCCACTTGGTGCCGCATGGTGAGGTTGGCCAGGTACTCGTACGCGTCCAGCAGGTCGTGCGCACCCTTCTCGGACACGGTGCTCCCCGCCGAGGCACGTAGCCGCGCGATGGTATCCACCTCGCCGCTGCCCGCCGTGATGGCGTAGAGGCGGGCCATCTGCACCACCGCAGCTGTGCCGCCCTTCTTGATGTCCAAGGTGGATGCGTACTCCCCGGAACGCTCCACCACCAGGCCGCGGAAGAAGCCGATCGGCGGCTCGCGGAACGTCGCCAGCGCGGCAAGATGCGTGTGCAGCCGGCGCGAGCCCTGCGCGGACACCAGCGCCGCGTTGTGCACACGATCCACCATGTCGCGCCACCCGTCGCCAGCGCCGAAGATGGCGCGAAAGTCGAAGAACACCTGCGCGTGCAGCAGCGCGTTGGGCTCCGGGTTAGTCACCCAGCCGTGGAAGGTCTGGTCCCACTGCGCCTCCGTCATCCGCCAGTCCGGGTTGGACGCCATCATGTCGCCCGGACACAACGCCTGCCCCGCGCGCGCGAGGCCCTGGCAGATGAATTCCGCCAGCTCGGCGAAGTACGCGCCGTGCGCCGCCTCGTCGTACTCGTTGGACAGCACCAGCGCGTTGTCCTGGTCGGAGGCTGGTCCCATTTCGCCGCGGGCCTGGGAACCCACGGCCACAAAAGCGAAGGGCACGGGCGGGGGCCCAAGCTTGTCGACGGCAAGTTGGTACAACCTCCTCGCCACCGAATCCGCGATGGAGGTGAGCAGGCGCTGTGTCTCCGCAGCAGAGGCGCCGCGCTCGAAGAAGCGCACCGCCACTTCCGCCGCACGACCGTATGCGCCCTCCAGCTCCTCGAGCGTGCTGGTATCTACATCCGCCGCAAGGTAGATCGGGTCCGTGTGCATCAGCCGCATAATGTCGGAGGAGGTGACCACACCCGCGATGCCGTCCGGCCCCTCCACCGGCAGGTGGTGGATGCCAAGCTCACTCATCACCAGCATCGCCTCGAAGACCAGCGCGTCGGCGGGGATGGTGCGCACCGGAGACGTCATCACCTCGGATACAGGGCGGTCCGGATCAACGCGGCGGGCCACCACGCGGGAGCGCAGGTCCCTGTCGGTGAGGATGCCGGGGTGCTCGCCGCCGTGGATGACCAGGCAGGTCACTTTGTGTTCATCCATTGCCGCCGCCGCGTCCGCGATGGTGACAGTGCCCGCCCGCGTAATCAAATCCCGGCCGGCAATCAGCTCGCTCAGCGGGGTGCGCAGCATGTCCGCGGAGCCGGTGTCGCGCACCTCCGCCGCGGCGGCGCTGACACGCCGCGAGGCCGTCTGGAAAAAGCGCTCCAGGTCCGGGTGTTCCGCAAGGAGCTCCGCAAACGCGTCGCGCGGGAGCATGAGCAGGACGCTGTCCTCCACCGCCTGCATGAGGTAGCGGGACTCCGGTTCCCCGACCAGGGTGGAGTAGCCGAAGTTCAGCCCGGCATCACGGCGGTCCAGCAGCATGTTGTCCTCGCCCACCACGTCGACCGCGCCGGAGCGGATGATGTACAAGGTGTCATTCACCTCACCGGGCGAGAAGATCGTCTCGCCGCGGCGCACGTAGGTGATACCCATTTTGGCGGGCAGGGTCTGCAGCGTTTCCGCGGGCAGGTGGCTGAACGGCTCGTGCCGGGCGATGAAGGTGTAAACCTCGTCCAGTTCGACTGACATGCACTCACCTTATCGTGAGCAATGCCACTGCCGGGGCGTTTTTACTGGTAGCTCACAAACCAGGGCTTCGGGTCAACCGTGGCGTAGGTACCCTCCGGCGTGAACGTCGGCGTGTCCTCATCGATGAAGTTCTTCCACGCCATGAAGAAGTTCGGGTCCAGGCCCTGGCGCAGCGCATCCCACGTCTCAAACTTCTGGCCCGGCACGCCGTGGCCGTCCGCGTGCAGCACCCACGCCAGCTCCGGCTGGCCGGTGGCAATGTTCTCCCGGTCCGGGTACATGGCGAGCTGGAACTGGTGCAGGATCAGCATCTTCTGCGGCAGGTTGTTGTCGCGCACCAGCTGGGCCAGCCAATCCGCCACCTCATTGATCTCTGCCGCGCTTGCGCTGCCGATGCGGGACAGCGGCTGCTCCCCCGGGTTCAACTTCCACTCCGCATCCAGGGCCAGGCCGACGTTCGGCCGCTTCAACAGCTCTTCGTAGATCCTCGCTTGCTCCAGGAAGTTGCCCTGACCCGGCTGGAGGTCGATGACGGCGTAGCCGCCGGCATCAATAATCGCGTCGATGTACGGCACCAGGTCTTCCGCCGGGGTCTCGTTGGAGTAGTTGCCGTCCTCGCCTGGGAACTCGGAAGCGACGGAGGCGATCACCTCAAACGCCGGAATCACGGGCTGCTGTTCCAGCGGCTGGTACCAGGAGGCGTACTCTGCAGCCAGCGCCGCCGCTTCAGCCGGACCCTGCTCCCCCATCATGCCCAGCTCCGGGCCGTAGGGGTGGCCGTAGAGCGCAATCATGCGCCGTCCCGGGAACACCAGCCCGCCGCCGCCGGGCAGCTCGCCGTTCCCGGCCAGCTGCACGCGCGCGCTGTATTCCTCGTTGCTCCCGAACTGCCGGCCGAGGGCGAGGGTGTCCTGCTCGGTGACGGCACGCATGCTTGCCGACGTCTCCCGTGGATCCGCAATGCCCAGCACCTGCACCTCAGCTCCGGCAGCGCGGGCAGTTGCCGCACCGGCGCGCGACGTTTCCTCGGTGGCCATCACGGGCGGGAGCACCAGGTCGATCGGCTGCAGCGCCTCGAGCGCCGCGATTGCTGCGACATCGGCTCCGGCCTCCGCGGCGACGGGTTCGGTCGACGCGATTTCGTTCACGTCTTCTTCGTCTGCGTCACCCGGCACCTCGATGACGCGCTTCGCCCCGAGGCGGGAAATCTCTTCCTCTACTGTCTCTTCGCTGCCGGCGTGGCGCACCAGCATCGGCGCGCCGAGCTTCACCGCCACCGCAGCGGCCTGGAGCTGCGACTCACGATCCGCGTCAGCGATCACCACAACGTCCGAGGACTCGAACAAACGCTTCGACACCTCAATGCCGGTGCCGTCCGGATCCTGGATGACCTCCGGGCCCTCCATCGAGAGCGTTTTGGGGGCGGCGGGGGCGCTGGACTTTGTACCGTCGCCAAGCGAAAGCCCCCCATCCCCGCAGGAAGCGAGCGTGAGCCCCGCCACCGCAATGAGTGCGGCGGTGCGGGTGCGCTGGCGGACTGGACGGGAAGATGAGGGGCGGTAAACCATGCAGGGCAGACTAGCGCAAGGCGGCCGCGATGCGGTCACCGACATCGACGGTGCGTACTGCAGTGTTCCCGCGGGAGGCGACATCTGCCTCGACAGCCTCCTCGATGCGGGCGGCGTTATCCTCATCGCCAAGGAAGCGCAGCATCATGGCCACGGACAGGATCATCGCAGTCGGGTCCGCAATACCCTGGCCGGCGATGTCCGGCGCGGAACCGTGGACCGGCTCGAACATGGACGGCATCTCGCGAGAGGCGTTGATGTTGCCGGAGCACGCCTGGCCCACGCCGCCGGCCACGGCACCCGCAAGGTCCGTGAGGATGTCGCCGAAGAGGTTGTCCGTGACAATCACGTCGTAGCGCTGCGGGTCCTGGACCATGTAGATGGTCGCGGCATCGATGTGGTTGTAGTCCACCTCAACCTCGGGGAACTCCGCCGCAACCTCATCCACCACGCGCTGCCACAGGCCGCCCGCGTTGACCAGCACGTTGGTCTTGTGCACCAGGGTGACCTTCTTGCGGCGCGTCATCGCCAACTCGAAGGCGTAGCGCACCACGCGCTCCGCGCCGAAGTACGTATTCTGGCTCACCTCGGACGCAACCTCGTGCACGGTGCCCTGGCGGAGGGTGCCGCCGTTGCCGGCGTACAGGCCCTCCGTGCCCTCGCGCACCACGACAAAGTCGATGTCGCCGGGGTTTGCTAGCGGGCTTATCGACGTCGGGTACAAGCGCGATGGGCGCAGGTTGACGTAGTGGTCCAGCTTGAAGCGCAGCGGCAGCAGGAGGCCGCGCTCCAGCACGCCGGCCGGCACGCGCTCCGGATCGCCCACAGCACCGAGCAGAATCGCGTCGTGCTCCTTCAGGCTGTCCAGATCCGCGTCCGTGAGCAGCTCGCCGTTGCGCAGGTAGCGGCGGGCACCCAGGTCATACTCGGTGGTTTCCACATCGTCGCGGACGGTGTGGAGAACCTTCAGGCCCTCCGCCATAACTTCGGTGCCAATGCCGTCGCCGGCGATCACTGCAATCTTCATGGCGTAGAAGCCTAGCAGCGCTTACTCGTGCTCGATGATGTAATCGATGGTTTCCTCGATCGCCGCGATGACATCGTCGTCCTCGTAGCCGAGCGCTTCCTTGGTCTCGGCCGGATCGATGGAGAGATCCATTGCGCGCAGCTCGCCGGCGAGCTCCATCTTGATGCCGTGTTCCTTGCCCTCAGACTCCGCGTGCTGGTCAAGCTGCGCCATCTGCTCGCGAACTGCGTCGTACGGCATCTCCATGAGCTTGGTGTCCAGGCCCATCTTGTCGATGAACATCTGGTAGAACTCCGTGAACGGCAGGTTGTACTCGCTGATGGCATAGGTGCCGCGGTGCTTGCCCCGCTCCGCTGCGCCCACGGCTGCCTGCGCAACCTGCTTGACGGTGACCGCTGCGGTCTTGCCGCCCGGGTGGACCGGGAAGACCTCAGTCTGCTTCATCTGGTCGGAGAACATCTTCCACAGCGGCATGCGGCCCGGCATGTGGCCGAAGATGTACGGCAGGCGCAGCGAGGTTACGTCCATTGCGCCGTCACCCTCTGCGAAAGCCACCTGCTCCTGCATGAGACGGGTGAGCGGGTAGCCCTCGTGGATGAGGTCGGTCTCGTGCAGGCGCTCAGCGAACTCTGCGAAGTAGGAGCCGTAGACCACGAACTTCTCAACGCCGGCTTCGCGGGCAAGGCGCGCGAGACGTTGAGTGGGCAGCACGTTCGCCTCGTAGAAGAAGCGGGTTGCCGGAGCATCCGGCAGCACGCGCTCATCCGCGCCGATGGCGTAGAACAGCGCGTACACGCCCTCGAGCTTCTCGCGGATCTCCTCATCCGTCATCTCGTTCACGTCTGCGATGACGGAGTGCACGCTGTCCTCCAACCCGGCAAACAAGTCATCCGACGGCATATCCAACGCGACGGAGTAGACATCGTAACCGCGCTGCGCGAGCTCCTGCACGGTAGCGAAGCCGAGCAGGCCGGTTCCGCCGAGGACAACAGCCTTCTTTGTAGCCATGGTGGTCTCCTTACATGGATTGAAAACATGGGTTCCACATCCATTGTGGGAAACTCAATGACGGTTGTCAGCGCGGCCAAGCCACGGTATAGCGGGGGTATGCGAAAAGGCCCGGCTGGTCTGAAACGACTCAACCGGGCCCTGTGGAAGGGTACTGATTAGTCCAGATCGATTTGGATGGACTGCGCACCGATGGACTCGGCGATTTCAGCCTCGAGCTCTTCCGATACCTCGGACTCAACGCGGAGAATCAGGACGGCGCCGTCGCCCTTGGCTGCCTGGGTCAGGGCCGCCGCCTCGATGTTGATACCGGCGTCGCCCAGCTTGCCACCGACCTTGCCCAGCGCACCCGGGGCATCGGTGTAGCGCAGGAACAGGTTGCGGCCCTCTGCGCGCATGTCCACGCCGCGGCCGTTGATGCGCACGATCTTCTCCACACCTTCGAGGCCGGTCAGCGCGCCGGCAACGGTGGCAACATCGCCGTTTGCGCCGACAACTTGGACCTCGAGTGCACTGCGGTGGGCACGTGCCTCGGTCTCGGTAGCCACGGAGTAGTCCAGACCGCGGGATTCCGCGATCTGCGGCGCGTTCACGAACGTGACCTGCTCATCCACAATGCCGGAGAACAGGCCGCGCACGGCGGAAAGCCCCAGGGACTCAACGTTCTCGCTGGACAGCTCGCCACGTGCGGTCACCTTGAGGGACACCGGGGCGTCGTCCAACAGGCGGCCAGCCAGAAGGCCGAGCTTGCGGGCGAGGTCCAGCCAGCGAGCAACCTCCTCCCCGACCTTGCCGCCGGTGACGTTCACGGCATCCGCCACAAACTCGCCGGCCAGGGCCTTGAGGACGGAGTCAGCAACATCAGTACCCGCGCGGTCCTGCGCTTCCACGGTGGATGCGCCGAGGTGCGGCGTCATCACAACTTCCTCGAGGGCAAACAGCGGAGAGTCCGTGCACGGCTCGGTTGCAAACACGTCGAAGCCGGCACCGCGGATGCGTCCTTCCTTGATAGCGTCTGCAAGTGCCTGCTCATCTACCAGCCCGCCGCGGGCGGCGTTGATGATGATCTGGCCCGGCTTGGCCTTGGCCAGGAGCTCGCGGTTGAACATGCCCGCGGTCTCCTTCGTCTTCGGCAGGTGAATGGTGACAAAGTCCGCGCGGGCCATGAGCTCTTCAAGCTCCACCAGCTCCACACCCAGCTGCGCAGCGCGAGCCGGGTTGGCGTACGGGTCATACGCGATGATGGTGGTTTCGAACGCGCTCAGACGCTGGGCGAAGAGCTGACCGATGTGGCCGAAGCCGACGATGCCGACGGTCTTGCCGAAGATCTCCACGCCCTTAAACGCGGAGCGCTTCCATTCGCCGTTGCGCAGGGTCTTCTCAGCAGCCGGGATCTGGCGGGCGGTGGAGAGCAGCAGCGCGATGGCGTGCTCGCACGCGGAGTGGATGTTGGAGGTCGGCGCGTTGGCCACCATCACGCCGCGCTCGGTCGCCGCAGCGATGTCGACGTTGTCCAGACCGACGCCGGCGCGGCCGATGATCTTGAGGTTGGGAGCAGCCTCGATGACTTCGCGGTCCACGGTGGTTGCGGAACGCACCAGCAGGGCATCCGCCTCGGGGACGGCGGCGAGGAGTTCCTCGCGGTTCGGCCCGTCTACCCAGCGCACCTCCACGGAATCTCCGAGCGCTTCGACGGTGGACTGGGCAAGCTTGTCTGCGATGAGGACAACCGGTTTAGCCACGGGACAAACATCTCCTGCATAAAGGGGCGAAAGGTTTCCTCGGTTACTCTACTGCGCACCCCTGCGAGTTTCGCTACTACTGGCCCAATAATTTTCTTCCGCTTGCATAATCCTCGAAGCAAGCTCCTCGTCCGACCCGAACTGCGAGCCCAGCGCGATCAGCGGCTCATCCGCAAGTCCAGCCATGGCGAACAGAGCTTGCTCTGATTCGCGCGGGTCCGCATGATCCACAATGGTCACGTCCGCGCCGAAACTGCGAGCGTTTGCAATCGAAGGGATTGAGCTCTCCCGTGTAGCCACCACCACCGGCGCCATATGCCCATCGCGGCGGGACATGATTGGGAACGGCTTGGCTTGCGCACCCGGCATCACGGCCGGATCTGCCCAGGCAGCGCGCGCCCATGTCGGCTCCCGCGGATCCAGTCCCGCGACCGCCTCGGCCGCATCAGACGGCGAAGGAACCTCAGCCACGTCGAACCGCACCGCCATCATGTCGCCCAGCGCCTCAAAACCGCCGGGGTCGCGGTACACGCGCACACGCCCGGAGGTCTGCGCGACATTGACGTTGCCAACGGTTAAGACGGTGTAGGCCTTCAATCGCTCGATCTCGTGAGAAATCTCCTGGTGGCGCGCCGGGTCGTACACAATCATCGGTGCATGCGCCGCCACAGCGATAGACGCTGCCCGCAGTTGCGCCGCAATCGTATCGTCCGAGACCACCAGCGTCTCCGAGTTGGGGAAGAAGTGGCGCAGGCTGAGGATGCCTTGAGAGTCCTCAATCACCAGCGGGTGCTCCTCAAAACGGGTATCCACGTGGCGAGACTCGTTGATGGCTATCGCCTGCCCGAGCGGGCCAGGTTGCTGTTCGGGCGCACACCCGGCGGCTGCAACACCTATACCCGCGCTTAGCAGAAGCATTGCAGCACGGCGGTTAGCTCTCCGCATCAACCTGGTCTGCCATAGTGGTCGCGCCCACTTCGCGCTCATCACGATGGGTCTGACCCAGGTGCCCCGGCAGATCCCGGATCACCGGCTTGCCCACTGCGTATTCAACCACGCCGAGGAAGCGCTCAAGGCGGTCCTCCAAGAACGCTTCCCAATCGGAGCTCAGCAGGTAGCTCGGCTCCATCTCGTGGCCCGCAATGATGGCGTCAAACTCGGCGTCGTCCAGGAGGGACTTCGACTGCAGGCGCGGCAAGTAGCGCTTCGGCGGGTTGTTCTCCATCACCACTTCGGTGCGGCGGCCCATTGGCGTGCGATTGAGCACAGAATCCGCCAGCAGCGGATCTGCCCCGATGGAGGCGCAAAACGCCGGCGGGAAAACAGTGTTAAAGGACGGCTGCAGCTCTGCGTACGTTTCGCGGTCGAAGGGCTTGCCGGTACGCCAATCTCGCGCCCCGCGGGCCATGAGCAATGCGTACATGCCGCGGTACACACCACTCTCGCTCGTTGCGCTGAGCAGGCGGGATGCCGCGAACTTGGCATCCTCTACCGTGCTGGGAACAGTGTCTGTCTCCCCCAGCACCCACGGCGTGACTTCGGTGACATCCAGCCCAGCGCGGATGGTCGGGGCATGCGCGCCGTAGAGCTCGCTGAAGACACCGGACCAGAACCAGCAGTTCAAACGGTCGCGGGAGCGCTCCTGCTCCAACGCGCCCGGGTGTTCCGCGAGTCGCGCCAGGATAGTCGCAAGAGGCACAAGCTGGGACGTGTACGGCACCTGATCCAGCGAGAAAATGCAACGCTCCTGCAAAAACTCGGCCACCTGCACAAACGCGCCGGTCACCTCGTCCGCGTGCGCACGGTATTCATCCAGAGAAATGGTGAGGATGTCACCGCGGTGGCCGGTTGCGCGGCCGCGACGGCTGGTGATCAGGAGCGCCAGTGCGCGCAGGTACTCGATGCGCCCGATGCGGTCGAGTGCGGGGTACGCGCGCAACTGCTTCTCGACGTCCGCCCAGTGATCCGCAAGCACAAAATCCGGGTCCTGGGAGGCGAACATTGCGGTGAGGAGCTCGAAGACGTCCATCTGCACGCCCGCGGAGTTCGCGTGCGCGAAGATCTGCCCCACGCCGATCCGCGTCGTATCCCTGTCCACGCGGATAACGGGAACGTCGTACGCCGGCAGCCACCGCAGCACCTTGTGGTGGAATTCCTTCACTGCCTCCCGCATCGCGGGGTCCTCTGCGCTCGCAGCCATATCCACCAGGAGATCATTGCCCTCCTGCCACAGCAGTGCAGAAACCGGAACCACGCCGTAGCGCAGCATGTCCTCGCGGTTGGAAATGCCGCCGTCAATGCCTGGGCCAAAGTGCGAGCGCACCCGTCCTTCCTCATCCACAGCGAAGACGGATTCCACGGGCATCGGGTCGGACGCGACTGCCGCGCGCACATCGACGAAGAAGCGGCGGTTGATCGGCTCGCCGAGATAGTCCACCGTCGGGATCAAGCCCTTGCCTTTGAACGCGTGATACAGGGAGGTCAACCTCTGCTGCCCGTCGAGAAGCAAAAGCCCCGGCTCTGCCCCACCGATGTCCAGCCCAGCCAGCGGGCGCGGCCGGAAGCGCACCGGGGAGTTGCGGGTGTCCAGCGCCAAGAAGGAGCCCACGGGGTAGCCGCGCAGCACGGAGGTAATGAGTGTGCGAATGCGGTCAACATCCCAGATATATTCTCGCTGGAAATCGGGCAGCTGCAGCTCGCCGCGCTCTGCCCTGGCGAAAAGATCGATCAGTGAATAACTCGGCGTGGTAAACCCCATGCCACAAACTGTAGATCAGTTCTGGCAAATGCTCTCGTGATGAACGTGCTCAGGGCGCTCGAACTGGATCGTGGAATGGTCGATGCCGAGCGCCTTGAGCTGGGCTTGGGCGGTGTCCAGCAGCGCACCTTCGTCGGTCCCCTCAGCGACAACGATGTGCACGGTGGCCAGCACCGAGACACCGTCGAGCGACCATAAATGCAGGTCATGGATATCTGCGACCCCGTCAAGCCCCAGGAGCGCGGGCGCAACCTTGTCCGCGTCGAAGCCAGACGGCACCTGTTCCAGCAGCACGCGCGTGGAGTCCCGCAGCAGCTGCCACGCGCGCGGCAGGACCATGGCGGCGATAAGCAACGAGGCCACCACATCCGCTGCGGTAAAGCCGGTGAGCGCGATGACCACACCGGCGATGATGACAGCGAGCGAGCCCAGCATGTCCACCACCACGTGCAGGAACGCGCCCTCCACGTTGATCGAACTCTCGCGGTGGCGCGACAGCACCCACGCGGAAACCACGTTTGCCACCAGGCCGATCACCGCAACGATCATCATCGTTTGCGTTTCCACCTCAGCCGGCGACCGGAGCCTGCGCACAGCCTCCACCACAATTAGCACCGCAATACCGATCACTGTCGCGGCGTTCACCAGCGCCGCGAGCACCTCCACCCTGCGGTAGCCGAACGTTGCGGTGCCTGATGCTTTACGACGGCCAGCGAGCACCGCAAAGACAGCAATGATCAGACCGGTCGCGTCCGAGAGCATGTGCATCGCGTCCGCCACCAGAGCCATCGAGCCAGAAATCCACCCGCCAACAAGCTCCGCGAAGAACACCACGGAGGTGATGCTGAGCGCGGTAACGAGAGCGCGCAGCGGTGCGGAGCCTGCGCCATGGCTGTGGCTGTGGCTGTGGTCATGGTCATGATGGTTGGCGCCGTGATGGTTGGCGCCGTGATTATGAGAGTGCGCGACGTGCATGCGACCGAGCTTAAAGAGACTGACCCCTTATTGACAATTTATTGAAAATAAAATCCAACTAAGGTTCAACGTGCGTGACGTGCGGAAACGAGGATTTTTCCACGAAACTCTCAATATTGACTTGAAGTTTTTGCTCCAAGATTTGGTACGGTCGATTGTCGTTGGCCAACTGGCCAGAAATTTAGAACGAAAGGACCTTTCCCGTGACTACCCCTAACCCGAACGATCCGAACCGCAACATCGATCCGAAGAACCTGGATCCGAAGCTGGACGCAACCCACGAGACCACTTCCCGTCGCGTGGAGACCACCCCGACCACCGAGCACGTGACCACCGAGCGCACCACCACTACTCAGCCGGCTCGCGCTACCTCCGGCTCCACCGCTGTGACCGAGGAGAAGAACGGCGGCGGCTGGTGGAAGTGGCTGTTGGGTCTGTTCGCCGCCCTGCTGCTGGTTTGGCTGCTGTTCTCCCTGTTCAACAACAACGATGACGCTGCTACCCCGGCGACCTCCACCACCACCGCTGCAACCGAGGTTGTCTCCGAGACCACCACCGTTGAGAGCGGCACCGTGACCGAGTCCCCGGCTGCTGACGCAACCGTTTCCGAGACCGCGGTTGTCTCCGAGTCCGCAGCGCCGGCTACCAGCTAGTCGCTAGCACCGCAGCGCGGATTCGCTGGCGCTGATTTTAAGCGCCGACCTCAGCCCTCCCCCTTCGATTTGAAAGGGGCGAGGGTTTTTGCGTGCCCGCGTATCGCGTGCGGGATTTCTGCGTGTCGCGTGCGGGATTTCTGCGGGATCTGCACGGGCCTGAACAACGAAACGCCCGCCACCCCAGTACGGGTAGCGGGCGCTTATCGCAGGTAACGCTGGCAGATCGCTTACGCGGTCTCGTCCAACGGGTTCTTGACCCAGCTCATCATGTCGCGCAGCTGTGCACCGGTCTTCTCAATCGGGTGCTCGGCGATCTTGGCGCGCAGGCCCTCGAGCTCCTTGTTGCCGCCCTCGACGTTGGCCACGAGGCGGTTGGTGAAGGTGCCGTCCTGGATGTCCTTCAGGATGTCGCGCATGCGGTCCTTCGCACCCTCGTCGATCACGCGCGGGCCGGACAGGTAGCCGCCGAACTCTGCGGTGTCAGACACGGAGTAGTTCATGTTGGCGATGCCGCCTTCGTAGATCAGGTCCACAATCAGCTTCATCTCGTGCAGGCACTCGAAGTACGCCATCTCCGGCTCGTAGCCAGCCTCGGTCAGCACCTCGAAGCCGGTCATGATCAGGTCCTCCAGGCCGCCGCAGAGTACTGCCTGCTCACCGAACAGGTCGGTCACGGTCTCCGCCTCGAAGGTGGTCGGGATGACACCCGCGCGTGCGCCACCGATGGCGGCAGCGTAGGACAGCGCCAGCTCGCGGCCGTTGCCGTTCGGGTCCTGTTCCACAGCGATCAGCGCCGGCACGCCCTTGCCGTCCGCGAAGGTGCGGCGGACCAGGTGGCCCGGACCCTTCGGGGCGACCATGGCAACGGTGATGTTCTCAGCCGGCTCGATCAGCTTGAAGTGAATGTTCAGGCCGTGGCCGAAGAAAAGTGCGTCGCCCTCGTTGAGGTTCGGCTCAATGTCGTTCTTGAAGATCTCTGCCTGGGAGGTGTCCGGAGCCAGCAGCATGATCACGTCAGCCCATGCTGCAGCCTCAGCGTTGGACTTGACCTCGAAGCCGGCCTCCTTGGCCTTCTCCGCGGACTTGGAACCGTCGCGCAGGCCGATAACAACCTCGACGCCGGACTCGCGCAGGTTCTGCGCGTGTGCGTGGCCCTGGGAGCCGTAGCCGATGATGGCCACCTTCTTGCCCTGGATGATCGACAGGTCTGCGTCACGGTCGTACAGCACTTCAATAGCCATGAGTGGAACACTCACCTTTCCTATAGGTTGGGACGGTTGTTTCATATTATGGCACACCTGGGTGCGCCGATTTGTAACTAGTTGTTCTTCTTCGACGGTGCCATCGTCTTAGATCCGCGGGTCAGGGCCACCTGACCGGACTGGATCAGCTCCCGGACGCCGAACGTCTCAATGACATCCAGGAACGCGCGCAGCTTTGCCGGCGTGCCGGTTGCCTCAATCACCACAGAGTCCGGGGAGACGTCCACCACGCGGGCGCGGAAGATGTTGGCAGTCTCCACCACCTGGGCGCGGGTCTGGTTGGAAGCGTTGACCTTCACCAGCATGAGGGAGCGGGCGATCGTCGTATCGTCCTCCAGCCGAAGCACCTTGATCACCTGGATGAGCTTGTTCAGCTGTTTGGTGATCTGCTCGATGGCGTACTCCGAAGCATCGACCACGATGGTGAGGCGGTTAATGCCCTCGGTCTCCGTCTTCGCGGACACCAGCGAAACCAGGTTGTACCCGCGGCGGGTGAACAGCGCGGTAACGCGGGTGATAATGCCGTCTACGTCCTGCACCAGGACGGAGAGGATATTGCGGGTGTGTTCGTCTTCGTGCGCCATGGCTACTTCTCCTCTTCGGTCTGGTGCTGGTGGTGGTTCTGCGCTTCCTGGATCGCCTCAACAGTTGCATCGATGGCATCCGGGGACTCGCCCGCTGACTCATCCATGTCAAAGAAAGGGCGCATGCCCAGTGCGTACTGCATGTCCGAGTTCGAGGTGCCGGCAGCAATCATCGGCCACACCTGGGCATCCTCGCCCACGATGAATTCCACGACCACAGGGCGGTCGTTGATCTCGCGAGCGCGCTCGATCGCGGGCACGACCTCTTCGGCCGTGGTGACGCGAATCGCCTCCGCGCCGAGTGCCTCGCTGAGCTTGACAAAGTCCGGTACGTAGGCGGATTCGCCGCCGAGCTTGGTGTGGGAGTAGGTGCCCTCGTAGAACAGGGTCTGCCACTGGCGCACCATGCCCAAGTTTCCGTTGTTAATCAGCGCGACTTTGAACGGGAAACCCTCCAAGGCGGCGGTGGTGATTTCCTGGTTAGTCATCTGGAAGCAACCGTCGCCATCCACCGCCCAGACTTCCTTGTCTGGGCAACCGGCCTTCGCACCGAGGGCTGCCGGGATGGCGTAGCCCATCGTGCCCAGGCCGCCGGAGTTGAGCCAGTGGCGCGGGCGGTCGAAGTCGATGAACTGCGCGGACCACATCTGGTGCTGGCCAACGCCCGCAACGTAGATCGCCTCCGGGCCCACCACGCGGGACAGCGTCTCAATGACGAACTGCGGGGAGAGGGAGCCGTCCGACTGCTCGTCGTACCCGCGGGGGAAGCGCTCCTTGAGGTCCCCCAGGCGTGCAATCCACGCATCGATCTGCGGCGCGGCGTTTCGCTTGGCATCCCGGAACGCGTCCGTCAACTGTGCAAGCACGCGCTTTGCGTCGCCCACGATCGGCACATCAACAGTGCGGATCTTGCCCACCTCAGCAGGGTCGATATCCGCGTGAATCGTCTTCGCCAGCGGTGCGAAGGAAGCGGTGTCGCCGGTCACGCGATCGTCGAAACGCGTGCCAATGGCGATGAGCAGGTCCGCCTCCTGCAGGGCGCCGACGGCGGGGACGGAGCCGTGCATGCCCGGCATGCCCATGTACAGCGGGTGGTGCTGCGGGAACGCACCCAGCGCCATCAGCGTGGTCACCACCGGGATGCCGGTGAGCTCCGCAAACTCCAGGAGTTCAAGGTGCGCATTCGCCTTCACCACGCCGCCGCCGATGTAAAGGACGGGGCGCTCCGCCTGGGAGATCATCTTCGCTGCCTGGGAGATCTGACGGTTATGCGGCTTCGTGTTCGGCTTGTAGCCCGGCAGGTCCACCTCCGGCGGCCAGACAAAGGCTGCCTCATTAGCCTGGACGTCCTTCGGAATATCCACCAGCACCGGACCCGGGCGGCCCGTGGAAGCGATGTGGAACGCGGCGGCAAGCGCCTTCGGAATGTCCTCCGTGCGCGTCACCATGATGTTGTGCTTGGTAATAGGCATGGTGATGCCGCGGATGTCCGCCTCCTGGAAAGCGTCCGTACCGATCAGCGGAGAGCCGACCTGACCGGTGATTGCCACGATGGGCACCGAGTCCAGATACGCATCCGCGAGTGCGGTGACCAGGTTGGTCGCGCCCGGGCCGGAGGTGGCGATGCACACGCCCACCCTGCCGGAGGCCAGCGCGTAACCTTCGGCGGCGTGGCCAGCGCCCTGCTCGTGGCGAACCAGCACGTGGCGCAGCTTTGTCGCGTGCGCCAACGCGTCATACAGCGGGAGCACCGCGCCGCCCGGCAAGCCGAATACCGTGTCTACGCCGAGCTCTTCAAGGCTGCGCACCGTCGCAGCGGCTCCGGTGATGATGTCGGGCTGATTGGCATCTGCGCCCGAAGGCGCGCCGGGTGCGGCGGCCGCCTGGGGCTTGGCTGTAGTTGCCACGTTACAAATCTCCTTGCGTTGAAGAAGGGTGTACCGCTAGGGGTGCGAACTGAAAAATCCAGATCTCAAAACAAAAGCCCCCGAGTGAGCTGGTGAGCTCTCGAGGGCGCTTGTTCTGACGGCTTGGCAGTAGTGCCTGTCCGTTACGGCAAGCGCCGCATCGGAATTACTACTACTGCAAGTCGCATGCTGATCATGCGCTAGATCATACACATCACACAGCTGCGTGGAAGTAACTCGCCTAGTGTTTTATGCACTATGCCGTTGTCCTACATCTTCCAAGAAGTGTGGCGTTGGTTCGCCGACACCGGAATCAACCTTGTTCTGCTTCTCCTGCTGGCGCTTCTGGTGCCTAGGGCGGGCCGTTTTACCAAGCGCGTCCTGGCGCGGCGCGTGCGCGAGACCTCGGACCCGAACGAGGGGAAAACCCAGCTGGCCGTCACCGGCGTGGGCGTGTATATCCTGCAGCTGATCGCGTATTTCCTGATCTTCATCTTCTTCCTGCAGCAGGTGGGCTTCTCGCTTGCGGGCGCAGCCATCCCCGCCACCGTAGTCTCCGCCGCGGTTGGTTTTGGCGCGCAGAACATCATCGCGGACTTCCTGGCCGGCTTCTTCATCCTCACCGAACGGCAGTACGGCGTGGGCGACAACGTTACGTTCAAGGGCAACGGCCTGGACATCAACGGCGACGTCATCCAAATCACCATGCGCGCCACCCAGATCCGCACGTTGAACCAGGCGACGGTGACCATCCCGAACTCCGCCGCGCGAATCTACATCAACCAATCCAACTACTGGGTGAACGCGTTGGTGGTCATGCCTGTGCCCCTGGAGGGTTCCACCGGGGCCGAGGACGCGATCTCCCGCGCCGAACGCGCCACCCGCCGCGCTCTGGCCCGTCCGGACATCCATCACAACATCACGGGTGAACTGCAAGTGCACCCCGCCGTGGAAGTCAATCCGCCCACCGCCGCCGGTCTGCCGTGGACGGTGGACATGCGCTTCATGGTGCGCGTGGAGCCGCTGAGCCAGTGGATGGTGGAGCGCGCCATCCGCGTTGCCATCCTGGACGAATTCTGGGATGAATACGGCAGCGCCCGGGGGCTTCTCCCGCTTGCCGACGGCACTTCAAACCAGCGCCCAACCCCGTACGACCCCGCCTACCCGCCGACCGAGCGGATGGCACCCGTAGCGGGGCCCGAGACGGGTTCCGGCGCGGCGGATTCGGCGCCAGAAGATTCGGTCTCGGGAAGCTCGTCCGGCGGCGATCCCGCGGCCAGCGAGGACGATCCCGCTGAGACGGATGAGCCGCGCACCGTGTTCAACGGTTTGATGCGGATCAGCACAATGTGGTTGATCGTGGGGTTCACGGTAGCCCTCGTAGTCCGCGGCATGATGCTCGCGCCCGATGCGGACGACGCCGCCAATTCCGGCGTGCTGGCTCCCCCGCCGCGCACAACGGTGGCAACGTCGGAGGTGGGTGAAACGAACGTCGTCACGCAAACGCCCCGGAAGCAGACCCCGACGGTAGCGGAGACCTCCCCCACCCCGGCACCCAGCGCAACGACGGAGCCGAGCTCGAGCGCTACTAGCGCGACAGAGACGGCGACAGAGACGGTGCCGGAAACGAGCCGGGAGGCAGGGGCCGCCGTCCGGAGCCAGAACCCGTAACCCCGGGTACTAGCATGGAGCGCATGAGCGACGCGTCTACGGTTTTCCGCCCATCGAAAGAGCATGTCATCGCGATTGTGCTGATGACCGGCATCGCGCTCATCGGTATCGCCTGGGCCCCGCTCGTGCTCGGCTGGTTGCTTATCTTCCCGATTCTCGCGCTGGTGTGGGTATACAAGGCCACCACCACCGTCGGCGAAGACGGGGTGTCCATGCACTACGTGTTCCGCAAGGACGCGTCCGTGACATGGGAGGACCTAGCGGGCGTGAGCTTCCGCGGGTCCAAGGCACTCGCTACCACCAAGAATGGGACTGAGTACCCGATGCCGGGCGTGACGTTCAACTCGCTGCCCGAACTGGCTGAAGCATCCCGCGGGCGGATCACCGACGTGATCACCCAGGCTGAAGAAGCGGCGGACGGCAAGTACGAGATTATTGATAAGGAAGGCCGCGGCGTACTGCTCTCCCGCGAGGAGTACGACGAATATTTGCAGGCGCACCCGGATACCCCGGGCCCCCGCCCATCCAAGCCCACTGAAGGAGACAACCTGTGATCCCGCTTCGTTCCCGCGTCACCACCGTCGGCCGCCAGGCGGCAGGCGCCCGCGCACTGTGGCGGGCAACCGGCACCGAAGAAAAAGAGTTTGGCAAGCCGATTGTGGCCATTGTGAACTCCTACACCCAGTTCGTTCCCGGCCACGTGCACCTCAAGGAAGTGGGCGACATTGTTGCTGCCGCGGTGCGCGCGGCAGGTGGCGTGCCCAAGGAATTCAACACCATCGCTGTGGACGACGGCATTGCCATGGGTCACTCCGGCATGCTCTACTCCCTGCCCAGCCGCGAGATTATCGCGGACTCCGTGGAGTACATGTGCAACGCCCACACGGTGGATGCGATGGTGTGCATCTCCAACTGCGACAAGATCACCCCGGGCATGCTCAACGCGGCGATGCGCCTGAACATCCCGGCCGTGTTCGTCTCCGGCGGCCCGATGGAGGCCGGAAAGGCAATCAACGCCGGCGGTGTGGTCAAGCCGAAGTCCGACCTCATCGACGCGATCGCCCTTTCCGCGAATGATGCCGTGAGCGATGCCGAGCTTGACGATATTGCCAACCACGCATGCCCTACCTGCGGGTCCTGCTCCGGCATGTTCACCGCGAACTCTATGAACTGCCTCACCGAGGCTTTGGGCCTTTCCCTGCCGGGTAACGGCACGACGCTTGCCACCCACACCGCCCGTCGTGCGCTGTTCGAACAGGCTGGCACGAGGGTTGTGGAGCTGTGCGAGCGCTACTACGGCCAGGGCGACGAGGCTGTGCTCCCCCGCTCCATCGCCACCACAGAGGCATTCCAGAACGCGATGGCGTTGGATATGGCCATGGGCGGCTCCACCAACACCATCCTGCACATCCTGGCAGCTGCCCAGGAAGGCGAGGTGGACTTCGACCTCACCGACATCGACGAGCTTTCCCACCGCATCCCCTGCCTGTCCAAGGTGGCACCGAACGGCGAGGCCCACGTGGAGGACGTGCACCGCGCCGGCGGCATCCCCGCCATCTTGGGCGAGCTGCACCGCGGCGGCCTGCTGAACACCGGAGTGCACACGGTGGCGTACGACTCCTTGGACCAATGGCTGAGCGATTGGGACATCCGCGGCGGCAGCGCGTTGGACGAGGCAATTGAGCTCTTCCACGCCGCTCCGGGCGGTTTGCGGACGACGGAAGCATTTTCCCAGTCCGCCCGCTGGGAGTCCTTGGATACTGATGCTGCGAACGGCGTGATCCACGACGTTGAGCACCCAATCACGTCTGATGGCGGCTTGGTTGTCCTGCGCGGCAACCTCGCCCCGGACGGCGCAATCTTGAAGACCGCCGGTGTGGAAGAGGGGCTGTGGGAATTCTCCGGCCCCGCCCGCGTGGTGGATTCCCAGGAACAGGCAGTGTCCATGATCCTCGCCCGCGAGGTGCTGGAGGGCGAGGTTGTAGTGATCCGCTACGAAGGCCCCTCCGGCGGCCCGGGCATGCAGGAGATGCTGCACCCGACGTCCTTCCTCAAGGGCGCTGGCTTGGGTAAGAAGTGTGCCTTGATCACGGACGGCCGCTTCTCCGGCGGCACCTCCGGCCTCTCCATCGGCCACATCTCCCCTGAGGCTGCGCACGGCGGGCTGATTGGCCTAGTGCAAAACGGCGACACCATTTCCATCTCCGTGTCCAACCGCTCGCTGACGCTGGATGTGGATGAAGAGGTATTGGCTCAGCGCCGCGCCGAGATGGAGGCGTCCGAGAACCCATGGACACCGAACCGCGTCCGCGAAGTGTCCAAGGCGCTGCGCGCGTACGCCAAGATGGCGACGTCCGCGGACAAGGGTGCCGTCCGCCAGGTGGACTAAAGCGCCAGGGCTGAAAGCACCAGGGCCTCCAGCTAGGTAGTTCCTAGTTGGAGGCCCTGAACAGTGGCGCTGAGAAGATCGGTTGCTATACCAGTGGCGCGACCGGGTTGATGCCGGTGCCGAACCACCACACCACACCGGCAATGGCCAGGCCAACCACCAGCCAAATCCAGGAGGACGCAAGCGGGCGGCGCGCCCAGCTGCGGCCGCCGTCCACGCCGTAGAGGCCCGGGCCGGTGAACTGCAGCACGACGGCGATGGCGAAGAGCAGTACCGGCAGCCAGATGCCCGGGTTCCAGGTGAGCACATTCCACCCGATGCCGGAGGCGACAATGGCGTGCAGCGCCATAAACGCCGTCACTGCGACGGCAACTGCGGCTGCGACTGGGGTGAGCAAGCCGAGCACCAGGAAGACACCCGCCGCCAGCTGCAGCGTAGGCACCATAATGGCGAGGCCGTTGGCGTACGGGTAGGCCGCGAATGCGGTTTCCAAGCCAGCGATGCCGTCAGAGCCGCCGAAGCGGAAGAACGTGGTCAGCGCAGCAAGAATCAGGTATCCACCGAATGCCAGGCGGAGCAGAAGCAACCCGAGGTCGATGGTGCCACGCTTGGCTGCGGCAGTGTCCGCCGCCGGCTCGCTGACCACAGCAACCTCTTCGTAGGTTGGCTCAGCCGGTGCGATGTATTCCGGCTCAGCCGGCGGAATATACATCGGCTCACGGTCAAGCGCCACCGTCTCGCTCGTGGCAGCAGGCGTTGCCGCAAAGCTTGAGGTGTCCACACGGTCCTCAAAATTCACTGCTGTGGAGCCGCCAGTGGAAAGGACCTCGGTAGGTTCATTCACCCCAGCGCCGGACTGGGCCCCAGTCGGGGGCTGGTACGTGGGAACGTCAAATGCGTCAAAATCATCAGGGCGAGCGTCGCGCGTATTTCGTGCCATGCCTAGCAATCTATGCGAGTCTCGCGCTGCCTGCGTGGAAGGCTTTCGGCGCGCCCGTGGAGAAGTGCGCCAAGCTGAAGGTGTTCGGCCGGATTAGGACCCCAAAACCTGCAGTGCCTCACCGTCAAGGCGCATGGTGGACCAATCCCCCATGTCGTTGGCGCCGATCGAGGTGTAGAACCCGATCGACGGGGTGTTCCACTTCAGCACGGACCATTCCACCCGGCGGTAATCGTTTGCTACCGCAATCCTGGCCAACTCCTTCAGCAGCGCGGTGCCCAGACCCTTCCCGCGGGCTTCCTCGCGCACATAGAGGTCTTCGAGCCAGATGCCGTGACGGCCCTGCCAAGTGGAGTAGTTGAGAAACCACAAGGCCATGCCCTCAATGCGGCCGTCCACAACCGCAACATGAGCGAATACCTTCGGGTTGTCCGCAAAGAGGTGCTGACGCACGTCTTCCTCCGTAGAGGTGACATCCTGGGGTTGCTTCTCGTACTCGGCGAGCTCGTTGATCATACGGAAGATCTCGGGCACATCGGCTTCGGTCGCCGGGCGGATTGTCGTCATAGGTGGAAAGAATAGTGCTACAGGTCGTGGGATACAGTTTCACCCATGGAGCGCTTTCATTGGCTTGATGAGCATGATGCGGACGTGTGGGTGACCCTCTGGGATTTCATCACCTGGGTGCCGTCCCACCTGGATGAGTACCTGAAGCACACCGAAAAGATGGCACTCGTTGACTACCTGACCATGCTCGCCATCGCTCAGTCCGAGAATCGCCGCACCACCATGTCGCGCCTAGCCAACGCAACGCGGATGTCCCCGTCCCGGCTCTCCCATGTCATGGACCGGCTAGAAGAACGCGGGCTGACTGAAAGGTCCCGCAGCACAGAGGACAGGCGCTCCACCTACGCCTCGCTTACCCCCGAGGGTGTGGAGTTCATGGTGCGCGCCACCCCGAATCTGATTAACCGTCTGCGTACATCAATCTTTGAGGCTGTCACCACCGAAGAAGCCGATCAGCTCAAGGCAATCATGGGCAAGATCCTCGCGGGCGCGAAATAGTTCGAAAACCCTTTTCTGCCCCCACCGCGACCGTCCCCGGGGCGAGTCCTTCACCGCAAAGTGTTACCATCGGGCCCGTTTGAGACATCAACGTACGGGAAGGACCGCATCCGCATGAGCAAAACACTGAAGGTGGCGCTCGCCCTCGTTGGCCTCACGGTCGGCGCGGGCTTCGCTTCCGGCCAAGAAGTTCTCCAATACTTCCTCTCCTTCGGATACTGGGGTATCGTCGGCGCCGCCGTCGCTGGCCTTGTCATCGCAATTTTCAGCGGCTGGGTCTACCAGCTGGGTTCCTACTACCTGGCAGATGACCACAGTGCCGTGTTCAAGAGCGTGTCCCGCCCGTGGGTGGCGCGCTACATGGACGTTGCGACCATGTTCACGCTGTTCTGCATCGGCTTCGTCATGGTGGCTGGCGCCGGCTCGAACCTAGAGCAGCAGTTTGGTACGGCCACGTGGGTCGGCTCCGCGATCATGACTGTACTGTTGCTGCTTTCCGGTTTCCTGGACATTGACAAGCTGACTAACGTCATTTCCTTCATCACCCCACTGCTCATCATCTGCGTCCTCGGGGCGTTTGTGATCACGCTGATGAACATGCCGGAAACTTTCGAGGGCATCAACGAGCTCGCACAGACCAACCCCAGCGCATCGGGCACGTTCAACAACTGGCTCATTACCGCGCTGAACTACGCCACCCTGGTCCTTATCATGGACACCTCCATGATGCTGGTGTTTGCCGGCTCCCACATGAACCCGTCCCAGGCCGGCCGCGGCGGCCTGCTCGGCGGCATCATGTTCTCGGTGCTGCTGCTGATCCTGGTGTTCATCCTGTTCACCAACATGGAGCACGTTATCGGCGCGGACTTCCCGCTGCTCATGGTCTTTGACAACATGCACCCGACAATCGGCACCGCCGTCTCCATTGTCATCTACCTGATGATCTACAACACCGCGGTGGGCATGTTCTACGCGCTCGGTCGCCGCCTGAGCCACGACAAGGCGAACAAGTTCCGCCCGTACTACTTCGCCGTCGTCCTCGTAGGCTTCGCGCTGTCCTTCATCGGCTTCGCTGACCTAGTCGGCTGGGTCTACCCGGTGCTGGGTTACCTGGGCGTCATCCTCGCTGTGGTCATGGGTGTCGCGTGGTACCGCGACCGCCACAACATCAAGGACGAGACCGAGCGCCGTGAGCGCCTCGCAGAGCTCGCCGAGACGCAGCTCGACCCGGCTACGGGCGACCTGACTAAGTCGGAGCGCATCGAGGTCGAAGAGCTGGTCTCGGATTCCCACGTAGCAGACCAGGATCTTTGGCAGTCCGTGCAGGAAGAGGTCGCAGCTGACCTCCACGCGGATTCCTCCAGCGACTTCAACTTGAAGGATGTCCCCGCGCTCGATCCGGAGGCGAAGGAGTACGACGGCGCACCGGATACTTCCGGCGATGCAATCCACTGGCAGGCGTACGACGAGATGTACCGAACCGGTGAATTCCCTGCGGTTCAGCCGGACCAGGCACAGCCGAAGCAGTAGGGCTTTCGCCCCTCGGCCCAGCCGGCCGAGCCAGCCGGCTGAGAAACACCAGCGCCCCGGGAACCTATCCAAGGTTCCCGGGGCGCTGCTGGCTTCTTGCAGCTTACTGCGCCAGCTTCTGGGCGATGAGTTTGTTCACCTGGCCCGGGTCAGCCTTGCCCTGCGTGGCCTTCATCACGGCGCCCACAATCGCGCCGGTGACCTTGGTGTTGCCGGCGCGGTACTTCTCCACAATGTCGGGGTTGGCGGCCAGCGCTTCGTCGACGGCGCGTTCAATTGCGCCGTCGTCACGCACGACCTCGAGCCCGCGGGAGGCAACGACCTCGTCGACGGTGCCCTCGCCCGCGATGACACCGTCGATGGCCTGGCGGCCGAGCTTGGTGGTCAGCTTGCCTTCCTTGACCAGCTCAACGACGCGGGCGACGTCAGCCGGAGCAACGCCCAGCGCGTCGAGGTCCTTGCCCAGCTCATTGGCCTTGCCGTTGATGTAGCTCACCCACCACGCGCGGGCTTCGTCCGGGGTGGTGCCGGCTTCCACGGTGTCCACGATGAGGTCCAGCGCGCCTGCGTTGACCAGATCGCGGAACTCCTTCTCCGGCAGCTGCCACTCCTCCTGGATGCGCGCGCGGCGGACCCACGGCAGCTCCGGCAGGGTTGCGCGGATTTCCTCGACCCACTCCGGCTTGGCAATCACCGGCGGCAGGTCAGGGTCGTTGAAATAGCGGTAGTCGGAGGCCTCTTCTTTCGGGCGACCCTTGGAGGTGGTGCCGTCCTTCTCCTGGTAGTGGCGGGTCTCCTGGACAATTTCCTCGCCGTTCTCCAGCGCGGCGGCCTGGCGCTGCATCTCAAAACGCACGGCCTGCTCGACGGACTTCAGGGAGTTGATGTTCTTCGTCTCGGTGCGGGTGCCAAACTTCTCCTGGCCGATCGGGCGCAGGGACACGTTCGCGTCGCAGCGCATGGAGCCCTGGTCCATGCGGGCGTCGGACACGCCGAGAGCCTTCACCAGCTCGCGCAGCGCGCCAACGTACGCCTTGGCAACCTCGGGTGCGCGCTCGCCAGCGCCGATGATCGGCTTGGTCACAATCTCAATCAACGGAATACCCGCGCGGTTGCAGTCCACCAGGGAGGCGGTTGCGCCAGTGATGCGGCCGGATGCGGAGCCGAGGTGGGTCAGCTTGCCGGTGTCCTCTTCCATGTGCGCGCGCTCAATCTCCACACGCCACTCGGTGCCGTCCTCCAGCACCACGTCCAAGTACCCGTCGTACGCAATCGGCTCGTCGTACTGCGAGATCTGGTAGTTCTTCGGCTGGTCAGGGTAGAAGTAGTTCTTGCGCGCAAAGCGGGAGGACTCGGCGATCTTGCAGTTCAGCGCCAAACCGATCTTGATGGCCCACTCCACACCCTTAGCGTTAACCACCGGCAGCGCACCAGGCAGGCCGAGCGACACCGGGTCGATGTTGGAGTTCGGCTCCGCACCGAAGTGCGCGGAGGAAGTGGAGAACATCTTGGTCTCCGTGGCTAGCTCGACGTGCACCTCAAGACCCATCACGGGGTCGTACTTTTCCAGTACCTCGTCGTAATCCATCAGGTCGTACGCAGTCATGCTGGCCAGTCTACTTCCCCGCCGAACGCGCCCGCGCTACAGCTCGCCGCGCCGCGCTACCCACACGTACGCCGCAATCTTCTCGCGGCCCACAGCGAGGGCGTTGCCTATCGACGGCCCGTTACCCGCGTGAATCGTCCCCCACAGCGTGTCTCCCGGTTGGGCCGGCAATTCGTCGCACAGCAACTGCATGACCGCCGGGGCGAGGCCTTTCCCGCGAGCGTGATCGTCCAGCAGAAACTCGTACACCTGGAACCCACGCATACCCTTCGCATCGTCGCGTGCCGCGGCGATGATGCCTGCACGCTGACCGTCGACCTCCACCGCGCGCAGCGCGCCAGTTTCCGCGCAGCGCTCCAGCTGCTCCCGGGTCGCCGCCTCCGTCCATTCGTTGACGTCGGGATTGCTCTTGACCACGTTCGCCAGCACCTCGTCCGCGTACTCCGCAATCTTCTTAGGCTCCGCCGGGGTCAGACGCACCCGGTCTTGCTGCGGGCGCCGGGGACGCTCGCGCAACTCCGACACCAACCCGGCAATAATCCACTGATCCACATCCATATCCGCGGGTGCGTCCGCGTCAACCGGCAGGTCAAAACGGATCGCCAGCGGGCCGAATGCGGCGTACTCCCGATGCAGCTCCTCCGCGTATGTGTCCAAACCTCCGAGCTCCGGCGGCACCGATGTCGCAGCCACGTGCACAAACGGCTTCTTCGGATCCAAACCGAGGAAGCGGATGCCGCACACGCACCAGTTTCCGTCCTTGAACTCCACGCGCCGGTTTGCCCACGCCACCGCGTCCGGTACGACTGGCCCACCGAGCTCTGTCAGCAGATCACGGAACTCGGATCCGAATTCCTCGCTGCCTACGTGCTCCGCCTGCGGCCGCATCTCTTCCGTGGCCAGTACACGCCGCTCCTCCGGCCCGTACCACTCGCGCAGCCTGTCCGGCATCCACGCCTCGTACGCCTGCGCCATCTCATTCACCACGTCATTCGTTGCCATGCGTGCAAATCTAGCGCCCCCTTCCCCGCCGCCGCGGATACGGTGGGGGCACATGCTTGACGACGAAAGGTTCCACCCCAATGCTCAACCCCGAAACCACCAAGGCACTCATCCGCCTCGGCCTCGACGAGGACTTTGCCCACGGCCCGGACGCCACAACGGTTGCCACCATTGACGAAGATGCGCAGCTCACCGCCAATTTTGTACCACGCAAACCAGGTGTCGTCGCTGGGTTGGAGGTGATTGCGTGGACGATGCACGAGGTCTCAGAAGACATCCAAGTAACAGTCCAAGCAGCTGACGGTGATCGCGTGGAGCCGGGCGACATCCTCGCCACCGTCAGCGGCCCCGCCCGCGACATCCTGAGCGCAGAGCGCACGGCGCTGAACTTGCTCACCTACGCCAGTGGCATTGCCACTCAGACGTACCGCTGGACAGAGGCGCTTGCCGGCACCAACGCGCGGGTGCGCGATTCCCGCAAGACCCTGCCCGGCTACCGCGATCTTGCGAAGTTCGCCGTGCGCTGCGGCGGGGGCGTAAACCACCGCATGAGTTTGGGGGATCAGGTGTTGATCAAGGACAACCACGTGGCTTCCGTCGGCAGCATTGCAGAGGCGTACCGCCGTACCGTGGAGCAGTTCCCCGACATCCCCCGCGAGGTTGAGGTTGATGACTTAGCGCAGCTGCGGGCGGTGCTGGAGTTCTCCCCGGAACTCGTCATGCTGGACAACTTCTCGCCGGAGCTCACCCGCGAGGGCGTGGCGCTTCGCGACGAGCTCTCCCCCACCACCCGCCTAGAGTCCTCCGGCGGGCTCACCCTCGACGTGGCCCGCGCGTACGCGGAGACCGGTGTGGACTTCCTAGCCGTGGGCGGGCTCACCCACTCAGTCAACATCTTGGACATCGGCCTCGACGCCGTCGACTAGCGCTAGCGAGCCCGGTGGGAAGGCGGCTAGCGGGAGAGACGAGCCTCGAGCCCAGTCTTCACCTCGGGCCACTCCGTATCCAGGATCGAGTACACGCACGTGTCGCGCACGAGGCCGCTGGCCAGGATTTTGTGTCGGCGCAGCACACCGTCGAGCTTCGCTCCGAGTTTCTCGATTGCGCGCCGGGACTGCTGGTTCATGTAGTGCGTCCGAATCTCCACGCGCAAACAGCCGAGCTCTTCGAAGGCCCGGGTGAGCAGGAGGAGTTTCGCCGCCGGGTTGATGCTCGAGCCCTGGTGCTGGGCACCAACCCAGGTCGAGCCGATCTCCAGATTTCGGTTCTTCGAGTCGAGGTGCAAGTAGGTGGTCACGCCCACGGCGCGTCCGTCTGGGGCAACAATTGCCCATGCAACTCGGTCCTCCTCGGCGAGGAGGCGATCAATGTAGCCGGGCATCTCTCCCGCGGTGGGGACGTGGTCCTGGTACCACAGCGTGTGCAGGTCTCCCACCGCCTGGGCCAGATCTGGAGCGTGGTCCGGCGCGATCGGCTCCAACCGCACCCACTGGTTTGCTAATGAGGGGGCGGCAAAAAATTCGCTGCTCATCGCCTACGCAACCGTACCGGCTGCGGTGTTTCGGGTCCGCTGGTCCCTGGCGCGGAAGAACATCGCCAGCACCGCGCCGGAGAGGTTGTGCCAGACGGAGAACACGGCGGCGGGCAGCGCCGCCAGCGGGGTGAAGTGGGCCGCGGCCAAGGTGGCAGCCATACCGGAGTTCTGCATACCCACCTCCACGGCCATTGTGCGCGACGCAGTCTCCGGCTGACCGGTGAGCTTGCCCGCGAAGTAGCCGAGCACGTAGCCAAAGACGTTGTGCAGCATGACGGCGAAGAGGACGATCAGGCCAGCCTGCACAAGCTTGTCGCGGGAGCCGAACACCACGTTGGCAACGATCATGGAGATCGCGATCACGGAGATCCACGGCAACGCAGGCAGGATTGCCTCGACGAACTTCGGGGCGAACACGTTGATCAAGATGCCGAGGGTGACCGGGACGAGCACCATCTTCACGATGGAGATGGCCATCGCGCCCGCGCTCACCTCCATCTGCTGGCCGGCGAGCCACAGGGTAAGCAGCGGGGTCATGATCGGGGCGAGCAGCGTGGACACAGCCGTCATGGTCACGGACAAGGCGACGTCGCCGCGGGCCAGGTAGCTGACGACGTTCGAAGAAGTGCCGCCCGGAGCGCAGCCGACCAGGATGACACCGACTGCGAGCTCCGGCGGCAGGCGCAGAATCCACGTGATCAGCAGCGCCAGCAGCGGCATGATGACGAACTGGGCGATGACACCGATGAGCACGGGCAGCGGGCGCTTAGCAATAAGCGCGAAATCGCTGGCTTTCAGTGTCAGGCCCATGCCGAACATGACGATGCCGAGCAGCCAGGTGGTCCACCCGGAGATCGGCTCGATCACCGCGGGGGCGAAGTAGCCGAGCAAGCCGCCGATGATGACAAGGATTGGGAAACCGAGCGTGGCGACGAACGCCGAGCGGTCCTGTGCAGTTTGCGTATTATCCACGCCGGGGCATATTACACGGCATTTTGGGTGAGCGCGTCATAGGCTTCGCGGTAGCTTTGTGCGAGCGACGCCACGGTTTCGTGCGCGTTCAACCCCGAGGGATTGCCCACCACCCACACCCGGGTTGACCCGATCGGTTCTTGGGGGCCACGGGCTGCCCGCGGCCGTCGAAAAGCAGTCCTGTAGGCCCCAATACCTGCAACCATGAGCCCAGCGGGTTGGAAGTGCCGCACCTTGCCCAACAGCGCCTCGCCGCCGGCGCGCAGCTCGTCGTTGCTCAGCTCGCTCGCGCGGGGCGTGAACCGGTCCACGATGTTGGTGAAGCCGATGCCGGCAGCAGCGAGCATCGCCTCATCCTCCGGCGACAAACCCTCGGCGGCGTTAACCAGGTACGGCGTGATGCCGGCCTGGTGGAGGGCCGGCCAGAATCGGTTGCCGGGGTGCGCGAAGGGTGCGTCGACGGCCTCGGAGCGGGCGCCGGGGTTGATGCCCACGATCCACACCGCGGCGTCGGCCAAGTTGCGGTCGTGCACTTAGCCGAACATGCTGCGCGCGGTCTTGTACCTGGCCTCCGGCACCTGCTTGAGGTGGGCGACGGCGGATTCCAGCGGAACCAGGTCGATGTCCTCGCCGTGCAGCGCCACGCAGGTGTCAAAGTTGCCCTCGTGCGCCGCGCGGGCAGCGTGGACGCCGTAGCGGGTGGCTAGCACGCGGTCATACGCAGTCGGGGTGCCGCCGCGCTGGATGTGGCCGAGGACGGTCGTGCGGACGTCGTACCCAGTGCGCGCCTTGATCTCGTTGGCGATGATCTGGCCCATGCCGGTGAAGGTTTTGTGCCCGAACTCGTCCTCCTCACCCAGGCCGGCATCCATCGTTCCTTCCTTGGGCACTGCACCTTCGGCGACGACGATGATGCCGTACTTCTCGCCCATCTGGAAACGGCGCTCCATAGCTTTGCAGATGTCCGCGATGTCGAACGGCTCCTCCGGGATCACGGTGTAGTGCGCGCCGCCCGCCATGCCCGCGTGGAGCGCGATCCAGCCCACGTGGCGTCCCATCACTTCGACGATAAGGATGCGGTTGTGCGATTCCGCGGTGGTGTGCAGGCGGTCAATCGCATCGGTGGCTACAGACACAGCGGTATCGAAACCGAAGGTGTAGTCCGTCGCCGCAACGTCATTGTCAATGGTCTTCGGCACACCGACGACTGGGATGCCGTTGTCAGAGAGCCACTTCGCCCCCTTGAGCGTGCCCTCGCCGCCGATGGCAATGAGCGCGTCAATCCCAGCGTCGTGCAAATTCGCCTTGATCTGGTCGATGCCAGCCTTGAACTTGTCCGGATGTAGGCGGCCCGTGCCCAAGATGGTGCCGCCGCGCAGCAGGATCGAGTCAATGTACGCATCGTCATAGAGATCGACGCGGCGATCCTCCATCAGGCCGACCCAGCCGTCGAGGTAACCGACAACGGTCGATCCGTATTCTGCATTCGCCGTCCGGACAATACCGCGGATAACGGCATTCAGGCCCGGGCAGTCACCGCCGGAAGTCAACGTGGCAAGTCGCATAACTGCCAGCCTAGCGCTTGACCCCGACACTCGCCCGAGACGGCAGCAGCGCCGCGGACACAGCGCCGAGCACCATCGCCGCCGCGGGCACGACAACTGCAATCGGAGCAGTGGTTGCTACCTCGCCAGCTGCTAGCACCGCACCTGTTGCGGCCACCCCGAGGACGCTGCCAACCTGCCGGGCGGTGTTGTACAGCCCGGATGCGGCACCTGCGTCCGCGTCCGGGATGCCACCCAAGGTGAGCGCCGCGTTGGGCGCCCAGACGAAGGCGCTGCCCAGTCCGATAATGGCCGTCGCTCCGGCAAACCACCACGGACCCATGCCCAGAAACATCATGCCGGCGACTAAGCCAAGACCAGCCGCCTGGAGCACAAACCCGGCGACGCAGAGTGCTCGCGGGTCCCCGCTGTCGGTGAGCCTGCCGGCCACGGGCGTAGCAATCATGGCGACAACGCTCATCGGCACCGTGACCATCCCCGCACGCGAAGGCGTGGCGCCCGCGACAGTTTGCAACCAGTACATGAGCGGAATGAACATGCTGGCCACCGTGAAACCCATCGCAGTCACGCCGAACGTCCCCAGGGCGAACGTCCTGTTGCGCAGCAGCGCCAGCGGCAGGAAGCCCCGGTCGGTGCCGTTGCGGGCGGCAAGCACTAAGACCGCAAGGCCGATCGCGCCGATGAGGATGCCGGACCAGCTGCCGAACTGGATGCCGTGCACCAGCGCGCCGAGTGAGCCAAAGGACAGCGCCATGCCGATGACCGGCACGTTTGCAGTGCCTCGCCCACGCTGGGGCACCCAGGCCGCTGCCGCCACCAGCGACACCGCGCACAGGAACGCCTGGACAAAGAACCCAGCGCGCCAGCCAGCGCTGCCCACGATGGCGCCACCCAGCACCGGCCCCAACAAAGACGCGGCGGAGCCCACTACACCCCAGACGGCGAAGGCGCGGCCGTGCAAGCGATCGTCGAAAAGCTGGGGAATGAGCGCAAACGCCTGCGGGAGGAAGAGCGCGACTCCCGTGCCCTGGACGGCGCGGGCGACAACCAGGGAGCCGAATGACCATGATGCGCCAGCCAGGAGGAGGCCAAAAGCAGCGAGGCCGAGGCCGAGGAGGAAGAGACGGCGTTGACCGTACGCATCACCCAGTCGTCCTGCCGCGGGCATGGGTGCTACGGAACAGAGCAGGAAGATGCTGGTCAGCCAGACCGGGCTGTTGACCTCATATGGCAACAGCGGGGTGACCACGGGCATGAAGCCTTGGTCGAAGAGGACACAAAAATACCCCGCAGCAAGCGCCGCGAGGGTATTCCAGGGGTTGGCCTTAGCCTTGGCCACGTCCGGCCTCGAATGCGGCACCCACGCGGTAAATCCGATCGTCCTCGAACGCCGGGGCGATGAGCTGCAGGCCAACCGGCAGCCCGGTGTCCGGCGCCTTACCTGCCGGCACGGACATGCCGGGCAGGCCAGCCAGGTTCAGCGGCAGGGTGAACAGGTCGAAGTTGTACATCGCCAGCGGATCGTCCACCTTCTCCCCCAGCTTGAACGCGGTGGACGGGACGGCCGGGCCGGCAATGACATCGACCTGCTCGAAGGCGCGGGCGAAGTCCTGCGCGATGAGGGTGCGCACGCGCTGCGCCTGGAGGTAGTACGCGTCGTAGTAGCCGACGGAGAGCGCGTAGGTTCCCAGGATGATGCGGCGCTTCACCTCGGCACCGAAGCCCTCGCCGCGGGTAATCGCCATGACCTCCTCGGCGCTGTGCGTGCCGTCGTCGCCCGCGCGCAGGCCGTAACGCATGCCGTCGAAGCGCGCGAGGTTCGAGCTCACCTCAGACATCTGGATGATGTAGTAGGCGCCCATCACATCGTCGAAGCTCGGGCAATCCACCTCAACGATGGTTGCGCCCTGGCGCTCAAACTGAGCAAACGCTGCGTCGATGACTTCCTTCACGCCGTCCTGCGTACCAGGGCGCTCGAACTGCTTGATGCGGCCGATCTTCACACCGCTCAAATCGCCCTTCGCACCCTCCCGAGCGGCGTCGGCAAGCGCGGGCACAGGCTTATCGACGCTCGTAGCATCAAACTCATCATGCCCCGCGATGACCTCGTGGAGCAGCGCGGTATCCAGCACCGTGTTGGCGCACGGACCGACCTGGTCCAGGGAGGACGCGCAGGCGATGACGCCGTAGCGGGACACGCCGCCGTAGGTCGGCTTCACGCCGACGGTGCCGGTGAGCGATGCGGGCTGGCGGATCGAGCCGCCGGTGTCCGTACCGATGCCCAGCGGGGCCTGGCCGGCAGCCAGCGCCGCCGCGGTGCCGCCGCCGGAACCACCCGGCACGCGTTCCAGGTCGTGCGGGTTCTTCGTCTTCTTGTACGCGGAGTTCTCGGTGGAGGAACCCATCGCGAACTCGTCCAAGTTGGTCTTGCCCAGGATCGGGATGCCGGCCTCGCGCAGACGCTTAACGACGGTCGCGTCATACGGGCTCATGTACCCCTCCAGCATCTTCGACGCGGCGGTCGTCGGCGCGTCGGTGGTGACCAGGAGGTCCTTCAGCGCCAGCGGCACGCCGGCAAGTGCCGATGCCGGCGCCTCCCCGGCCTTGACCTGCGCGTCCACAGCGTCGGCAGCGGCGAGAGCTTCCTCGGCGCCGACGTGCAGGAACGCGCCGAGCTCACCGTCGGTCTCGGCGATGCGGTCCAGGAACGCCTGGGTGACCTCGCGGGAGGTGACCTCACCAGCCTGGATCATGCGGGCGAGCTCGTGCGCCGGCTTGGACACCAGGCCTTCAGTTGGCAGCGTGTACTCGGTCACTTACTCTCCACCCTCTCCAAGAATCTGCGGGACCACAAAGCGATCTTCCTCAACCGCCGGGGCTTGGTCGAGCGCCTGCTCCTGCGTCAGGGTGTCGCGCTTGACGTCCTCGCGCATCCCCGCCTCGATGGAGTGCGGGTGGCTCATCGGCGTCACACCCTCGGTATCGACCTGCTGCACCTTCGACACCGCATCAATAATAGTGTCCAGCTGCTGGGCGATGTTGTCGAGCTCGTCCTCATTCAGCGCGATGCGCGCCAGCCGGGCGATGCGCGACACCTCGTCGCGTGAAATCTCAGCCAATGTGATTCCAATCTCCTCGCATGGTTTGTGGCAACGGCTCTATATTACGGCACGGCTCCGGCGGCAGCTTCGAGCCCTGGGGCGGAGACGGATGTTATAAAAGGAGCCATGTCGTACCTGATCCGCGTGTCCCTCCCGGACGTTCCCGGCAGCCTCGGCGAGTTGGCCGAAGCGTTTGGGTTGGTCGGCGCGAACATCCAATCCGTCGACATCGTGCAAACCACCCCGGACGGCAGCCAGGTCACCGATGACATTGTGGTTGCCCTGCCCACCGGCACGATGATTGACACTGTTGTCACCGCCGCAGCCTCCATCGAAGGGGTGGAGGTTGATTCCATCCGCCCGTTCACGGGCCGGGTGGACCGCCGCGGCCAGGTGAAGATGCTGGCGCGCGTTGCGGCGCAGGCCAACAACCGCGAAAACGCCCTGGAAGAGCTGGTGGCAATGATGCCCCGCACCATGACATCTTCCTGGGCAGTCATCCTCCGCAACACGGCGGAGGGCATGGTGCGTGTCGCCTCCTCCCCTGCCGCGCCTGGCGACGACGGCTCGAAACCTCCCCGGCTGGAACTCGCTGGCCCGCGCGTACTTGATCCGGAGACCGAGGAATGGGTGCCCGAGGCCTGGGGCCTGTTGGACACCGCCCTGTGCTCCGCTCCCCTGCCCGGCACCGACCTCGTGCTGGTGGTCGGCCGCGTTGGTGGCCCGGATTACCTGGCCTCCGAGGTCACGCACATCGGCGATCTGGGCGCGATTATCGGCGCGATGCTGAGCTAGGGGTTGCCCAGTTCAGCTACAGCCGCCCCGGCTACTGCAGCGCCTCTGGGCCGCCGCTGAGAAGCGCCTTGAACTGCTCCTCGTTGAGGATGGGGCGGCCGAGTTCCTCCGCCTTCGCTGCCTTGGAGCCGGCGTTCTCCCCCACCACCACGTAGTCGGTTTTCTTGGAGACGCTGCCCGCCGCCTTGCCGCCGCGGGAGAGGATCGCCTCCTTGACCTCCTCGCGCGTGAAGTCCTCGAGCGTGCCGGTGACCACGACGGTCAGGCCGTCGAGGGTCTGCGGAAGGTCCTCGCCCGCCTCATCCTCCATGCGCACGCCTGCGGCGGCCCACTTGCGCACGATCTCCTGGTGCCAATCAACCTCGAACCAGTCCTTGAATGATTCGGCGATGATCGTGCCCACGCCGTCGGTGTCGGCGAGGTCCTCCAAACTGGCGTCGACAAGCGCCTGCATGCTCCCGAAACGAGCCGCAAGGGCGCGTGCCGCCGTCGGTCCCACGTGCCTGATGGAAAGGGCGACGAGGACGCGCCAGAGTTCTTTCTCCTTGGCGGATTCCAGGTTG